>NZ_JBHXFL010000031.1:54139-56955 GCF_042724095.1 Streptomyces sp. NPDC127100
ATGCCCGCACCGTCCCCGACTGCACCGGTGAGCGCGGCGGCCGTGGGCGCCCGCGCCGCCCCGGGCGGGGAGCCCCGCGCGCCCCGGCGCAGCCCCCACTACCACGAGCGCCGGGCCGGCCCCGCCCCGCCCCCCCGCCCGCGCGGGGGCGCGGCGGGCCGGCCCCCGGGCTCCCCTATGTCGGGGGCCCCGGCCGCGGCCGGCCGCCCCCCCGGCGGTGCGCCGGGGGCACGGTGTGAAACGGGAACCTGCCGCACCGGCAAGGGGCCGCCCCCCTTTTCTTCCTGGGGGGCGGCCCCTCGGCGGTGCCGGTCAGGGCGTCCGGTAGGAGGCCTTCGCCTGCTCGTAGGTGGGCAGCAGGCCCTGGCGGACCGCCTCGGCGAGGGTCGGGGCGTCGGTGTCCTTGGGGGACCTGATGAAGGGCCCGGAGGTGTTCCAGTCGATGCCGATGTCGGGGTCGAGGGCCTGGATGTCCACCATCGTGCCGGGCACGTACTCCTCGGAGCACAGGTAGTTCATGCAGGTGTCGTCGGTCAGCGCCAGGAAGGCGTGTCCGAGGCCGTCCGCGAGGTAGACGCCGATGCCCGAGCCGGCCTCCTGCAGGGTGGTGTCGAACATGCCGAACGTGGGCGAGCCGACCCTGAGGTCGACGACCACGTCCAGCGCGGCGCCGCGCACGCAGGTCACCAGCTTCGCCTGGCCCGGCGGCAGCGTCGTGCCGTGGATGCCGCGCAGCGTGTTGCGCCTGGACACCGAGTAGTTGACCTGCCGGACGGTGAACGTCTGCCCGCTCGCCGCGGTCAGCTCGCTCGTCCGCCAGGCTTCGAAGAAGTACCCGCGGTTGTCCGGCAGGGATGACGGGATGATCCTGAAGGCGTCGCGGACCTTCATCTCCTCGATTGCCATATGTCCCTCGGTTCGTCTCTGGCGGCCTGTCGCCGGCGGGGTGTGCACAGGGACGCGCGCCCGGTGGGTCCGGGCGCGCGGGGTGGTGAGGGGGTGCTCAGCGCACCGCGGCCGGCGGTGCCTGCTCGGCGGGGGCCGGTGCGGACTCGGGGGTGCCGGGTGCCGGGGCGGCGGGCGCGGCGCGCCGGCCGGGGACGACCAGCATGGCCACGGTGGCCAGGGCCACCGCGACGGCGCCCACCCACATGGCGGGGACCAGGCCGTCGACGAAGTTCTGCGGTGAGGCGTAGCCGCCGTTGGCGCTGAAGATGGAGGCCAGCAGGGCGACGCCGAAGGCGGCGCCGAGCTCGCGGGTGGCGGCCGTGACGCCGGAGGCGATGCCCTGTTCGTGCTCGGCGACCGAGCCCATGGTGAGGTTCATCAGCGGCGCGTAGAACAGGGCCATGCCCGCGCCGCAGATCATCAGTGACGGCAGCTGCTCGACGTAGGAGACGTCGGGTTCGAGGACGAACGCCCAGTAGGCCATGCCGGCCGTCATCATGGCCAGGCCGAGGGTGACGACGGGTTTGCCGCCGATGCGGTCGGAGATCATGCCGCCGATCGGTGCGACCACCATCGGCATGGCCGTCCAGGCCAGCAGCCGTACGCCCGCGTCCATCGCGCTGTAGCCCTGGATGTTCTGCAGGAACTGGGTCATCAGGAAGATGGCGCCGAACATGCCGACCGACATCAGTACGCCGGCCAGGTTGATGCCGGTGAAGGCCCGGTTGCGGAACATGCGCATCGGCACCATGGGCCGGTCGGTGGTGTTCTCCCAGGCCACGAACACGGCCATGACGGCGGCGCCGCCGATCAGGGAGCCGAGCACCAGGGCCGAGGTCCAGCCCTCCTCGTGGCCCTTGACCAGGCCGAGGACGATACCGAACAGGCCCACGCCGGAGAGCACGGTGCCCACCGCGTCCAGGCGGGAGTCGGTGATCCGGCTCTCGCCGAGCTTGCGGAACGCCAGCGGGGCCAGGGCCAGGCCGATGGGGACGTTGAGCCAGAAGATCCACTGCCAGGACAGGTGCTCGACGACGGCTCCGCCGACGAGGGGTCCGGCGGCGATCGACAGGCCGTTGATCGCGCCCCAGATGCCGAGCGCGGAGCCGCGTTTCTCGGGCGGTACGGCGACGGTCAGCAAGGTGACCGACAGCGGCATGATGACGGCCGCTCCGGCGCCCTGCACGGCGCGGGCGGCGATGAGCGCGCCGACGCCCGGTGCCAGGGCGGCGGCCGCGGACGCCGCGGTGAACAGCAGCAGGCCCAGGCCGAATACGCGGCGCCGGCCGAAGCGGTCGCCGAGGGCGGCACCGAACATCATCAGCACCGCGAAGGACAGGGTGTAGGCGTTGACCGTCCACTCGAGGTCGCTCAGGCTCCCGCCGAGTTCGTCCTTGATGGTGGGCAGCGCCGTGATGATCACGAGGTTGTCCAGGCCCGCCATGAAGGAGGCGAGGCCGGTGACGAGGATGGCCCAGAGGACCGTGCCCTTCGTTCCTCCGCCCGGGGATGGGGGGTTGGCGGTGCTCATCCGAGCATCCTTTCTGGAGGCGGACTGTGCGTCGGGGCGTCGCCGGCATCAGGTCCGGCGGGCCGCAGCACGCAACGACAGCACGGCCGGCAGCTCCGGCCGCCGCGGTCGACGCTAGGCAGGGGTCCTCGACTTTCCCTCGAGTCCGGCCGGTCCGCCGGCCGCACGTGCGCGCGGGCGGCGAACACCCGTACCGCGCCGGGCCGCCCCGCCGTTTCGGCCGGGCCCCCCGCCCGCCCGCCGGGGGCCCGCCCAGCGGGGCGGGCCGGGGGGGGGTGGGGGGCGGCGGCGGAGGCAAGGTGGCACGCCCAAGGATGGGGGTTCGGACTAAAGCCCC
>NZ_JBHXFL010000031.1:56965-94626 GCF_042724095.1 Streptomyces sp. NPDC127100
CGCCGGCGGCGACCCCCCCTCCCCCCGCCGCCCCCCCCGCCGTTTGGGCGCGGCCCCCCGGCGGGGGCCGGGGGCCCGGCCGAGGCGGCGGGGCGGGAGGGGGGTCAGGCGAGCTGGCGCTGGAAGGTGGCGACGTCGAAGTAGAGGGTCTCGTCGATCAGCACGTCACCGTCGAAGTGGAAGATCACGCAGACCGGGGCGTCGATGGACTTGCCGCGGTTGGGGATGTCGCGCCAGTCGGCCTCCTGCTTGCCGCGGGCCTGCGCCTCCAGGATCACCGCGGTGGGCGTGTGGTGCACGGCGTGCAGGTCGTGCTCCAGGTTCGGGAACGCCTTCTGCATGTCGTCGAAGTAGCCCTTGCGGATGGCCGCGTCGCCGACCAGCGGGCCTTCCTCGAAGGCCTGGACCCGGTAGACCGGGCCCCGCGGGAAGGTGGCGAACACGCCGTCGATGTCCCACTGGGTCTCGGCGATCGTGTGGGCGATGACCACCGCCTCGCGCCGGGCGCGCAGGTCGGCGTCGGGCTGCGGGAGATCCGCGCCCGGGAGGGTGAATCCGTGCTCGTCGCTGGCCATGTCGCAAAGTCCTCCACGCGTGCGGCGGTTGGGGTCGTCGCCGACGCTACGGCCGCTGCCTCGCCTCCCTCTCGCGCGGCGCTCGAGGACCGGCCGGGCCTGTGGGGGTGTCAGGTGGCCGGCTGGGTCTCGCGCACCTGGGCGGGGCGGTAGGTGGGCCGGTAGCCCAGCGCGAGCGACAGCGGGGCCAGGGCCGTGCACAGGGCCACGTCCAGCAGGTGGGGCCGGCCGGTGACCACGCGGTACTCGTCGCGGAAGCCGAGCACGAGCAGCGGCATCTGGAGGAAGGGGGTGCCGTCGGGGCGCAGCCGGCCCTCGTTGGTCAGGCCCCACAGGGTCTCGAAGACCTTCTCGGTGCGGTAGGCGGGCGTGGTGCGCCAGTTGATGCGGGCCCGTTCGGGGCCGGGGTTCCACAGGGAGTGCGGGGTGTTGGGGGGGATGTGGAACTCGTCGCCGGCGGTGTACTCGCGCAGGTCGCCGTCGAGGAGCAGGTTGAGCCTGCCGCTGGTGACCTGCATCCGTTCGGTCTGCTTGGGGTGGTAGTGCACGGGCGGTTTGATGGAGGCGGGGGCGTACTCCGCCTCGACCTCGAGGTAGGCGCCGTCGGTCTCGGCGGACGTGGTGAGGAAGGTGAGGCGGTCCTCGCCGAGGTGCAGGACGTCTCCGGGGCGTGCCATGGGGGGTCTCCCGTCGGTGGGGGGTGTCAGGCGGCCTGGGGTGCTCGTGCGGTGTCGGTGGCGGGTTGCCGGCCGGGCAGGCCGAGGGCGGCGTTGATCAGGTTGAGCACGGCGATGCCGGTGGTGATCCAAAAGCCCAGGTGCAGTCCGTCGAGCCAGGCCGCGGCGGGTGCGGTGCCCTGGGACAGCTGTGCGGTGGTGCGGCTCAGGGCGCTGGTGGCGACGGTGGCCAGGCCCAGTGAGGCGCCGATCTGGAAGGCGGAGACGAGGACGCCGGAGGCGATGCCCTGCTGGTGTTCGGGGATGTCGGAGACGCCGTGCACGTTGACGGGTATGCCGCAGCACTGCATGGCCACGCCGAGGACGAGCAGGGCCGGCAGGATGTGGGGCAGGTAGTGGCCGTGCTGGGGGGCGGCGGTGAGCAGCAGCAGGCCGAGGACGGAGCCGGCCGCGCCGGCGAGGTACACCGGGCGGGGGCCCAGGCGGTGCATCACGCGGGTGGCCGGGGCGGTGACGGCGATGGCGGCGACGCCCAGCGGCAGGAAGGCGAAGCCGGACTTCAGGGTGGAGTAGCCGAGGGTGCGCTGCAGGTAGTAGCTGCTGAGGAAGAGGACGGCCGCCTGGACGGCGCTGGTCAGGACGCGGCCGACGGCGGCGGTGGTCAGGGAGCGGGTGGCGAACATCCGCATCGGCATCAGCGGGTCGGCGGCCCTGAGTTCGACCACGGTGAACGTGGTGAGCAGGGCGGCGGCGGCGAGGGCGGGGGCGATGACGTAGGCGGTGGAGTCCCAGCCGTGGTCCTGGATGTTGACCAGGGCGTAGACCAGTGCGGCCAGGCCGGTCGTGACGGTGAGCGCGCCGAGGGCGTCGGGCCGGGAGCCGGGGGTGGCCGGTTCGCGGCGGCCGGAGGTGAGGAGGAGGACGCCGGTCACGGCGGCGAGGCCGAAGGGGAGGTTGATGTAGAAGATCCAGCGCCAGCTGAGGGTGTCGGTGATCAGGCCGCCGGCGACGACGCCGAGGGTGCCGCCGAGGCCGGCCAGCGCGGCCCACACCGCGAGTGCCGTGGTGCGTTCCCTGCCGTGCGGGAAGGTGGTGGTGACCAGGGACATCGCCGCCGGGGAGAGGAAGGCGGCGCCGCAGCCCTGCAGGGCCCGGGCGGCGATGAGCAGGCCGGCGCCGTCGGCGAGTGCGCACAGCAGGGACGCGGCGGTGAACAGGGCGGCGCCCAGCAGGAAGGTGCGTCTGCGTCCCCAGCGGTCGGCGGTGCGTCCGCCCAGGAGCATCAGGCCGCCGAAGCAGAGGATGTAGCCGGTCAGGAACCATTCGGTGGCGGTGGCGCTCGCCGCGAGGTCCGTCTGGATGGCGGGCAGGGCGAGGTTCACGACGGTGGTGTCCAGGAGCACCATGAACTGGGCCAGTGCGACGAACACCAGCAGCCGCCAGCGCCGCGGGTCGGGCGGGTCCTGGTCGTGGCCGGTGGCGGCCGCGCCGGTGGGGGGCGCGGGGTGTTCGGTGTCCATGGTGTCCTCTCGGGTGGGCCCGCCGTCCGCCGCACCGGTGGCGGGCCCGTGCGCGTGGCCGGGTGCGCGGTTCAGGCGGCGACGGCGGGTACCTGGATGTAGCTCAGGGCGTTGTAGATGGTGCGGTCGGGGTCGGTGATGGCGCGCCGGCCGTGCATGACGCGGGTGTTGTCGATGACGGCGATGTCTCCGTCCTGCCAGTCGAGGTTCTCCGTCAGGGCGGCGGTCACCGCTTCGACCTCGGCGAGGAGCGGCGCGGGGAGGTCGGTGCCGTCCGTGAAGGTGATGCGGGGCTTTTCGTAGTTGAAGGAGGGGCCGAGGATGCTGTTGGCGAAGGAGGGGCGGTCGCCGAAGACGGTGGTGCCGGCGGCCGGGGTGGTGAAGGAGTAGCGCACGCCGCCGTCGGTCTCGGGGACGATCTCGGTGCCCTCGAGGCGGCCGGCCATGGCGAGCAGTTCGGCGACCTCGATGTCCGCGGCGGGCTTGCTACGGCCGAGCAGGTGGTGGGCCATGGCGCGCCACTGGGGTTCGGCGACGTAGCGGCTGTAGACGATGTCCTGGGCGGCGAAGGCCTCGCGGGCGGCGGGTGACAGTGCCTCCCAGACGCGGTAGCCGTCGCAGACGGTGGTCTGGGAGCCGGCGGAGGCGGCCTTCTCGCAGAAGAACCAGGCGAGGTGGGAGCGGAAGGGGCTGTTGCCGTTCTCGGTGTGCAGGCCGACCTCGTCGAAGCCGGCGTCGACCTTCTGGGCGACCTCGGAGTAGAAGTCGCGGGCCGGGTCGAGGGTGGTGGAGGTGGAGGTGTTCTGCACCAGCGCGGTGAAGGAGGCCATGTCGGTGTCGAAGCCGCGCAGCAGCAGGAAGCCCGCTTCGGCGAGGAGGTCGAGGAGTTCCTTGCGGTCGACGTCCGGCGGCCGGGTGCCCCGGGCGGGTTCGACGAGCAGGCCGCTGCCGGTGCCGTAGGGGGTCGTCGTGACGGTGGTGCTCATGCTGTCTCCTTGATCCGGGTGGGGGCGGCGGCCGGGGGGCGGCCCGACAGGACGTGGGCGCGGACGGTGTCCCGGCGCGGGCGGCCGGTGACGGTGAACAGGCGCAGGTAGTCGGGGTCGTCGGCGGACATCAGGTGGATGACGCGGACGCGTTCGATGTCCGACAAGCGGATGCGGCCGAACTCCTCGATCCGCCGGCGGGCGGCGGTGTGGTCGAGGCCGGTCTCGACGACGAACAGGCCGTGCACCTGTGTCAGGCCCTCGGCGACGACGGCGGCCTCGCGCAGGAAGCCGAGTTCGCGGTAGCGGGCCTCGATCCATTCCGGGGAGAGGTTGCGTCCGCCGGCGGTGATGACGAGGCTCTTCCTGCGTCCGGTGATGCGCAGGTAGCCGTCGTCGTCGAGGGTGGCCAGGTCGCCGGTGTGCAGCCATCCCCCGGTGTCGACGGTGACGCTGGAGGGGTCCTCGCGGGTGTAGCCGGCGAACAGGGAGGTGCTGCGGATGAGGAGTTCGCCGTCCTGGTCGATCCGGGCCTCGACGTGGTCCAGGGGGCGGCCCACGGTGCCGAAGCGGACTTCGCCGGGCACGTTCCAGGAGACGACGGAGGAGTTCTCGCTCAGTCCGTATCCCTCGTGCACGGTGATGCCGTAGGTGTGCAGGCGCTCGAGGACTTCGGCGGGTACGGGGGCGCCGCCGCAGGCGATGAAGACGGGGCCCGGGTGGCCGAAGATCCGCAGGTGCCGGGCGGTGGTGTCCTCGTCGGGCCGTTCGTCGCACAGGGCGAGGAAGAGGGCGGCCATGGTGGGCGGGACGACCAGGGCGGTGGGGCGGGCCCGGTGCAGCAGGGTGAGCATGCGGGGGCCGGCGTCGGCGGCGGTTCCCACCAGGGCGGTGCCGGGTGGCAGGAAGGTCACCGAGCCGCCCGCGAGGAAGGGCATGTAGAGGCCGGCGACCTGTTCGATGAGGAGGCTGAGCGGCACGATCGACAGGTAGCGCTCGAAGATGGCGGTGCCGGTGCGTGAGCGCAGGGAGGTCAGCAGGGCGTCCAGGCCGTGGCGGCGGATCCTGACGCCCTTGGGGGCGGAGGTGGTGCCGGAGGTGTGGATGACCTTGACGACGGTGTCCTGGGCCGGGACGGTGCGGTCCTGGGGGCCGGGCGGGGCCGTGGCCGGCAGGGCCTGGAGGTCGATGGGGGTGACGGGGCGGTCGTGGCCGAGGACGGGGGTGCCGGCTTCCTGTGTCCAGCGCTCGAGGGCGCGGCCGCCGGCGGTGTCGACCAGGCAGAGGTCGGCGTCGGCGAGGAGGGAGGCGGCCTGCTGGGCGGTGAAGGCGGTGGGGACCGGGATCTCCACGGCGGAGGCGAACAGCAGGGCGAGGTCGGCCACGACCCATTCGGGTGAGTTGTCGGCGATCAGTCCGACCCGGGGTGCTCTGCCGTGGTCGTCGGCGAGGGTACGCAGCCGGCCGGCCAGGGTCAGGGCGGCGCCGATGAGCTCGCGGTAGGTGTGTTCGGTGGCGGGGGCGCCGTCGGCGGGCAGGACGCGCACCATGACGGCGTCGCTGTCGGCGTGCCGGAGCAGGTCCGCGGCCAGTGAGACGGGTGTGGTGTCAGGCCGCATGGGCCAGTCCCCTTCGTTCGGGGCCGTTGCGGACCAGCCGCATGTCGACCGACTCGAAGCAGTACCGGCCGATCGCGGCGAGCAGCAGGGTGCTCTGGGCGGCCGCTTCGGCCCATCCGACGATCGGGCGGGTGTCGTAGTAGGTGCCCCAGGCGTGTGCCTCCTGGGGGGTGAGGCGGTCGGGGGTGGCCTCGCCCAGGGGGTGGAAGACCACGCCGAGGCGCTGCATCAGCAGGGACAGCCGACTGGTCATCGTCATGACCGCGTAGGGGCGGCCGAGGCAGGCCATGACCAGGGGGATCGCCTTGATGATCTCGCCGCCGGCGCTGGCCCGGACGGAGGCGATGTTGCCGATCTGCAGGATCTGGGCGCGGGAGACGTCGTCGCCGGTCTCGGCGGCGATGACCTGTTCGACGGGGTGGTCGAGGTAGGTCTCCAGCAGGACCTCGCCCTGTTCGGGGAAGGTCAGGCCGGCGCAGGCGAGGGCGTCCTCGGTGCCGTCGCCGTTGTCCTCGAAGTAGGCCAGGAAGGCGTCGGGGTCGGGCCGTACGCTGGCGTGGTACTTCTGGGCGAACACGGTCTGGACGAGGTCCGCGCAGACCGTCCAGTCCGGGGTGCCGCGCTCGGACAGTGTGATTCTCATGGTGGTACACACCCCCTGGGTGGACGGGGGAACTCAGCCGGCGGTCACGGCGGTGCGGTGTGCCACGGGCAGGGCGCGCACGGCGAGTTCCGCGGCCTTCAGGCCGCTGAGGATCGAGGTCTCGGCGAGGATGCCGGGGGCGGCGACGCTGTCCCCGATCAGGTAGACGCCGTCGCCGCGGTCGACGGCCGGGCGGTCCCGCCAGGTCGTGCCGGGCAGGTCGAGTGCGCCGGTGCGGCCGCGGGAGATGCCCTCGCGGCGCCACAGCAGCCGTTCGCGCCAGCCGGGTGTCGTCAGGTCGTAGAGCTTTTCCAGGCGTTCGATCGCGCCGGCCTTGTTCTCGCCGGGCCGCAGTGGCATGGCGCCCTGGAAGAGGGCCTCGCCCTCGGGGGCGAGGGAGGGGTCGTGGTCGGAGTACTGCGAGGTGAAGCCGCCTTCGTCCATGTCGAAGGAGACGTTGCCGTCCTTGCCCGAGCGGGTGACGGCCATGTCGAGCAGGGCGGCGGTGCCGCTGGGCCAGTCCAGGGCGGGGTCGCCGAGCAGGCCGCGGGCGGCGGCCAGGGAGGTCGCCACGATCACCGGCCCGTCGGTGGGCAGTTCGGTCAGGCGTGAGCCGGTCTCGATGGTGACGCCGTGCCGGCGTGCGACGCGGGCCATGCGGTCCACCAGGGTGCCCCAGCCGCCGATGAAGTACCGGCTGGGCAGGGGGAACTTGGGGGTGCCCACGCGCAGCAGCCGTTCCCACACGAAGGCCGCCGAGAGCCGGCCCGGGTCGCCGTCGAAGAGGATGGGGCCGAGGAAGCCGAGGGCCTCGCCGACGGTCTCCTGGGGGAAGTGCTCGCTCGCCCAGTCCTGGAAGGAGCGGTCGACGGGCACCGGCCGGTCGCGGTTCAGCAGCGTCATGCGCATGTAGCCGGGCGGCAGGGTCATGCGCAGCCGGCCCCGGTGGCGAAAGCGCATCCGGGTCCACTCGTGGAAGGACAGGCGTACGTAGTGGCCGGCCACGCCGCGCTGGATGAGCCACTGCCAGGCGTCGCCGTTGTTCATGATGGTGTGCGGGCCGTCGTTGGTGACGTACGGGCCGTCGGAGGAGCGGGCGCGGCCTCCCAGGTGGGAGTGGGCCTCGTGGAGGCTGACGCGGGCGCCCTGCTCGGCGGCGGCGATCGCCGCGGTCAGTCCGGCCAGCCCGCCGCCGATGATCGTGATGTGGGTGGGCATTGTGCTCTTCACTCGCCTTCGCGTGCGCGGGCGGTCAGCGGTTGAGGGTGGCCATGGCGCCGGCCGGGTAGCGGTCGCCGGCGGCGACGCCGTGGGGGGCGATCTCGTCGAGGGCCGCGAGGTCGTTCGCGCTCAGGCTCACGGCGGAGGCGGCGGTGTTCTCCTCGAGGTAGGCCACGCGTTTGGTGCCGGGGATGGCCACGACGTCGTCGCCCTGGGCGAGGACCCAGGCCAGGGCGAGCTGGCCGGTGGTGATGCCCTTGGCCTCGGCCAGGGCGTCGAGGCGCTCGACGACGGTGAGGTTGGCCTTGAGGTTCTCCGCCTGGAAGCGGGGCACGATCCGGCGGAAGTCGTTCTCGGCCAGGTGGTCGAGGCTGCGGATGCGGCCGGTGAGCAGGCCGCGTCCGAGGGGGCTGTAGGCGACGAAGCCGATGCCCAGTTCGCGGCAGGCCGCCAGTACGCCGTTGGTCTCCACGTCGCGGGTGGCCAGCGAGTACTCGGTCTGGACGGCGGTCAGGGGGTGCACGGCGTGGGCGCGGCGGATGGTGGCCGCGGAGGCCTCGCTGATGCCGAGGTGGCGTACCTTGCCGGCGGTGACCAGGTCGGCGAGGGCGCCGAAGGTTTCCTCCACGGGGATGTCGGGGTCGACGCGGTGGAGGTAGTACAGGTCGATCCGGTCGGTGCCCAGCCGGCGCAGGCTGCCCTCGATGCAGGTTTTGATGTAGTCGGGGCGGCCGTTGATGCGGCCGGTGATGGCTCCCTCGGGGCTGACCTCGTTGCCGGCCTTGGAGGAGACGGTCACCTCGTCGCGTCGCCCGGCGATGATCCGGGCGACGAATTCCTCGTTGGTGTGCGGGCCGTAGAAGTCCGCGGTGTCCAGGAGGGTGACGCCGAGTTCGAGTGCCCGGTGGGCGGTGCGCAGGGCCTCGGCGTCGTCCGCCTGGCCGTAGGCGAAGGTCATGCCCATGCATCCGAGGCCCTGCTCGGACACCACCAGTCCCTGACCGCCGAGTTTTCGTTGCCGCATCGATCGGTTCCTTCCCCGGACAAAGATTGCTCTAGCAGTGATATGGAAATTAGCAGTGGCAGATCCAGTGGTGTCGGAGGACCGCTGGAGTGCTGGCGGAGCATGGCCCGAGCGGGTGCGGGCGTATCAGGAGCGCACGATCTCGGCGGTGACGGAGGTCCACAGGTGTTCCTGCCCGGCCGTGCGGGCATCGGCGAGCTCCGCCCAGGGGTCGGTGCCGAACACCGCGGTCGCCTCGGCGCGCAGCCACTGGTCGAAGGCGTCCTGGGAGTCGCGCAGCCGGCGCGCGGCCGCCGCCGGGTCGCGGGACTCGAGCTGGAGCACGACCACCTGCCGGCCGTCCAGTTCCCGGGTGGTGAAGGACTCTCGCCGGACGCCCGCCCGCCCGCGTGAGGCCTCGTAGGCGCGCAGCCGGTCGCCGGCGAGTTCGGCCCGGACGCGGGCCCAGCGCTCGGCGTGGGCGTCGGGCAGGGCGAGCAGAACGGAGGCGGGCCGGGTGGCCCCGCGGGCGGTGGCGCGGGCGGAGGAGCGGGCGGCGGGGGCCAGCCGGCGCATGCCGAGGACCTCCAGCATGTTGGACTCCACGCCGATGCCCCAGCGCTCGGCGATCAGGCCGTTGTCCAGCAGGCGCCACACCACGACGCCGCGGAATTCGATGGAGCGGCCGGTCGGGGCGATGCCGAGGAAGTCGCCGAGGTGGGTGCCGCGCCAGGTGTTGTGGATGACGACGTGATCGGCGTGGGCGCTCATGTCCTCGATGGTCACGTGCAGGTCCGGGAATCCCTCGCGCAGGCCGGCGATGGTGTACTTCACGCCCTCGGGGCCCTCGGGGGCGCCCGGCAGGGGCTGGTGGTCGATCATGTCGGGGCTGTAGATCTCGTCGACGAGGGAGAAGTCGCCCTTGTTGACGAACTCGTCGAAGACCGAGCGGATCGTCCTCTTGTTGCGTTCCTCCACGCTTTCGCCGGTGAGCACCGTCGTTCGAGCAGACACGTTTTCGTCCCTTGGGTCGGGGCCCGCGCGAAGGCCGCGGTCGGGCGGGATACGGGTGGCGGGTGGGCGGGTGCGGGTCACTTGCCGGGGAAGGGCGCTTCCCAGGTCAGGGTGAGGCCCGCGTACAGGTAGCGGCTGGCCTCGATGGCGAGGAGCAGCACGGTGTGGCCCGGCCGGATCCGGCCCTCGGCCCAGCCGGCGTCCAGGGCCAGCGGCACCGCCGCGGAGCCGGTGGCGCCGACGTCGGTGAGGTTCTCCACGATGGTCTTGCCCAGCTGGGCCTGGTCCTGGTCGGACAGTCCGGCCGTGCCGTACTCACTGGCGAAGTACTCGGCGTTGCCCTCGGGCAGCACGCAGGCGTCGATGTCGGCCAGGGCGAGGCCGGAGCGGTCCAGCATGTCGTGGATGCCCTGCACGAAGACCCGGGGCCCGAAGGAGGCGGTGCCGGGGATGTCGAGTCTGATGTCCATCAGGCGTCCTCGGCGCTGCTGTTCGGCCAGCGGGGCGTCCGTGCCGCCGCCGACGATCAGCATGCCGGGCTTGCGGGCGCCGCCCATGGAGCGGGTGGCGAACACCTGCCGGCTGCCCTCGTGCGCGGAGCCGGCCTCGCCCGCGCGCAGCACCATCGCGCCCGCGCCGTCGCCGAAGGTGTAGACGGTGAGCCGGTCGCGCATGCGCACGCTGTGCGGGTCCTTGCCGAGGAAGACCGGCGCGAGCAGCGGTGAGACGGCCTCGGCGCCGATCACCAGGGCGGTTCGGTAGGTGCCGTCGGCGAGCTGGCGGCGGGCGATGTCCAGTGCCTGGACGGCGCCGACGCAGCCGGCCCGCACCTCGATCACCGCGCAGCTGTCCAGGCCGAGCTGTTCCTGGACGTAGGTGGCGGCGACCGGCAGGAGGTAGTCGGGGCTCGCGGTGGACATCACGATCAGGTCGATCTCCGACGCCTCGACGCCGGCCCGCTCAAGGGCCTGGCGGGCCGCGGCGGTGGCCATCTGCGAGGTGCTGACGCGGTGTTCGCCGGTGGCCGGGTCGACCATCCAGTGCCGGCGGCGGACCTGGATGCCCTCCAGCACGTCGTCGGGCAGCGGGCCGCACAGCCGGGCGAGGGCATCGTTGTCCAGCGGGTCGCCCGGCAGGTAGCCGCCCGTGGCGAGGATCGACACGTGGCGGTCGGTGGGCAGGGGGGCGGAGGAAGGCATGGTCAGTTCTCCGTAGCGGGACGCGTGGTCGGATCTCCGTGGCGGGGTACGGGGCCGGTCCCCGGCCGCGGGGCGGGTCCCCAGGGGTGGGGGGCAGTGCCGGTCCCCCGGGCCGGGGGCGGGTTCCGGGGAGGTGCGGGGCCGGTTCCCCGGCCGGAGCAGGCGGGGGTCAGGTGGTGGTGGGGCGCAGGACGAGGCTGATGTGGGTGCCGCCGAGGGAGGAGCTGTTGACGAGCACGGGGCCGGCGTCCAGGCCGCGCGTCCATCCGGTGACCGCGAGCACGGCGGACAGCTGTGCCCCGGCGCCGACGGGTTCGCCGACGATGTGCTTGGGGGTGTGGACGGGCAGGGTGCGCGGGCCGGCCAGCCGGTCGGTGGCCAGGGCCTCGGGGGCGTCGACCCGCTTCAGGCCGGCGGCGTTGGCCCACACGCCGGCCAGTTCCCCGGCGCGGACCTCGGCGAGGTCCAGGGCCTGGCGCATGGCGCGCTCCAGGCCCTCGCCCTGCGCGTCCCAGCGGCCGATGCCCTGCGCGTCGCAGGCGGTGCCGTGCCCGGCGATCTCCCCCCACATCCGCGCGCCGCGTGCCCGTGCGGTCGACTCCCGTTCCAGGACCAGGGTGATGCCCGCCTCGGCGAGGGTGTATCCGGGGTCGTCGAACAGCGGCAGGCGCCGGTAGGCGTCGAGGACTCCCGGCGACAGGTCCTCCACCGCCGGGCACAGCACCGCCTCCGCCCGGTGCTGCAGCAGCAGGTCGTGGGCGACGGTCAGTGCCGAGGCGCCGGCCGCGTGGCCGGTGGTCACCGTGGAGGTGGGGCCCCTGGCGCCGACGTGCATGGCCACCTGGCCGGCGGCGGCGTTGAAGACGGTGTTGGGGAAGACGGCCGGGCTGCCGTGCGCGGGACAGCCGCCGAGGACCGGCAGCAGGAACTCCTCGATGCTGCGCATCGGGCCGAGTCCGGTGCCCAGCACCACCCCGACCCGTTCGTCGGCGGTGCGCCCGGCGTGTTCCAGGGCGGCGCGGCTGGTGGCGACGGCGAGCTGGCCCAGGCGGTCCATGCGGCGCCGGTCGCGGGCGCCGATGTGGGCGCCGGCGTCGAAGCGGGCGCGGGCCACGCGCAGCCCGTCCTCCTCCTCCCCCAGGGCGCGGCCCTCGCCGAAGGCCTGCCACAGTGCCTCGGTGCCCTCGCCCGCCGGGGTGATCGCGGCGAATCCGGTGATCACGACCTTGTCGGGTGCCGGGCGGCCGGTGACGGCGGGGCGGCGGCGGCCGGGGTCGCCGAAGGCGACGCAGGCGTTGGCGCCGGCGAAGGCGAAGTTGTTGGTCAGGGCGGTGGTGAGGTCCATGGGGCGCGCGGTGCCGGGCACCGCGTCCAGGCCGCACTTGGGGTCGGCGCCGGTGAAGTTGGCGGTGGGCGGGGCGGTCTGTTCCACCAGGGCCTGCACGGTGAGGATGGCCTCCACCGCGCCGGCCGCGCCCAGGAGGTGGCCGACCATGGACTTGGAGCTGCTGAGTGCCGTCCTGGCGGCGGCGTCGCCGAGGGCGGCGCGGACGGCGTTGGACTCCGCCGAGTCGTTCTTGGGGGTGCCGGTGCCGTGGCCGTTGATGTAGCCGACGTCCTCGGGTGCGACGCCGGCGGCCCGCAGTGCGGAGCGGATGGCGCGGGCGGCGCCCTCGCCCTCGGGGTGGGGGGCGGTGGCGTGGTAGCCGTCGGCGGACAGGCCGTAGCCGAGGACCTCGGCGAGGACGGGGGCGCCGGCGGCGCGGGCCACCGATTCCTCGGCCAGGACCAGCATGCCGGCGCCCTCGCCCAGGGAGAGTCCGTCGCGGTCCTTGGAGTAGGGCGCGGCGGGTTTCGTGGACAGCGACTGGAGGCTGGTGAAGCCGGCGAAGGCGGTCTCGGTGAAGGCGTCGCTGCCGCCGACCAGCATGGCGTCGGCGCGTCCGGCGCCGATCGTCTCCAGGGCGTGGGCGATGGCGTGGGCGCCGGAGGCGCAGGCGGTGTTGACCGACAGGGAGGGGCCCTTGAGTCCGAAGGCGCCGCCGAGGGCCTCGGCGATGGCCTGCGGGGGGACCAGCAGGTAGTGCCGGCCGTCGGTTTCGCCGGCGTCGCCCCGGTCGGTGCGGCGCAGGAGTTTCTCGGCGCTGCGCAGTCCGCCGTTGCAGGAGCCGAAGGCCACGCCCCAGCGCTCGGCCGGCACCTGGTGCAGGCCTGCCTGGCGCAGTGCCTCCTCGGCGGCGACGAGTGCGAAGTCGACGGCGGGTTCGCGTTCTTGTCCGTCGAAGGCGGCCAGGTAGTCGTAGGCGGGCGGGCGGCTGTCGCGGACCTCGCCGCCGATGGTGGTGCCGTAGCCGTCCATCGGCATGCCCTGCACGGGGGTGATGGCCGCCTTGCCCGCCCTCACGCCCTCCCACAGGGCGGTGACGCTGTCGCCGTGGGCCGTCACGGCGCCCACGCCGCAGACCACGACCCTGCGCCGAGCGCTGTGATCGTTCATGTCCGCGCTCCTTTCGGGTATCTCCGTCATGACGTGCGCTCCAGAGCGATGGCCACGGCTTGTCCTTCCAGGCCCCGGGCGAGGGCCAGTGCGTTGCGGGGCCGGGTCTCGCGCGGGGTGAGCGGGACGTAGTCCAGGTCGCAGTCGGCCGCGGGGTGGTGCAGGTTGGCGGTGGCGGGGACGACGCCGGAGTCCAGGGTGAGGGCCGCCACCGCCGCGTTGAGTGCGCCGGCGCCGCCGACCAGGTGTCCGGTCTGCGGTTTGACGCTGCTGATCTGCGCCGACTTGGCGCTCGTGCCGAGCGCGTCGTGCAGGGCGACGGTCTCGCTGGCGTCGCCCTGGACCGTGGCGCAGCCGTGGGCGGCGATGTAGCTGCCGTCGGGGAAGGTGCCCGCGGCGTCGGTCAGGGCGCGGCCGATGGCGCGGGCCAGGCCCCGGGCGCGGGGCTGGGGGCTGGGCGGGCGCACGCAGTCGTTGCCGGAGCCGAAGCCGGTGATCTCGGCGTAGCAGTGTGCGCCGCGGGCGAGGGCGTGTTCGCGTTCCTCCAGGACGAGCAGGGCCGCTCCCTCGCCGAAGACCGAGCCGCTGCGGTCGCGGTCGAAGGGGCGGAAGGCCTCGGCGCCGCGGTCGGTGTGGGGGCTCAGGACGCCCAGTCCGTCCATCTTGGACATCGCCCACCAGCCGGTGGCGTCGTCGTAGCCGCCGGCCACGACGATGTCGGCCTCGCCGCGCCGTACGGTGCGCATGGCCCGGCCGATGGCCATGGCGCCGGAGTCGGCGGTGCCGGCGAAGTAGGCGTTGGCGCCGCGGATGCCGAACTTCTCGGAGATGTGGAAGGCGGCCGCGGGCTGGAGTCCTTCGACGAAGAACAGCGGGGCGACGACCGAGCGGGCGGTGCGGCCGAGCTTTGGCAGGTCGGGGGTGCCGTCGGGGGACCGTACGGCCTGGAGCTGGTCGATCAGCTCGTCCATGCGGGGCATTTCCTTGTTGCTGCCCAGGAACAGGCCGGTGCGGGGGCCGTGGTCGCCGTCGTGGTCGAGTCCGGCGTCGCGCAGGGCGAGGGTGGCGCCGGCGAGGGCGAGCTGGTCGCTGCGGCACAGCATGCGCAGGGTGCGCCGGCCGGCCCACTGCGCGGGGTCGAAGTCGTGGATCTCGGCGCCGATGCGGGTGCGCAGGGGCGAGGGGTCGTAGGAGCGCAGGGCGCCGATGCCGGTGCGGCCGTCGAGGAGGTTGTGCCAGGTCTGGGCGGCGCCCTGGCCGATGGCGGTCATCAGGCCGATGCCGGTGACCATCACGCGTCGCCTGTCGTCGCTCATGATGTGCCCTCCCGGGGCTCGTCGTCGCTCGCGAGCACCAGGGTGCGCGCGGTGGCGACCACCCGGTCCGCGACGCGGGCGGCGGCCCGTACCTCGGTCGTCCGCTGTGTGGTGCGGGTGACGTCGACGCTGATGTGGATCTGGTCGCCGGGGGCGACGAAGTGCTTGAAGCGCACGCCCCTGGCCGCCACCAGGTGCCAGTCGTGCCCGGCCGGGGCGGTGGCGGCGGCGAGCGCGGCCATGCTCTCCAGCAGCAGTACGCCGGGCAGGATCGGGTGGCGGGGGAAGTGGTGGTCGAAGACGGGCAGGGTGGCGGGCACGTTGCGTACGGCCACCGCCCGGCTGCCCGGCTGCCATTCCAGCAGCCGGTCGAAGGAGGCGGGCGGGGTGGGGGCGGGGGTGGTCTCGGTGGTCATGCGTCCTCCCGCGGGGCGCCCACGACGATGCTGGTGTTGCTGCCGCCGAAGGCGAACGCGTTGATCAGGGCCGCGTCGACGGGCATGGGGCGTGCGGTGTGCGGCACGTAGTCCAGGTCGAGTCCGCGGTCGGGGCGGTCCAGGTTGGTGGTGGGCGGGACCAGCGAGTGGCGCATGGCGCCGATCGCGGCCAGGACGCCCAGGCCCAGGCTGGCGGAGGTGAGGTGTCCGGCCATCGACTTGGGGGCGCTGACCACCAGGCGTTCGGCGTCGGCGCCGAAGACCTTCTTGATGGCGACCGTCTCGGAGCGGTCGTTGCCGTGGGTGCTGGTGCCGTGGGCGACGACGTAGTCGATGTCGCCGGTGGACAGGCCGGCGTCGGCGAGGGCGCCTTCCATGGCCTGGATCGCGCCGGAGCCGTCGGGCGGGGAGTCGGTGATGCGCCAGGCGTTGAGTGTGGAGCCGTAGCCGAGTACTTCGGCCAGGACGGTGGCGCCGCGGGCGCGGGCGGTGTCCATGTTCTCCAGGACGACGGCGACGGCGCCCTCGCCGACCACGAAGCCGGAGCGGTCGGCGTCGAAGGGCCTGGAGGCGTGTTCGGGGTCGTCGTTGTGGCGGTCGGTCAGGGCGCCCAGGAGGCTGAAGCCGAGGACGTCCAGCCAGGTGGTCAGCGAGTCGTAGCCGCCGGCGACCATGACCTGGGCGTCGCCTTCCTGGATGGCGCGGAAGGCCTCGCCGATGGCGTGTCCGGAGCCCGAGCAGGCGGTGCTGATGCCCATCATCGGTCCGGTGCCGCCGATCATGCGGGCCATGGCCGCCAGCGGAACGTTCTGGTCGTCGGTCAGGGTGACGCCCGGCGGGCGGCACAGGAAGGCGTCGCGGTTGCCGGTGGTGGCGCGCAGCCGGCCGATGTCCAGCAGGACCTGCAGGTCGGGCCGGCCGACGCTGGCGCCCATGGCCACGCCGCGTTCGCCGGCGCCGTACACGTCCTCGGAGAGGGTGTCGAGGCCGGCCTTGCGGACCGCTTCCCAGGCGGCGGCGACGCCGAACTGGCCGACGCGGGAGAGGTGTTTGCGGCCGATCCTCGCCGGGATGGCCGCGGCCGGGTCGAAGTCCTCGACCATGGCGGCGATACGGACCGGGAAGCCGTCGGTGTCGAAGGTGGTCAGCCGGCCCACGCCGTTGCGCCCGGCGGCCAGGCCCTCCCAGGTGGTGTCGGCGTCGTTGCCCAGCGGTGTGACCGCGCCCACCGCGGTGATCGCTACGCGTGTCATCCCACCGGCCCTCCGCCCTGCAGCTGATGTGCCATGCGCCGGGTGGCGGCCGGGTCGTCGAGGCGTTCGGCGTCGATGAGGGCGCACAGGATGCCCTCGGCCCGCAGTACGGTCTCGCCGCCGACGCTCACGGTGCCGTCCAGGATGGCGGCCTCCTCGGTCATGGACTCGATCGTGGCTTCCATGTGGAGCACGTCACCGGGTGCCACGGCCCGGTGCCGGGTCGCCTCGCCGACCGCGAGCAGCGCCGCGCGCTGCCGGTGGTCGGTGCTGATCATGATCAGCCAGGTCGCCGCCTGGCACAGGGCCTCCAGTGCCAGGCCGAAGGGCAGGTCCGGGCCCTGCCCGGTGTGCTGCCAGTGGGTCTCGTCGGCGGCGGTGACCTTGCGGGCGCTGATGTGCTCGCCCGGTGCCAGCGTCTCGATCCTGTCGATCAGATGGAATCGCATCGTCGTCTTCGCCCTCGTCTGCTTGGCGGCGGTCAGGGACGGCCAACGCCGAGCTGGGCGGAGAAGCCGCCGTCGACGGTGAGCAGTTCGCCGGTGATGTAGCCCGAGTCGGGGCCGGCCAGGAAGACGGCGGCGGCGGCGACCTGGTCGGTCGTGGCGAACCGGCGCAGCGGGATCTGCCGCTTGATGCTCTTTCCGCCGTCGCGCTGGAAGACCTCCTCGACCAGTTCGGTGGGGGTGAACCCGGCCAGCACCGCGTTGACCCGTACGCCGAAGCGGGCGAGTTCCATGGCGGCGCAGCGGGTGAAGGAGTTGAGTGCGCCCTTGGACGCGGAGTAGTTGGACTGGCCGATCCAGCCGCGTTCGCCCATGGCGGAGGAGATGTTGACGACGGTTGCCTCGCCCTGGGCCATGAACTGTTCCATCACGGCGTGCGTGCAGTGGTAGGCGCCGCCGAAGTTGACCTTCATGACGTCCAGCCAGGCGTCGGCGGGCGCGTCGTAGATGAGTCCGTCGTCGCTGACGCCGGCGTTGTTGACGAGGATGTTCAGGGAGCCGAGCCGGTCGGTGGCCTCGGCGGTCAGGCGTGCCGCCTGCTCCGGGTCGGCGACGTCGGCGCCGATCGCGACGGCCCGGCCGCCCGCCGCCTCGATCTCCTTGACCACCGCGAGGGCGTCGTCCCGGCGGGAGCGGTAGTTGACTGCGACGGCCGCCCCCTGCTCGGCCAGGGCCAGGGCGATGGCCCGGCCGATGCCGCGTGAGGCACCGGTGACCAGGGCGGTGCGGTCCTTCAGCTTCATCTGTCTCTTCCCGTTTCTGCTCCGAGAGGGGCGGCCTGTCGTGTGCGGGGCGGGCCGGCCGGCCGGTGCCCGGGGCGTCGTCGGCCCGGGCACCGGCCGTGGCGGGGCGGGCTGCTTCAGGCGTCCTGGGCGGCGCGGGCCCGCTCGGTCAGCAGGTCGGTGAGGTTCTGGACGGTGAACAGGCCCAGGACGCCCTCGGCCGTCAGGGGCTCGGTGAGCCGGCTGCGGTCGAACTGCGGCAGCACGCTCTCCAGGTGGGTCAGGCCGCGGTCGTTGACGACCTCGTTCTCGTCGCCGAACTCCTCGTCGGGGATGCCGCCCTGGAGCAGGTCGGCGATGTCGGAGATGGTGATCTTGACCTTGGTGGCGCGTTCCAGGCGGAAGAGGATGTCGAGCAGGTCGATCGACTCGGCGCCGAGCTCGCCGAGCAGGGTGGCCTCGGGGACGGCCTCGGACTCGTCGATGCCCAGGGCGTCGGCGACGGCCGCCTGCACCGCGGACAGGTAGTCGGTCGTGGTGGGGATCAGGGTTTCGGACACCGTTGTTGCCTTTCGGGTGGGGTTGTTCGCTGGTCTGCCCGGGGCCCCTGGGGCCGCGGGTCGTCGCTGGTCGCCCGCCGCGCGGGACGGTGCGCCTGTCGCCCCGGCGGGCTGTTCAGGCGGCCACCGCCGCGTCGGCGGTCTCCTGGGCGAGGTCGCGCAGGAGGGTGGTGATCCGGCGGGCGTCGTTGGTGCTGCGGACCCGGGCGTTGGGTGCGGTGCGCTTGGCGAAGCCGCTGAGCACCCGGCCGGGGCCGACCTCCAGGTAGCCGTCCACGCCGAGCGCGGCGGCCGTGGCCAGTACGTCCACCCAGCGCACGGGGCCCGCCAGTTGCCGGCGCAGCAGGTCGCGGGCCTGGGCGCCGCCGGTGATCCGGGCGCCGGTGACCGAGCTGATCACCGGCAGGCGGGGGGTGCGGAAGTCGACGCGTTCGAGTTCGGCGGCGAACTCGTCCTCGACGACCCGCATCAGGGAGGAGTGGAAGGGGGCGGACACCTTCAGCGGGACGGTGCGTTCGGCGCCGGCCTCGGCGGCCAGGGCGGCCGCTTCGGCGACCGCGGCGCTCTGCCCGGAGATCACCGTCTGGCCGGCCTCGTTGTAGTTGGCGACCTCCACCACGCCGCGGCCGGCGGCCGTCGTGCAGATCTCCTCGATCCGGGCGGGAGCCAGTCCCATGACCGCGGTCATCGCGCCGCTCACCCGCCGGGAGACGCCGGCCATCAGCTCGCCGCGGCGGCGCACCAGGCGCAGCGCGTCGTCGGCGCCCAGGACGCCGGCGGCGACGAGGGCGGTGTACTCCCCCAGGCTGTGGCCGGCCACGGCGCCGGGGACGAAGCCGGCGTCCGTGCGCAGGATCTCGTACACGGCGAGGCTGGTGGCCACGATGGCCGGCTGGGCGATCTCGGTCGGTTCCAGGTCGGACTCGGCCGCGGTGGTGCACAGGGCGGTCAGCGCCAGGCCGGTGGCCTCCTCGGCGCGGGCCAGGACGCGTCCCGCGGTGCGGGGGTGGTCGCGCAGCAGGTGTGCGGCCATGCCCGCGCGTTGCGATCCCTGTCCGGGAAACATGGTGAAGTGGTTCTCGCTCATCCCCGCTCCTGCCTCACTCCGTGGTGATCTGGGTCGTCGAGCCGTCGGCGAGGGGTCCTCGACCCGGTGAATCTCGCACCCCGCTCTGGCGCATTCCTCGAATGTGTCTGGACTGCGGCCGCACCGGCCCGGCCGGTGCGGGGGGCGGCCGGCGGTTCAGGCCGCGGGGGTCCGGCGCGGGCCGGCCCAGCGGGTGCCGTAGGCGACCTGGTCCTTCTCCGCGGCCCGGAACGCCTTGGTGTTCCAGTTCTTGCGCATGAAGGCCTCCCGCGCCCTGATCAGCAGCGGGTTCTCGACCGCGCCCATCTTGCCGATCCACCAGGCGACGCGCTGCAGTCCCGCGGTCCGGCGGCGGCGCTCCTCCTCGTAGCGGCGCAGGGCGGCGACCGGGTCGCTGCCGCCCCGGTCGAGGTGCTCGGCCAGGACCAGGGCGTCCTCGAGTGCCTGGCAGGCGCCCTGGCCGATGTTGAAGGTGATGGGGTGCGCGGCGTCGCCGAGCAGGGTGACGCGGCCCTTGCCCCAGTGCCGTTCGGGTCTGCGGCCCTCGACGTCGCCGCGCAGGATCCACTCCTCGGGTGTGGCGCGCAGGATGTCGGCGACCGGCCCCGCCCATCCCTCGTGGCGGCGCAGCAGCATGTCCCGCACGCCGGCCCCGTCGCGTCCGCCCGGTGCCCCGTTGGCCACGCTCATCCAGTGGACCAGGCCGGGGGCGACGTCGTAGTACGTGAAGCGGGTGCCGGGCCCGAAGACGGCGTTGAAGGTGCCCGGGGGGATGTCGGCGTGCTCCATCGGGGCGCGGCCGCGCCAGGCGATGTAGCCGCTGAAGAGGTTGCGGGCGGGTCCGAACAGCTGGTCGTGTACGGCTCCGTGGATGCCGTCGGCGCCGATCAGCAGGTCGCCGCGTTCGGTTCGGCCGTCGGCGAGGCGGACGGTGACGCCGTCGGGATCCTGGTCGAAGGAGACGACGTGGGCGCCGGTGCGCAGCGGTGAGCCCTCGAGGGCGTCGCGCAGCACGCCGTGCAGGACGGACCGCTCGACCGCGATGGTCGGGGCGCCGTAGCGCTCGACGAAGTCGCCGACGGGCCAGGCGCCCAGTACGTCGCCGTGCCAGGTGGTGAAGTGGGCGACCTGCTGGACGGGGGCGACCTCGAGGACCTTGCCGGCCAGGCCCAGGTGGTCCAGGGCGAGGACGCCGTTGGTCCAGATGTGCAGTCCCGCGCCGCCGTCGCGCAGGGAGTCGGCGCGTTCGAGGACGACCGGCTCGAAGCCCCTGCGCTGCAGGGCGAGGGCCGCGGCCAGGCCGCCGATCCCTCCGCCGGCGATGAGTATGCGACGGGCTCGTCCAAAGGCCATGTGTCTCGGTCTCCTCGTGCGGTCTGGGCGGAGAGTCCCCGGCTGAAGTCCCTCACGGAACACTGGGGTTGTCGACGCTAGCATTTCTAGCGCTTGCATCTATAGTGTCGAAAGAATACCTAGCATCGCTATATCGCTGATCGGACCGACGAAGGTGGTTGTGTTGGAAGCGCTTCTGATAACGCTGGCCGTGGTGGCCACCATGGCCAATGCGGTGGTCTACGGAACGGACGTCTTCTCCGCGGTGGTGCAGCGGCCCGCCATGGCCCACGTCGACGACGTGGTGCTGACCAGTGCCATGGGCCAGACCCACCGCTTCGGGGACCGCAGGATGCCGGTGCCGGGGGTGTTCGGCCTGGTGGCGACCGTGGCCACGGCCGCCGTCGCCGGTTTCGACGGCAAGGCCGCCCCGGCCGTCGCCGCCGGTGCGGCGGCCCTGTCGCTGGTGGTGTGGCTGGCCCTCTACAACAAGGTCAGCGCGCCGGTGAACAAGCAGCTCACGGGTGCGGCGCTGGACTGCCGCACCGCTCCCGACGCGCGTGCGCTGCAGCGCACCTGGGACAGCGTCATCAACGCCCGCGTGGTCCTTCAGGCGCTGGCGCTGGGCGGGATGTGCGTGGCGCTGGTGACCAGCTGAGCGGGCGCACGGCAGGTGCCGTGCGGCGGGGTCCGGCAAGCGGTGCCGGGCCCCGCCGCACGTCTGTGCCGCGCCTCCCGCGCCGGGCCGGCGCCGGTCCGCCGCGGCTCGGGGCGCGGGGCCGGGCGGGGGGCGGTTGTGGCGGCGCTCCGCCCGGGTGCGGGCCGTGTTCGCTTCCTTCTCCGGCCGCATCCCGCCGCGGGTCCGGGCGCGCTCCAGCGGGCCTGCCCCGTCGCGCCGCGGATGCTGCCGCGGCGGTGCGCCGGTGCGGGAGGCGGGCCGGATGCCGGCCGCGCCGCGGGGCGGGGTCACGGCCGTCCTCCGGAGCGGTCGCGGCCGGGGCCGGGGCGTGGGCGGGGCGTGCCGTGCGGGGCGGCGGGGCGCGCCGTGCGGGGCGGGGTTCGCGTGCGGGACGGCGGGACGGCGGGGCGCGCCGTGCGGGACGGCGGGGCGGTGCGGGCGGGGTTCGCGTGCGGGTGGTGCGGGGCGCGGTTCACGCCGCGCCGGCGGCGGGCGGGCGGGTGTGCTGCTTCAGCCGGCGGCGGGCGGGGTGGCCGTCGCTGGTGCGCGGGACGGCGTCCAGGGCGTCCAGGTGGCGGATCTGCTCGGCGGGGCCCAGCAGGGCGTTGGCGCGTGCGGCGACGCCGGCGAGGACCGTGCCGTCCGGGACCGTGCCTCCTGTGGTGCGGTGCAGGACGACGCCCGCCCAGACCACCGCGCCGTGCGCCGCGTCCGGCCATTCGGTCACCACGCAGTCCGCCACCCGGGGGTCGCTGCGCAGCACGCGTTCCACCATGCCGGGCACGACGACGGCGTCCCCGCTGAGGAACACGGCGGCCGGGCGGGCCACCAGGTGCAGCCGGTGGTCGAGGTCGAGGTAGCCGACGTCGCCGGTGGCCAGCCAGCCGTCGGCGTGCCCGGAGGGCACCTGCGGGCCGCGGATCTCCACCTCGCCGCCGGACCAGGCCCGCACCGGCTCGCGGCTGACGGGGTGGACGACGCGGCACTCGGTCCCCGGCAGGGAGGATCCCACCGCGCCCAGCACCGGCTGCGCGGCGGGCGCCTGGACGTGGGAGAGGACGGACAGTCCGCCCACGCCGTAGCCCTGGAGCACGGGCACCCGCAGGGCCTGCCGCAGCCGGCGGGCCGTCTCCGCCTCCAGGGCGCCGTCCGCGCACAGCACCGCCCGCAGGTGGCCGCCGGGCAGCGGGGCGCGGTGCCCGGCGAACCGCTCGTCGTCGGCCAGCCTCGTCAGCCGGGCCGAGGGGCCGTAGTAGTGGGTGGCCCGCCGGCGGCGGCACTGGACCATGCCGGCGCACGGGTCGGGGTCGGCGACCAGCACCTGCTCGGCGCCGGCGTGCACGGCGGCGCCGAGCAGCGAGGGATGGCGGGCGGGCAGGTGGTCCACCACGACGCTGTCGGCGTCCAGGGCGCAGGCGACGCCGATCTGCGCCGCGTTCGCCAGCAGGTTGCGGTGGGTCAGGCCCAGCACCCGCGCGCCCGAGACCGCGTGCGGCACCAGCTGCACGCACGCGACGGCGCCGGCGTCGGTCACCGGGCAGGCGAACGGTGTGCCGGGCATCTCCCCCACGGCCCGCGCCCACGGCAGGACGCGGACACCGGCCGGCGGGGCGGGGGCCGGGGCGTCCTGCGCGGCGCCGCCGGCCGGTTCCAGCACGACGACGGTGTGCAGGCGTCCGCCCGCCGCCCGCAGCAGCCCGGCCTGGGCCTCGGGCACGAAGGCGATCTCGGCGTTCACCGCCGCGCACAGCTCCCTGACGGCCGCGGGCCCGGCCGACGGGTCGAGCAGGGCGAGGCGACGGCCGCTGCGCACCGCGCCGAAGTACACGGCGGCGACGTCGGAATGGGGCGCGCAGACGACGACGGCCCCGCCGCCGGGACGGCGCACGGCACGGGCGACGCGGTGCGCGACCCGGTCGGCCACCCGGTCCAGCCCGGCGTAGGTGACGGTGCCGGCCTCGGTGGTCACCGCCGGCCGCTCCCCCGCGCGCAGTGCGGCCCGGCGCAGCAGTTCGTCCAGGGACGTGTCCAGGTACCTCGCCACCGCCATGTGGTCCTCCTGACAGCGCATCGGCCGGGGATGATCCCCCGACTGTTCTCCGCCGGGCTCGAGAGGCCGTGGACGGGCACTGGACGGACGAGCACGCTCCGCCGGCGGGCGCCGGACGGGGACCGCTCCCCCAGCGGGTGTCGGGCGGGGGCGGCTTCCCCGGCGGGCGCCGGACGGGGACCGCTCCCCCGGCGGGTGTCGGGCGGGGGCGGCTTCCCCGGCGGGCGTCGGACGGGCACCGCTTCCCCGGCGGGCATCGGAGGGGCACCGCTCCCCCGGCGGGCGTTGGGCGGGGGCGGCTCACCCCGCGGGTGCCGGGTGGGCTCGACTCCCCCGACGCACGCTGGGCGGGCTTGGCTTCCCCGGTGGGCCGGGTGGAAGAGGTCAGCCGGGGGTGGGGGTCTGGTGGGCTGTGAGCGGGGCGGGCAGGGGGATGCGCCTCGGTGCCGAACGGCTCCAGGGGAAGCCCTGGTTGAGGTGCAGGAACTGCTCCTCCTGTTCGTCCTCCTCGGCCGGCACGGCCACCCCGACCAGCACGCCCGGCACCGGCTCCAGCTCGACGAACCGCCACGCGCGGCCGGTGTCGTCGGGCGGCGGGGTGAAGGCCCGCACGCCCGACTCGTCGTCCATCGTGAAGACGAAGCTGTCGAACGGGATGCCCAGACCGAGCCCGCGCGCCTTGGCGTAGGCCTCCTTGAGGACCCACACGCGCAAGGCCCGCCGGTCGCGCTCGCCCGGGGTGCCGGCGGCTTGCGCCCAGGCGCGTTCCTCGGGTGTGACGGCGTTCAGGACGGTGGCGATGGCGTGCTGGTCGCGGTCCTCGATCCGCTCGACGTCGACCCCGACCCGGGCCCGGCGCACGATGCCCAGGGCGTTGTAGCCGCCGGCGTGCGAGAGGTTGAAGTCCAGGACCCTGCCGCCGCTGCCCGGCTGGTCGGTCGTGGGCCGCAGGAAGGGACGTCCGCGCACGGAACGCCAGATGACCAGTTCGGCCTCGGCCGTGCCCGCCTCCAGCGCCAGGGCGCGCCGGACGAGGGTGTGCGCCACCAGGTAGTGCATGCGGTCGTGTTCGAACAGGAACCGGCCGGCGGTGCGCTGTTCCTGCGCGTCCAGCCAGTGCTCGCCCAGCAGTTGCGCGGTCTCGGGGGCCAGGCCGTCGTTGGGGCACAGCCACAGGGTGATGTGCGCGGTGCCCGGCCGCGGCGCCGGGGGTGCGGTCACGGCTGTCCTCCCTGGCGCTCACCACGCGCGCGGGCGGTGCCGCCGTCGGGACCGTGGTCGCCGGGCCGGTGCGGCGGGGGGCCCGCGGGCAGTTCGAGGACCGGTGCGCCGTCGTCGCCGGGGGCCGCGGTCAGTACGTCGGCGCCGGCCAGCCACAGCCGGGTCAGCTGCTCGAAGTGGTGGCGCTGCCACAGGGCGCCCAGGTAGGCCGAGGTCTCGGCGAGGCCGGCCAGCAGCAGCGGGCCGCCGCGCTGTGCGCGCAGGTCGGCGGTGCGGACGCCGGGCGGTGCGGTGCCGGCCGCGAAGGCGGCCAGGGCGTCGGCGAGGCGGTCGGTGCGGTCGGCCACCACGGCCAGGCGGCACGGGTGGGCGGCCCGTCCCAGCCGCAGTTCCCGCGCCACGCCGGCGGGGCCGGGCGGGCGGGGGCCGCCGGCCCGGCCGGCGGCGGTGAGGAAGCCGGTGAGCTGTGCGGCGGTGGCCGCCAGGTGTGCGGGGGTGGGGGCGGACAGCAGCACCAGAGCGGGCTCCGCGGCGTCCTGTGCCGGCGGCGTGTCGAAGGCGGCCGCCGCTACGGGGGCGGGGGGTGGTTCCTGGAGCACCACGACGGCGTGTTCGGCGCCCGCCTCGTGCACCCCGGCCAGTGCGGTGCGGGGCCAGGCCTCGCCGTCCGCGAGGGACGCGGGCCGCCACGCGCCGGGCTGCGGCCGGCCGGGCCCGGGCAACAGGGTGGCGTACTTCAGCTGCAGCAGGGCGCGCAGGAACGGGACCGCTCCGCCGACGCTGCCTGCCGGCTGCCCGGTCTCCTCCACTGCCACCGCCGTCCGCGGGATGCCGGCCGCCCGTACGGCCCGGTGGCAGAGCCGGTCGGGCAGGCCGGGCTGCGGTCCGCGTCCCGGGTGGGCCGACGCGCCGGCCAGGACGACCGCGTGGACGACGTCCGCGCAGCGCCGGGCGGCGTCCAGCGGCTTGAGCAGGACGGCGCCCGCGCCCGCGCCGTCCGGGCCCGGTTCGGCGGCGGCGACCAGGGCGGCCGCGCACTCGCCGGCGCGCAGCGCGGCCAGGCCCAGGTGCAGGGCGGTCAAGAAGGAGGACGGGCCGGTGCCGACGTGCCGGCTCGGGCCGCGCAGGTCCAGCAGGTGCGACAGGCGGGCCGCGGCACCGCCGGGGTCGGCTTCCTGCGGGCGGCCGGCCGCGGTGACGGCCGTGAACACCCCCACGCAGCGCCGCTGCCCGTCGGGGCCGCTCAGCGCGTCGAGGCGGACGCCCGCGTAGCCGGCGCTCTCCAGGACCTGCCGGGCACTGTGCAGCAGCGACCGCTCCCCCGCGCCGATGAGCTCCGCCTCGCTGTCCGTCAGGCCCAGGGCGGCCGCGTCGAGGAAGTCCGCACCGCCAAAGCGCGCGCCGTGGGTGTCCGCGGCGGACAGGTCCGCTTCGGAAGGATCCGTGTCGGAGACGTCCGTGTCGGAGACGTCCGTGTCGGAGACGTCCGTGTCGGAGACGTCCGTGTCGGAGACGTCCGTGTCGGAGACGTCCGTGTCGGAGGGGTGGGGGTCGCGGGGGCCGGTGTCGTGGGCGGTCGTGCCGGGGTGCGGGAGGGGGCGGGAGGTCCGGGGAGCGGTCAGTTCCCTGCGCCACAGGGCGTCGAGGTCACCGGCGTGCGGCAGGTGCCCCTGGATCCCGATCACGGCGCACGGCGCGGTGTGCGCGGACGCCGGCCGTGCCGGGCCGCGCCGGGCCCGCGGTGCCGTGGCGGGTGCTGCGTCCGGTGCCGTCCCGGAGGGTTCGTCCGGTGCCCCGGAAGGTTCGGCCGTGGCGGGCGGGGCGGTGCGTTTCCCGGCGGGCGGGGCGGGGGCCGGGGTCCGCGTCGGTGCGGGGGCCGGGGGGCCCGACAGCAGGGCCAGGGTGTGGCGCCGTTCGAGGGTGCCGTCCCTGAAGCGTGTGAGGATCTCCCGCTTGTCCATGGGTGTGGCCGGTTCCGCGCTCACACCGGCCCGGCGCCGAGGAGTTCGGCCGCCTCGTCGATGCTGAGCAGGTCGTCGCGGACCGCGTCCAGCAGGGCCTCCAGGTCGACCGGGGCGGCGTCGGCGTCGCGGGAGGGCCGGGCAATGGGTGCGGCGGGCGCCTGCGGTGCGGTGCCGGCCGTGCCCGTCCGCGTGGCGATGTGCGCCGCGAGTGAGGCGAGGGTGGGGTGCCGGTAGAGCACGTCGGGCGTCTCGGTCAGTTCCCAGGCGCGGTTGACGTCCGCCACGAACTGCGCCGCGAGCAGTGAGTCCACGCCGAGGACGGTGAAGTCGCTGCCGGTGTCGAGGGCGGCCGGCGCGCAGCCCAGCACGAGGGCGAGCTGCTCCCGCAGCCGCTCGACGGCACCGCCGTTGCCCGTGCCCTGGGGCGGTGCGGGGGCGCCGGTCTGCGCGGCGAGGTGTGCCGCCAGTTCCCTGGGGGTGGGGAACGTGTAGAGGGCGCCCGGGGGGACGGCGGTGCCGTAGCGGGCATTGAGCGTGTCGAGGAACTCCACGCTGCGCAGGGAGTCCAGTCCCAGCAGCCAGAAGGTCTGCCCGGTGTCGACGGCCCGGGCCTGTGCGCCCACGAGGTCGGCCAGCGTCGCGGTCAGTTCGCCGAGCACGTCGGCGGCCGGCTGCTGCGGGGCGGGCTGTCCGGGCAGGGGTGCGGCGGCAGTCATGGTGGCGTCTCTCCAGAGGTCGTCCGTCCCGAAGGGCCGTCCGCGCAGTGTGCCCGGGGCCCGGCGGGGCGCACATCGCCGCACGGGGTGAACCGGCCTCGGCCCCTCACTCCCGCGAGTGATCCCGCCGCGAGGGGCCCCGGCTAGCCCGGTGTTCCGCCCGCGGCCCGCCGGGGTGCCGGGTCGTGAGGGGTGGTCACCAGAGTCAGGTGCGCGGCGCCGGGGCTGCGGCGCCGGGCCCGGGCGGGCGGCGGGCCGGCCGCTGCGGGCCCGGGTACGGCGGTGAGCGGCGCGGGGGCGGGCCGTGCGCCGGCCACCGGGCGGGGGCGGGGGCGGGGGGTGGTGAGGATCTCCCGCAGTGCCTCGCCGAACCGGGCCGTGTCCTGGAGGGTGTTGTCGTACCTCACCGAGGCGCGCACGGTCGTGGGGGCGGCGGTGTGGGGGCGCAGCAGCGGGGTCTGCTGGGCGACGGTCTTCCACACCACGACGCCGCGCCGCGCCAGCTGCTGGCGGATGTGGGCGGCGGGCAGGTCCGCGTGGCGGAAGGCGACGATGCCCGACTGGATCCGTCCGGGGGCGACGGGTGCGGTGCCGGGGGCCTGTTCGACGGCGGCGCGCAGGGCGTCGGTGAGGGCGTGGACGTCCCCGGCCGCCGCCGCGTGTGCGGTCAGGGTGGCGTGCAGTGCCGCGACGGCCGGCGCGTCCGGCGGGAGGGCGGGGGCGTCCGGTGCGGCGAGTGCGTCGCGCATTCTCCGGTCGGTGCAGGCGAAGCCGGCGGACTCCGGTCCGCCCAGGAAGCGCCAGGCGTCCCCGGTCAGCAGGTGGCAGCCGATGCGGGCGGTGTCCACGGGCAGCTGGCCGACGGAGTAGGAGGCGTCGACGGCGTACAGGCAGCGGTGGGGGGCGAGGATGCGCCCCACGTCCTCCACCGGGCTGACGGTGCCGCAGACCGCCGGGACATGCGTGAGCGACACCAGGGCGACGTCGCCGGTGATGTTGCGGGCCATCCATTCCAGGTCCAGGTCGCCGTCCGGGCGCAGCGGGACGACCTCGAGGGTGCAGCGGGTGCGGTCGCGCAGGGCGTACAGGGCGGTGAGGTGGGAGGCGCTCTCGTAGGGGGTGGTCCACACGCGGTCGCCGGGGCCGAGGGGCAGGCGGGCGACGTGGGCGGCGAACGCCTCGGCGGCGCCGCGGTGCAGGGTGATGCCGTCGGCGGGGGCGCCCAGCAGGGCGGCGAGGTATTGCTGTGTCCGGCGGCGCAGTCCGCCGTCGAGGCGTTCCTCGAGGGCGAGGGCGCCGTGCTGGTCCTCGTGGCGGGCCCATCGGGTGAGGACCTCGCGGGCGGCGACGGGCATGCGGCCCAGTCCGGCCGGGTTCAGGTGGATCATCCGGGACCTCCTCCCTCGTACGGCGTGGGCAAGCAGTTGCCTGGGTTCGGCAATACGTTGCCAAGGGTTGCGGCGGGTGGCAACGCCGGCTCGAGCACCGCTCCAGCGGCACCTCGCCCGCCTGCTGTTCCTCGTCCGGCGGTCCGGCCGGTGCGGCGCTCCTCCGGTGCCGGCGGGGAGGCGGGGAGGTGTGCGGGGCGGGGGCGGCGGCCGGTGTCTCCAGTGCCGCTCGACCGTTTCGAGACGGATTCTCGAAAGCGGGTTGCCAGCCTGTTGGCACATTCTTGCCATGCCGGAAGGCGCTGTCCTAAGGAGCGGGTGCTGATGTCGATCTGCGGCCTCATCGAGCAGCAGGCGAAGGCCCGGCCGGGTGCCACCGCGGTCGTCTATCCCGGGTGCGGTGACGGCGGTGAGGCGCGCCTGACGTACGGGGAGCTGAGTACCGCGGCGAACCGGCTGGCCGCTCATCTGCGGGCGCGTGGTGCGGGCCGCGGTGAGCGGGTGGTGGTGTCGCTGCGGCCGGGTCCGCGGATGGTGACCGCGTTCCTGGCGCTCGCGCGGGCCGGCATGGTGTGCGTCCCGGTCGATCCGTCCGCTCCCGCCGGGTGGCGCCGTGCCGTCGTGCGGGACAGCGCGGCCCGTACGGTGCTGACCGAGGGTGACGGGGCGCAGTACTCGGGCCCGGGCGTGCGGGTGGTCCGGGTGGACGCCGAGGCCGCCGAGATCGCCGGGCGTCCCGGTGTGCTGCCGGCCGGGGCGCCCGGCCCCGAGGACGCCGCCTGCATCTGTTACACCTCCGGCACCACCGGTCCTGCCAAGGGCGTCGTCGTCCCGCACCGGGCCGTTGCGGAGCTGGCGGGTTGCGCGCGGCGGCTGGGGCTGGCGGCCGGTGACGTGGTGGCCCAGGTGGCCGGGCCGGCGTGTCACGCGGTCCTGTTCGAGGTGTGGGCGGCGCTCAGCGCCGGGGCCCGTCTGGTGGGTCTGGCGCCGCAGACCGTGGCCGGCCCGGACCGTTTCGCCGAGGCGGTGCGTGCGCACGGCGTCTCGGTCGTTTCGCTGCCGACGGCCCTGTTCGGGCTGATCGCCCAAAAGCGGCCGGACGCCTTCGCCCCGCTGCGGGTCGTGCTGTTCGGCGGCCAGGGGTGCGACCCGCGTGCGGTGCGCGCGGTGTTCGAGGCGGGGCCGCCCGGGCGGCTGCTGCACGTGTACGGGTCGGCCGAGGCGGCCACGCCGGCCCTGTGGCACGAGGTCACCGAGCCGGCCGAGGGGGACCGTGCCGTTGCCGTGGGCCGTCCGGCCGGGGCGGGTACCGCCGTGGTGGAGGGCGGCGACGGGGCCCCGGTGGCGCCCGGCGGCACCGGGGAGCTGCTGCTGGGCGGGCCGGGTCTGGCCACCGGTTACCTGAACCGGCCCGATCTGGACGCCCGGCGGTTCGTGGAGGACCGCTTCACCGGTGGCGGCGGTGTGCTGTACCGCACGGGTGATGTGGTGCTGCTGCGTGAGGACGGTCTGCTGGAGTTCGTGGGCCGGGTGGAGGACCGGGTGAGGCTGAACGGCCTGCGGGTGGATCTGGGTGCGGTGGAGTCGGCGGTGAGCGGGCATCCGGCGGTGTCCGCGGCCGCGGTGTCGCTGCACGAGTCGGGGGACGGGCAGCGGCATCTGGTGGCGCACGTGGTGCCGGCCCGGCCCGCAGCCGCCCCCGGCGCGGGCGGGGGTGGGGGTGGTGGTGCGGGCCGGGGGCTGGTCGTGGCCCTGGACGGGCATCTGCGGCGGCGGCTGCCGGCGCACATGGTTCCCTCGGCGGTGGTGGCCGTGGACGCGCTGCCGCTGAACGCCCACGGCAAGACCGACCGCGGGGCGCTGAGAGCGCCCGCCGGTCTGGCCGGGCGGCCGGCCGGCACCCCGCCGGGCACTCCGGTGCAGGAGATCGTCCGCGACCTGTTCGCGGAGGTGCTGGAGCTGCCGCGGCATCAGGTCCACGCGGAGTCCGACTTCTTCGCGCTCGGCGGCCGCCCGCCCGCCGCCGCCCGGCTGCTGGCCCGGATCCGCGAGACCCTGGACGCCGAGGTGGGCGCCCGGGCCCTGCAAGGGGCGCCGACTCCGGCCGCTCTGGCCGCCCTGGCGGGCGAGAGGCCCGCCGTGGCCGTCGGCCCCCGCGGCGCGGGGCCGGACAGCGCGCTGCTGGCGCTGCGGCTGCGCGGCCCGGTGGACATGCGGGCCCTGCAGCAGGCCCTGGAGGACCTCGGCCGGCGTCACGAGGTGCTGCGCAACTCACGGCTGGGCTCGGCCGGGACCCGGCTGCACGTCCTGGCCGGCGACGACCACCGCCTCGATCTCGCCCTGCCCGCGGACTGCGTCGACGCCTGGTCCTCCCTGCCGCTGGCCGCCGAACTCGCCCGGGCCTACGCGGCACGCGCCACCGGCGCCGCCCCGCACCGCGGTCCGGCGGCACTGGACGCCGCGCCCCGGGCGCTGGCCGGCGACCGCGGGCCCACCGCCGTCCCGGGCGCCGCTGCCGACGCCCGCCACCCCTCGTACGGCATCCACCTGACGGATCTGGACGCCGGCCTGCACGAGCGGCTGACCCGGTTCGCGGCACGGCACGGCAGCACCCTGTTCATGGTGGTGCACGCCGCGCTCACCGCGCTGCTGGCCCGGGCGGGAACGCCCGGCGAGGTCACCGTCGCCGCGCCGGTGCCGGCCCGCGACAGCGCGGGGCTGCGCGCCGCGGTGGGCCCCTACGGGCGGGTGCTGGCCCTGACGGTGGACGCCTCGGACGACCCCGCCTTCGCCGAACTGCTGCGCCGGGTCAAGGAGGCGGACCTGGCCGCCTACCGCGACGGCGGGGCGCCCCTGGCCCGGCCGGGCACCGGTGTCGCGCTGAGCGTCCTGCAGGAGGCGGTGGGCGCTTTCACCGCGGCAGGGCTCACCGTGCAGCCCGAGCGGCCCCAACCGCCGGTGCCGGCCGCGGATCTGGTGTGGACGCTGACCGAGCGGCAGACGCCGCAGGGCGCGGCGGCGGGCATCGGCGTGGCGGCCTCCTACCGGCACGAGACGGTCGGCGAGCAGCGGGCGGTGTCCCTGACCGCGGTGCTGACGGCCGTGCTGCGGGCCGTGCTGGACGCCCCGTGGACCGCGCTGAGCCGGCTTCCGGTGCCGGACGGGCGGCGGGCGGCGGGCGGGGTGTGGGCGGGCGCGGACGTCGCGGCGCCGGCGCGGTCGGTGGCGGAGCTGTTCGCCGGGCAGGCCGCGCTCACCCCGCGGGCGCCCGCCCTGGCCGGCCTGACCTACGCCGGGCTCGACGCGCGGTCCGACCTGCTGGCGCACGCGCTGATCGAGCACGGGGCGGGTCCGGGCACCTCGGTGCTCACCGCGCTGTCCTCCCCCGTCGGGTTCGCGGTGGCCGCGCTCGCGGTCGTCAAGACGGGGGCCGCGCTGCTGGCGGTGGACCCGGCGGCGGGCCTGGACGGGCGGCTGCGGCCGGTGGCGCTGCTGCTGGACGAGACGGCCGACCTGCTGCTGCCCGCCGTCCCCGGCGCGGTCCGGCTGGTCCGCGACGACGCCGCCGACCGGCTGGTGCCCACCGGGCGCTGGCCGGTCACCGACGCCGACCGCACGCGGCCGCCGGCGGCCGGCGACCCGGTGCTGCTGGTGCCCGGCGAGGACGGCACGGTGGTGATCGGCGCGGCGGCCGTCGCCGCGGCGGCCGCCGCCCGCCCGGCGGGCGCCGCGTGGCTGGTGCGCGGCTACCCGGACGAGGACGCGGTGCTGGGCCTGCTGGGCGCCCTGGTGTGCGGGGCCCGGGTGCACGTGCCGGACGGCTGTCTGTCCCGGGCCGTGCCGCACGAGGTGCTGGGCTGGCTCGGGCGCCGGCACGCGCGGCTGGTGCTGGGCGGGGACGACGACCTGCTGGGTGCGCTGTCGGCGCTGGCCCGCACCGAGGGTGCCGAGCTGACCCTGAGCGGCGGCTGGGCGGAGGGCCGCCTGGTCGTCGAGCAGTCGGCCGACGGCACCGCGCGGCCCGCTCCCGGTTACCGCGCCTACGTCCTGGACGGCCGGATGCGGCCGGTGGGGCCGGGCGAGACGGGCACCTTGTACATCGCCGGGGCGGGGGTGGCCCAGGGGTACGCCGGCCGGACGGCCGCCTCCGGCGAGCGGTTCCTGCCCGACCCGTTCGGCGCGGGCCGGGAGGGCACCGCCCGCATGTGGCGCACCGGCCGCGCGGCCCGTCTGCACGCCGGCGGTGAGCTGCGCGTCCTGGACCGCCCGGCCGGCGACGACCCCTTCGCCGACGGCTCGGCCACGTTCGTGGTGCTCGCCGACGACACCGGTCACCGTGCCCTGTGGCCGGCCGTGGCCCTGGTGCCCGAGGGCTGGCACACGACGCATCCGGAGGATCTGTACGAGTTGTGCCTGGACCACATCAACGACCACCTCAACGACGCCTGCTAGACCCCGGTGGGTGCCGGCGGGCACGCGGGCGGGGGGTGCGGGGGGGGCGGGGTCAGCCGCGGCGGTCGGGTTCGGCCGGGGCGGGGGTGCTGTGTGCGGGTTGCGGCGCCGCGGACGCGGCCGACCTGCCGGTGCCGGTGCCGGTGCCGGTGCCGGTGAGGGCTTCGGCCAGGACGCGCCAGATGTCGGCCGCCAGGTCGATGTTGGCGTCGGCCTGGGCCTGCTCGGCCAGTGAGCGCAGCCCCTCGATGCCGCCCCGGTCGCCGCGCAGGATGCGCAGCCGGTGGCGCAGCATGTCCAGGCGGACGCGGTCGCGGTAGGTCATCCGGGGTTCTTCCAGGGCGAGTTCGCCGAGCAGGAGGCGGGCTTCGTCGTAGCGGGCGGTGTGGAAGGCGAGGTCGGCCCTGAGCGCGGTCAGCTCCTGGCGCAGGCCGGGGGTGCCGACGAAGGCCAGGGCGGGTTCCGCGGCGCTGACGCACCGTTCGGCGGCCTGCGGGTCGGGCGGGGGCTTTTGCAGATACAGGCGGCCCGCCGCGAGCCGCAGCCGCACCCACAGCACCAGGTCCTCGCTGCCGCTGTAGCGCTTCAGGGCCTGTTCGAAGCAGGCCTGTGCGAACTCGTGGTCGCCCTGGCGCAGGCGGACGGCGGCCGCGGTCCACATCGCCTCCGCCCACAGGGTGTCGGAGCGGCCCTCGACCAGGGTGAGCAGTTCGTCGCTGTGGGCGCGGGCGTCGGGTGTCCGGCCGGCTTCGGCCTCCACCGACACCAGGGCGAGCAGGACGGCGATGCGGTCGCTCACGCCCAGGGCCTCCTGGCGGGCCAGGTGGTGGGCGGTGCCGGCGGCGTCGAGGGCGGCGCCGATCTCGCCCAGCGAGCGCAGGCAGCGGGCGAGCCGGGTCAGTCCGCGCACCCGCAGTTCGCTCAGGCCGACCTCGTCGCCGAGCCTCACCAGTTCCTGGAGGTGGGCGCGTTCGCCGGTGTGGTCGCCCTGGACGCGCCGCTGCCGGGCCAGTTGCCACAGTGCCTGCCAGCGCAGCACGGGCGCCTCGTGGCTCTCGGCGGCCAGTGCCTCGCGCAGGGTGTCCAGGGCCTCGTCGCTCCTGGCGGAGGCGACCAGCGACAGGGCGTGGGCGAGTGAGGCGCCCGCGGTCTCCTCCAGGTCGGCCGGCCGCAGGCCCAGGCGTTGGGCGAGGTAGGTCACGGCGCGGTCGGTGGGCCGGCGGGCCCCGGACTCCAGGCGGGAGAGGTATCCCGTGGACATGCCGTCGCCGGCCAGGGCGGACTGGGACAGGCCGCGGGCCTGGCGCAGTTTCCTCAGTCGGCGGCCGAACGCGGGCTGCTGAAGCATGTGGCCCTTCCCCCTGTGCCTGGCGGTCGGTTGGCCGCGGAGCGGATCGGCGGTCCTCCTCGAAGCAGCGCCGAGCGTAGGGGCCGGGCAAGCCCGGGGCAATGTTTTGCCAGGCGGGGTGCCCTGGTCCTCGTCGGTGTCTCACGCCGTTCTCCTGCGGTCCTCCAGCGGCTCGCGAACGGTTCCGGGCAGCATCTCCAGTGCCGGGCGGGCCGTGTCCGGCACCGGGCCTCTCACCCACGGGAGTCGATCATGGAACGTCCGGTTCCCGCGTGCCGTGCGGTGCGCCGGGGCGGGGCCGTGCGGCCGGGAGCGAAGCGGCGCGCGGCGCCCGACGACGACATCGGCTGGCCGAAGTGCCGGCCGCGGCCCGCCTGAGGCCGTCAACGCCCCCCATGCGCCCCGGTGCCGGACGGCGCGGCCGTCGAGGGTGCGCGGCGCGGCGGGCCGGGGTCAGGGTGCCGCGGGCCGGGGGGTGGTGTCGGGGGTCCGGCGTATGCCGGCCTCGAAGGCGTAGATGGCGGCGTGGACGCGGTTGCGCAGGCGCAGTTTGTGCAGGGTGTTCTGCACGTGGGTCTTGACGGTGTGCCGGGACAGGGAGAGGGCCTGGGCGATCTCCTCGTTGGACAGGCCCCGGGCCAGCAGTTCCAGTACCTCGGCCTCCCGCCGGGTCAGCTCCTCGGGGCGGACCGGGGACAGGCGGGAGGCGGGGGCGGGTGACGGGGCGGGGGCGAAGGCGTAGCCGGCCGCCGCCAGGACGACGGCGGCCGCGAGCTGCCCGGCGGTGGCCGTGCCGGGCAGTTCGCCGTGGACGCCGGCCGGTGTCCCGGCCCCTTCCGCGGTGCCGAGCAGGACGGTGCGCACGTCGTCGCCGGCCGCTTCGGCGAGCAGCCGGTGCTGGCCGGCGTTCAGCGGGCCGTGGACGACCAGGACGTGCGGGCGCGGGCCGTGCAGGTCGCCGGCCAGGCGCGGGCCGGGGGTGCTCGCGCCGGTGACGCGGATGCCGGGCTGCCCGGTCAGCAGGGTGGTGATGCCGACGCGGGCCAGCGGGTCGGTGCCGACGACGTGCACCCGCACCACAGGGTGCGGGTGCGGGTGTGTGCCCGGTCCGGGCCCGGCCGGTGGCTGGGGCCGGGCCGCCGGCGGCAGGACGTGCAGGGTGGCGTGACGTTCCTCCATCAGAGCCTCCTCACCCGCCGGCGGTGCCGGTTTCAGGCTGCGAACAGGTCGAACGTCGAGGTGCGCCGCGGGCCGGCCAGCACGTCCAGCTGCGGGTCGACGGAGAGCATGGCCTGGTGCATGCGCTGCAGCTGCGGTGACGGCTCGACGCCGAGTTCGTCGATGAGCCGCATCCGCAGCCTGCGGTAGGCCTCGAGCGCGGTCGCCTGCCGGCCCGACCGGTACAGCGCCACCATGACCTGGGAGTGCAGTCCTTCGTGGTGGGGGTGGCGTGCGGTCAGTTCGGTGAGTTCGGCGATCAGTTCGGCGTGCCGTCCCAGCCGCAGGTCGGCGTCCAGGCGCCGCTCGACGGTGGCGAGCCGGCTCTCCTGCAGCCGCATGACCTCGATGTCGAGGACGGGTCCCACTCTGACGTCGACCAGGGGCGCGCCGGTCCACAGGTCCAGTGCGGCCCGGAAGCGGGCGGCGGACGTCTTGTTGTCGCCGGTCTCGAAGGCGGTCTGTCCTTCGCGGGCGAGTTTTTCGTACTGGTGCACGTCCACGCAGTCGTCGTCGACCTGGAGCAGGTAGCCGCCGTGCCGGGTGGCCAGGACGTCCTTGGCGCCCGAGGGCGAGCCGGGGCCCATGGCCGTGCCCAGGCGTCTGCGCAGTTGGAGTATGTAGGTCTGCAGGGTCGTCAGGGCGCTCGGTGGGGGTTCGGTGCCCCAGAGTTCCTCCATGAGCGTGGGGACGGGCATGACCCGGCCCGGGTAGAGCGCCAGCAGCGACAGGATCTGCCGGGGTTTGCCGGCCGTCGGAACAATCGATCCCCCGTTGACCTCGGCACTCAACGGACCCAGAATTTGAATCTTCATGGTGGCCTCCGCACCTCGTCGAGTTCCTTGTCCAGTTCCTTTCGGTGGCCAGAAATCTCCGCCGCTGTGCACGCTAGCGGCCTTTGGTGCCCTCGAACGGTTTCCTGTACCGGATCTCCAGCGGAATTCCACGGCGTTTTTTGCGGGGGCCGTTCTTGTTTGCGGGGAACGTATGTACCGCCGCTTTAGTGAAGTACCAGTTCCGGTGTCCGGCGCCGGTACGGAGGTTGGTGTCCGTGCAGCTCACAGGCGTGGGCGGGGCAGGGCCGCCCGGGGGCGGGAATGTCCCGGGCGGGCCCTGGCGGGGGGAAATCGGCGGGCGGGATCAGCCGGGCGGGCGGGGCGGGAATTTGGGGGCCGGGGGCGGTCAGTGGACCGCTGCGGGGCGGGCGGCGGGCGGCGTGTACGCGGCGGCGGGCAGGCTTTCGCCGGCGGCCGTCAGGACGGACTGCTGCAGCCGCCGCAGCCGCGGGGAGGGGCGCATGCCCGAGTCCCGTTCGAGGGTGGTGTGCAGCCGCTGGTAGGCGGCGAGGGCCTCGCCGCGCCGGCCGCAGTGGTGCAGGGCCAGCATGAACTGGGCGTGCAGGTTCTCGTGGGTGGGGTGACGGCTGGTCAGAACGGTGAGTTCGGCGAGGACTTCGCGGTGGCGTCCGAGGCGGAGGTCGGCCTCGATGCGCTGGTCCAGTGCGCACAGCCGGCTCTCGTGCAGGCGTGCGGCCTCAAGGGCGAGCTGGGGGCCGGCGGGTACGTCGGCGAAGGCGTCGCCGGTCCACAGCCGCAGGGCGCCGTGGAGCGTGCGGGAGGCGCCGGCGAAGTCGCCGGCGTCCATGGCGCGGTAGCCCTGGCCGGTCAGATGCTCGAAGTCGCGTACGTCGCTCCGGCCGCCGGCGCAGGTGAGGAGGTATCCGCCCGGCGCGGTCGCCAGCAGGTCCTTAGGGGTGCGGGGCGCGGGCCGGGCGGCGTCCGCGCCGGGGGCGGGGGCGAGGGCGGTGGCGATGAGCTCGCGCAGCTGCAGGACGTAGGTCTGCAGGGTGGTGCGGGCGCTGCGGGGCGGGGTGCCCGACCAGAGTTCCTCGATGAGGTCGCCGACCGGTACGACCCGGTCGGCGTGCAGGGCCAGCAGCGCCAGGACCTGGCGTGGTTTGGGGGCCGTCGGGGCGACGGACACCCCGTTCTCCCTCACGTCCAGTGCGCCCAGTACGTCGATGTCCACGCCGTCTCCCTTGTCCGCGTGCGCCGCCGGCCCCTCCACGACTTTAAAAACAGCACGTGCGGTATGTCAATGCGGGTCAGGGGGCGCCCCTGACCCGCGCACCGCGATTGGCCGGAAAGCGGGGGCGCCGGCCGCGCACTCCGGCGTGAAACTCCTGTTCGAGGCGGTTTCGGGGTGGTCGCGGCATGCGGGGGCGGGGTGGGCGTGAGGCCGCTCACCCCGCCCGGTTGTCTGGTTCCCCCCGGAAAGGATCACCCGTAAACAGACCTTGCGGTCTGGCGGGTGGTCACTGCGGCGGGTTGCCGTGCTTGCGGGAGGGCAGGTCGGCGTGCTTAGTGTGGAGCATCGCCAGGGAGCGGATGAGGACCTCGCGGGTCTCGGCGGGGTCGATGACGTCGTCGACGAGGCCGCGTTCGGCCGCGTAGTAGGG
>NZ_JBHXFL010000032.1:0-90397 GCF_042724095.1 Streptomyces sp. NPDC127100
TCTAGCACGGTCCGCCGGGCGCCCCGCCGTTCACGGGGACGCGACGGACCGTGGGGGCCCTCAGCGCCGGCGCAGGTCCGCGACCCGGGCCCGTTCGGTCCCGGTGCTCTGCTCGCCGAGTGCCGCGGCCGTGCGCAGCGCCGGCCCCGCGCCGGGGACCTGACGGCGCGGCCCGGGCAGCGGCACGTCCCGGCGCTGCTGACGCGCCGGGGCGGTGTCAGCCCCGGCGGCCTGGGGGTTTCCCGCGCCGCCCACACCCCCCGACGCCCCGGCCACGGCGATCTGCACGCCCTGGTCGGCCAGGGCCTGGAGCTCGGTGGCCGCACGGTCGTCGTGGCCGGGCGGCTCGTCCGTCACCAGGCGGGTGATGAGCTCCGTCGGCACGGTCTGGAACATGGTGTCCGTGCCCAGCTTGGAGTGGTCGGCGAGGACGACGACCTCGCCCGCGGCCTGCACCAGCGCGCGGTCGACGGACGCCGACAGCATGTTGGACGTGGACAGGCCCCGCTCCGCGGTCAGGCCGCTCCCGGACAGGAAGGCCCTGGACACCCGCAACCCCTGGAGGGACTGCTCGGCACCGCTGCCGACCAGGGCGTAGTTGGATCCCCGCAGGGTGCCGCCGGTCATCACGACCTCGACCCGGTTGGCGTGGGCGAGGGCCTGGGCGACCAGGAGCGAGTTGGTGACGACGGTCAGCCCGGGCACCCGCGCGAGCCGGCGCGCCAGCTCCTGGGTCGTGGTCCCGGCCCCCACCACGATGGCCTCGCCCTCTTCGACGAGGCCCGCGGCGAGGTCGGCGATGGCCGTCTTCTCGGCGGTCGCGAGATGGGACTTCTGCGGAAAGCCGGATTCTCGCGTGAATCCGCCCGGCAGTACCGCACCGCCGTGCCGGCGGTCGAGGAGTCCTTCTGCCTCCAGTGCGCGCACGTCCCGCCGTACGGTCACTTCGGAGGTCTGGACGACGCGGGCGAGCTCACGGAGCGACACGGCCCCGTTCGCTCGCACCATTTCGAGGATCAATTGGCGACGTTCTGCAGCGAACACGAAACTGACAGTAACCCCAACGACCGTCTGCTTTCAGCAGTATGCGCCGAATAACAGAAGTTGTTCGCACCGTAGGGACAGGAGTGGTATACACGCCTACTCCGGCCGCCTATGCCACCCGCAGGATCCGCGACTCCCCGTGACCGGCGGGGAGTAAATTCCGGCCGCCCAGGGTCTGTCGTTTGGATCAGGCCGGCTGGGACGGACGGCGCGTCCCGCTCGGGTCGGCATGATCCAAACGACAGGCCCTAGCCCTCTCCGTTGGCCTTCCGGGTGTGCAGTTGCCGCGCGACCTCGGCGATCGATCCCGAGAGCGAGGGGTAGACGGTGAAGGCGTTGGCGATCTGCTCGACCGTCAGGTTGTTGTCGACCGCGATGGAGATGGGGTGGATGAGCTCCGAGGCGCGCGGTGCCACGACCACGCCGCCGACCACGATCTCGGTGCCCGGCCGGCAGAAGATCTTGACGAAGCCGTCCCGGATGCCCTGCATCTTGGCGCGCGGGTTGCGCAGCAGCGGCAGCTTCACCACGCGGGCGTCGATCTTGCCGGCGTCGACTTCGGCCTGCGAGTAGCCGACCGTGGCGATCTCGGGGTCGGTGAAGACGTTGGCGGAGACGGTCTTGAGGTTGAGCGGGGTGACCGCGTCGCCGAGGAAGTGGTACATGGCGATGCGGCCCTGCATCGCGGCCACCGAGGCGAGGGCGAACACGCCGGTGACGTCGCCGGCGGCGTAGACGCCGGGAGCCGAGGTGCGCGAGACCCGGTCGGTGCGGATGTGCCCGGAGTCCTTGAGCTTGACCCCGGCCTCCTCCAGACCCATGCCCTCGGTGTTGGGGATGGCGCCGACGGCCATCAGGCAGTGCGACCCGGTGATGACGCGCCCGTCGGCCAGCGTCACCTCCACCCGGTCCCCGACCCGCTTGGCGGACTGGGCCCGCGACCGCGCCATGACGTTCATGCCGCGGCGCCGGAACACGTCCTCCAGGACGGCGGCGGCGTCCGGGTCCTCGCCGGGCAGCACGCGGTCGCGCGACGACACGAGGGTCACCTTGGACCCCAGCGCCTGGTAGGCACCGGCGAACTCGGCACCGGTGACACCGGATCCGACGACGATGAGCTCTTCCGGCAGCTCCTCCAGGTCGTAGACCTGGGTCCAGTTGAGGATCCGCTCACCGTCGGGGCGCGCGTCGGGCAGCTCCCGCGGGTGCCCGCCGGTCGCGATGAGCACCGCGTCCGCGGTCAGCGTCTCCTCGCTCCCGTCGGCGGCCCGCACCACGACCTTGCGCGACCCGTCGAGTGCCTGCATGCCCTCCAGCCGGCCGCGCCCGCGCATCACCCGCGCACCGGCGCGCGTCACGGAGGCGGTGATGTCGTGCGACTGGGCGAGCGCGAGCCGCTTCACGCGCCGGTTGACCTTGCCCAGGTCCACGCCGACCACGCGGGCTGCCTGCTCCATGGGCGGGGTGTCGTCGGCGACGATGATCCCCAGCTCCTCGTACGAGGAGTCGAAGGTGGTCATCACCTCGGCCGTGGCGATGAGGGTCTTGGACGGCACGCAGTCGGTCAGCACCGACGCCCCGCCCAGGCCGTCGCAGTCGACGACGGTCACCTCCGCGCCGAGCTGTGCGGCCACGAGCGCCGCTTCGTATCCGCCGGGTCCGCCACCGATGATCACGATCCGAGTCACGTACTCCATTGTCCCGCACCGCTCAACGAGGGGCCGCCCGGGGGCACGTCTGTGACGAGAGCGACTCGCGGGACGCCTGCCGTACGCTCTCCCCATGTCGCTCTACGCCGCATACGCCGGCAACCTCGACGCGCGGTTGATGACCCGCCGCGCCCCTCACTCGCCGCTGCGCGCCACCGGCTGGCTGAACGGGTGGCGGCTGACCTTCGGGGGCGAGCACATGGGCTGGGAGGGCGCGCTGGCGACCCTGGTCGAGGACCCGGTCTCCCAGGTCTTCGTGGCCCTGTACGACGTCGCCCCGATGGACGAGGACTCGCTCGACCGCTGGGAGGGCGTGGGCCTGGACATATACCGCCGCATGCGCGTCCGCGTCCACACCCTGGACGGCGAGGAGGGCGCCTGGACGTACGTCCTGAACGCCTACGAGGGCGGCCTGCCCTCCGCCCGGTACCTGGGCGAGGTGGCCGACGCGGCGGAATCGGCGGGCGCGCCCCACGACTACGTCATGGAGCTGCGCAAGCGCCCCTGCTGAGCGACGGCTTCGTCAGAAACAACAAAGCAACAATCACGATCCCGTGAGCTCCGTCATCTACGCGCGTAGGCGTAAAGCGGCTACCCTCATCGGCGTGAACGCATCTCTTCTTCCGGACGACATCCAGGGCGACCCCTACGCCGCCGCCGACGCCGCCGCGGCCCGCCTGCGCGAACTCACCGGCGCCGAGACCCACGACGTAGCCCTCGTGATGGGCTCCGGCTGGGCACCGGCCGTGGACGCCCTGGGCGACCCCGAGGCCGATCTCCAGGTCACCGACCTGCCGGGCTTCCCCAAGCCCGCAGTGCAGGGGCACGGCGGCAGGATCCGCTCGTACTCCATCGGCGACAAGCGCGCGCTGGTCTTCCTGGGCCGCACCCACTACTACGAGGGCCACGGCGTCGCCGCCGTCTCCCACGGCGTCCGCACGGCCGTCGCCGCCGGCGCCAAGACGATCATCCTGACCAACGGCTGCGGCGGCCTCCGCGAGGGCATGCGCCCCGGCCAGCCGGTCCTGATCAGCGACCACATCAACCTCACCGCGACCTCCCCGATCGTCGGCGCGAACTTCGTGGACCTGACCGACCTCTACTCGCCGCGCCTGCGCGCCCTGTGCAAGGAGGTCGACCCCACGCTGGAGGAGGGCGTCTACGCCCAGTTCCCCGGCCCGCACTACGAGACGCCGGCGGAGATCCGCATGGCGCGCGTCATCGGCGCCGACCTGGTCGGCATGTCGACGGTCCTGGAGGCGATCGCCGCCCGCGAGGCCGGCGCGGAGGTGCTGGGCATCTCGCTGGTGACCAACCTGGCGGCGGGCATGACGGGCGAGCCCCTCAACCACGAGGAGGTCCTCCAGGCGGGCCGCGACTCGGCGACGCGGATGGGCGCGCTGCTGACGCGGGTGCTGGGCCGGCTGTAACCCGGGGTACGGGTCGCCGCGCCCGGTCTCGTGACGCGCCGCCCCCGGCGCGATGGCTGACCGGGGGTGGGTCCGCGTGGCCCGGCGCTGCCGGGGTGCCTCCCCCACCGCCCACCCGTGCCGCCCTGGGGGCACCTCCCAGGCCGTTCAGGCACTGGGGGAGGCGCGACGGCCCGCAGCCGGGACGGCGTAGCGGGAGGGCGGAGCGGGACGGCCGACAGCCGCGTACGGCGGGAAGGGGACGGGTCGGGGGGTGTCCGCCCGCAGCGGTTGGCGCGTCAACGCCGACCACTTCCGTGGCCGACCGATTCCGCGCCGTTCCGAGGACGGACACCCCCCGGCCCGGCCCCGACCCACAGACCACGCACCGCGCTACGCGCACCCCCACCGACCCCGCGCGGGCCGCCGCAGGCATCCCGCACGACCCACCGACCACACGACACGAAGGGCTGACCGACGTGCACGACGACCTCCTCGCACGGGCCAGGGCATGGCTGGCCGAGGACCCCGACCCGGACACCCGCGCGGAGCTCGCCGGGCTCATCGACGCCGAGGACCACGCCGAGCTCACCGCCCGCTTCGCCGGCACCCTCCAGTTCGGCACCGCGGGCCTGCGGGGCGAACTGGGCGCCGGCCCGATGCGCATGAACCGCGCCGTCGTCATCCGGGCCGCCGCCGGCCTCGCCGCGTACCTCAAGAAGCAGGGCACCCCCCACGGGGACGACACGGCCGGCCTCGTCGTCATCGGCTACGACGCCCGCCACAAGTCCGCCGACTTCGCCCGCGACACCGCCGCCGTCATGACCGGCGCCGGCCTGCGCGCCGCCGTCCTCCCCCGCCCCCTCCCCACCCCCGTCCTCGCCTTCGCCATCCGGCACCTGGGCGCGGTCGCCGGCGTCGAGGTCACCGCCAGCCACAACCCGCCCCGCGACAACGGCTACAAGGTCTACCTCGGCGACGGCTCCCAGATCGTGCCCCCCGCCGACGCCGGCATCGCCGCGGAGATCGACGCCGTGCGCTCCCTGCACGACGTCCCCCGCCCCGAGTCCGGCTGGCAGACCCTGGACGACTCCGTCCTGGACGCCTACCTCGCCCGCACGGACGCCGTCCTGGCCCCCGGCTCCCCGCGCACCGCCCGCACCGTCTACACGGCGATGCACGGCGTCGGCACGGAGACCCTCCTCGCGGCCTTCGCCCGCGCCGGCTTCCCCGCCCCCGACCTCGTCGCCGAGCAGGCCGAGCCCGACCCGGACTTCCCGACCGTCGCCTTCCCCAACCCGGAAGAGCCCGGCGCGATGGACCTGGCCTTCGCCAAGGCCCGCGAGACCGGACCCGACCTGGTCATCGCCAACGACCCGGACGCCGACCGCTGTGCCGTCGCGGTCCACGACGGCACCGACTGGCGCATGCTCCGCGGCGACGAGGTCGGCGCGCTCCTCGCCGCCCACCTGGTCTCCCGCGGAGCGCACGGCACGTTCGCCGAGTCGATCGTCTCCTCCTCCCTCCTCGGCCGTATCGCGGAGAAGGCGGGCCTGCCGTACGAGGAGACCCTCACCGGCTTCAAGTGGATCGCCCGCGTGGAGAACATCCGCTACGGCTACGAGGAGGCCCTCGGCTACTGCGTCGACCCCGACGGCGTCCGCGACAAGGACGGCATCACCGCGGCGCTGCTGATCACGGAACTGGCCTCCGTTCTCAAGGCGACCGCGTCCGACAGCGGCTCCGCCGCGGGCCGCACCCTCCTCGACCTCCTCGACGACCTCGCCGTCGAGCACGGGCTGCACGCCACCGACCAGCTCTCGGTCCGCGTCGAGGACCTCTCCCTGATCGCCGCGGCGATGCGGCGCCTGCGCGAGCAGCCGCCCGCCCGGCTCGCCGGTCTCGAGGTCACGAAGGCCGAGGACCTCACCCGGGGCACGGACACGCTCCCTCCCACGGACGGCCTGCGCTACACGCTCGACGGCGCCCGGGTGATCGTCCGCCCGAGCGGCACGGAACCCAAGCTGAAGTGCTACCTGGAGGTCGTCGTCCCGGTCGCCGGGCACGCCGGCCTCCCCGCGGCCCGCGCGAAGGCGACGGAGCTGCTGACGGCACTGAAGCGGGACCTCTCGGCAGCGGCGGGCATCTGACGAACCTCCCCGCGCACCACGCACTCGACGGGGTGCCCCCACCCGGGGGCACCCCGTCGGGTGCTTCACCGAGGCCGAGGCCGAGACCGAGGCCGGTGGAGGCGCAGGCGCGGCAGGAAGGCCGGGGTCCGGCGTTCAGGCCGGTACCGGGGCCGACCCGTGGCCGACCGGCCTCACCCCACGGCCAGCAGCACCGCCAGCAGCACGGCCCCGGCCACCGTCGGCGCGATGATCTCGTAGGCCCAGCGGACGCCGACCCCGCCCTGCGCGGCACCGGCCTCGTCCCGGGCGGCACCGGCCTCGTCCCGGGCGGCACCGGACTCGTCCCGGGCGGCGCCGGCCGGCTCCGAGGCCCGGGCCTCACGCGCATCGAGCAGTGCGCGCAACTCGTCCATCGCCTGGTCGCCCTCCGACCGCACCGGCCCGTCCGGCAGGGCCCCGGGACCGCCGCGGCCGCCGGTCAGCCCGCCGAGGCCGCCGCGCCCGCGGGTGTCCCCGGCCTGGCGCCGGTCCTCCCGCTGGGCCGCCTTCTTGCGGGCCCGCAGCGAGACGGGGATGGCCCACAGCTGGTACTTGGTGCCGGACCGGGCCACGACCTCGTTGGAGTAGCCCGACCGCAGCGAGGCGACCTGGTCCCAGGGCAGTACGACGACGCGGAGCGGGTTGCGGACGCGCAGCCGCTCCTCGTTGGCGAAGACGGCGGGCCGCACCGTGAAGGCGGCGCCGAGCGGCACGACGAGCAGCATCAGGGCGAGTGCCGTCCACGGGGTGTTCCCCTCGCCCGAGACCACCGCGTCGATGCCGAGCCAGAAGACGAGGGCGAGCAGCAGGACGCCGCCGACGATGCCCCCGAGCGAGCGGTAGACCCGGTCCTTGGACGCGGGTTCCGGTGGCTGGGGCGCGGGTGACTGGGGCTCCGGGGTCGTCATGGTGCAGATTGTGCCCGACGTCCCGTGCGCCCCTCGGCCGCGGTGCCGGTCGGCGGCCCGGGCGACCCCCGGCCGCGGTGCGGGCGGGCGGGACGGGCGCCGGGGACTGTACAGCCGCTACGCGCGTAGATATGCTCGTCTGGTGACCATGCCCACCACTGCATCCGCTGCACCCGTTGCATCCGCTGCGTCCTCCCACGGACTCACGGACGTCACCGCGTCCGACAGCACGCTGCGCCGCTTCCTCCACGGGCTGCCCGGCGTCGACGCGGTCGGCCTGGAGGCGCGCGCCGCCTCGCTCGGCACCCGTTCCATCAAGACCACCGCGAAGGCGTACGCGCTCGACCTGGCCATCTCCATGGTCGACCTGACGACGCTGGAAGGCGCGGACACCCCGGGCAAGGTCCGGGCGCTCGGCGCCAAGGCGGTCCGCCCCGATCCGACGGACCGGACGAGCCCCGCCACGGCGGCCGTCTGCGTCTATCCCGACATGGTGCCCGTCGCCAAGGAGGCCGTCGCCGGCTCGGGCGTCAAGGTCGCCTCGGTCGCCACGGCGTTCCCGGCGGGCCGCGCCTCGCTGGCCGTCAAGCTGGCCGACGTCCGCGAGGCCGTCGCGGCGGGCGCCGACGAGGTCGACATGGTCATCGACCGCGGGGCCTTCCTCGCGGGGAACTACCTGAAGGTGTACGACGAGATCGTCGCCGTGAAGGAGGCCTGCGGGACGTCCGCCCGCCTGAAGGTCATCTTCGAGACCGGCGAGCTGTCGACGTACGACAACATCCGCCGCGCGAGCTGGCTCGGCATGCTGGCGGGCGCCGACTTCATCAAGACGTCCACCGGCAAGGTCGCCGTCAACGCCACCCCGTCCAACACCCTCCTGATGCTGGAGGCGGTCCGCGACTTCCGCGCGCAGACGGGCGTCCAGGTCGGCGTGAAGCCGGCCGGCGGCATCCGCACCGCGAAGGACGCGATCAAGTTCCTGGTCCTGGTCAACGAGACGGCGGGCGAGGACTGGCTGGACAACCACTGGTTCCGCTTCGGCGCCTCCTCGCTGCTGAACGACCTGCTGATGCAGCGCCAGAAGCTGGCCACCGGCCGCTACTCCGGACCCGACTACGTGACGGTGGACTGAGACCCCATGACCATGGAAAAGCAGACCTCTGCATTCGAGTACGCGCCGGCGCCCGAGTCGCGCGCGGTCGTCGACATCGCCCCGTCGTACGGACTGTTCATCGACGGCGAGTTCACCGAGGCGGCCGACGGCAAGGTCTTCAAGACCGTGTCCCCCTCCACCGAGGAGGTCCTCTCCGAGGTCGCCGAGGCCGGCGAGGCGGACGTCGACCGTGCGGTGAAGGCCGCCCGCAGGGCCTTCGAGAAGTGGTCGGCGCTGCCCGGCTCCGAGCGCGCCAAGTACCTGTTCCGCATCGCCCGGATCATCCAGGAGCGCAGCCGTGAGCTGGCCGTCCTGGAGACCCTGGACAACGGCAAGCCGATCCGGGAGACCCGCGACGCGGACCTCCCCCTGGTCGCAGCGCACTTCTTCTACTACGCGGGCTGGGCCGACAAGCTCGACCACGCCGGTTTCGGCGCCGACCCGAAGCCGCTGGGCGTGGCCGGCCAGGTCATCCCGTGGAACTTCCCGCTCCTGATGCTGGCGTGGAAGATCGCCCCGGCGCTGGCGACGGGCAACACGGTGGTCCTGAAGCCCGCCGAGACGACCCCTCTGTCGGCCCTGTTCTTCGCGGACATCTGCCGTCAGGCCGGGCTCCCCAGGGGTGTCGTCAACATCGTCACCGGTGACGGCCGCGCCGGCGCCGCGCTGACCGCGCACCCCGACGTGAACAAGGTCGCCTTCACCGGCTCCACGGCCGTCGGCAAGGAGATCGCGCGCACGGTCGCGGGCACCCGCAAGAAGCTCACGCTCGAACTGGGCGGCAAGGGCGCCAACATCGTCTTCGACGACGCCCCGATCGACCAGGCCGTCGAGGGCATCGTCACCGGCATCTTCTTCAACCAGGGCCAGGTCTGCTGCGCGGGCTCGCGCCTCCTCGTCCAGGAGTCGGTCCACGACGAGCTGCTGGACTCCCTCAAGCGCCGCCTGTCCACGCTGCGCCTGGGCGACCCGCTGGACAAGAACACCGACATCGGCGCGATCAACTCCGCCGAGCAGCTCGCCCGGATCACCGCGCTCGCCGACCAGGGCGAGGCGGAGGGCGCCGAGCGCTGGTCGCCGTCCTGCGAACTGCCCTCGGCCGGCTACTGGTTCGCGCCGACCCTCTTCACCCACGTCACCCAGGCGCACACCATCGCCCGCGACGAGATCTTCGGCCCGGTGCTGTCGGTCCTCACCTTCCGCACCCCGGACGAGGCGGTCGCCAAGGCGAACAACACGCAGTACGGCCTGTCGGCGGGCATCTGGACCGAGAAGGGCTCCCGGATCCTGGCCGTCGCGAACAAGCTGCGCGCGGGCGTCGTCTGGTCCAACACGTTCAACAAGTTCGACCCGACCTCGCCGTTCGGCGGCTACAAGGAGTCGGGCTTCGGCCGCGAGGGCGGCCGCCACGGCCTGGAGGCGTACCTCGATGTCTGACGCACGACTGTCGGTGTTCAAGACCTACAAGCTGTACGTGGGCGGGAAGTTCCCGCGTTCCGAGAGCGGCCGGGTGTACGAGGTGACAGACGCGAAGGGCACGTGGCTGGCGAACGCCCCGCTCTCCTCCCGCAAGGACGCCCGGGACGCGGTGGTCGCCGCGCGCAAGGCGTTCGGCGGCTGGTCCGGCGCGACGGCGTACAACCGCGGCCAGATCCTGTACCGGATCGCCGAGATGCTGGAGGGCCGGCGCGACCAGTACGTCGCCGAGGTCGCCGGCGCCGAGGGCCTGTCGAAGTCGAAGGCGGCGGCGCAGGTCGACGCCGCGATCGACCGCTGGGTCTGGTACGCGGGCTGGACCGACAAGATCGCCCAGGTGGTCGGCGGCGGGAACCCGGTCGCGGGCCCGTTCTTCAACCTCTCCTCCCCGGAGCCGACCGGCGTCGTCGCCGTCCTCGCCCCGCAGGAGTCCTCCTTCCTGGGCCTGGTCTCGGTCGTCGCCCCGGTCGTCGCCACCGGCAACACGGCGGTCGTGATCGCGAGCGAGAAGGCCCCGCTCCCGGCGCTCTCCCTCGGCGAGGTCCTGGCGACCTCCGACCTCCCCGGCGGCGTGGTCAACGTCCTCTCCGGCCGTACGGCGGAGATCGCGGCGCCGCTGGCCGCCCATCAGGACGTCAACGCGATCGACCTCGCGGGCGCCGACGAGGCGCTGGCGAAGGAGCTGGAGATCGCGGCGGCGGACAGCCTGAAGCGCGTCCTGCGTCCACAGCCTGTGGACGACTGGTCGGCGACGCCCGGCATCGACCGCATGACGGCCTTCCTGGAGACCAAGACGGTCTGGCACCCCACGGGTTCGCTGGGCGCCTCGGGTTCCTCGTACTGAGGCACTGAGGCACTGAGGCACCGGGGCGCCCCCCACCCGGGCACCCGCGAGCGAGCCGCGCCCTCCCCCCGTCCGGGGTCGGCGCGGCTCCGCGCGTCCCAGGGGCGGCGGCCCTCAGCGCAGCGCCTCGGTCACCCGCCCCACCGCCGGCACGGCGCCGACGGACTGCGCCTGGGCCACCGGCCGGGTCAGCTCCGTCGAGGACACCGGCCGGAAGTCGGCCACCTGCGTGCCGACGCCGTTGTCGAGCGGGTCCACGCCGGTACCGGCCAGCGGGTTGGGCCTGAGATCGGCGACCGGGCCGGTGGCGAAGCCGACACTGCCGGTCAGCGCCCGCACACCCGCCTGCGGGTCGACGGGGTCCGACGAGGCGGCCCGGGGCCGCGCCGGGCCGGCGGCCGGCCCACCGCCGTCCGCGGACGCCGTCGCCGCGCCTGCCGCCAGGGCCGCGCCGGTGGTCGCGAGGACGACCAGGGCGCGCCGGGCGTTCGGGATGTGGGGGGAGACGTGTCGGGCCATCGCTGCTGCCACCTCATGTCGCCGCGGGGTGCCGCGGGTTGCTTCGGACTACCGTGACAACACCGCGGAGGGTGATCAGGTCACCGCGTGGCGTGGTGGGAGTGTGACGCGCGCTGCAAAGCCGGCCGGCGGGCTCGTACGGCGGCCCGCCGATGCCTCACACTGGTGTCCCGTGACCTCCCATCCGCCCATACCGACGCGAGTCGTGCTGCTCTGCGGCCCCTCCGGCTCCGGCAAGTCCCTCCTCGCCGCCCACTCCGGTCTCCCGGTGCTGCGGCTCGACGACTTCTACAAGGAGGGCGCCGACCCGACGCTGCCGCTGGTGGAGGGGAGTTCCGACATCGACTGGGACCACCCCGGCTCGTGGGACGCGGACGCCGCCGTCGCCGCGATCACCGAGCTGTGCCGGTCGGGCCGCACCCAGGTGCCCGTCTACGACATCGCGCTCAGTGCCCGCACCGGCGAGGAGGCGGTCGGCATCGGACGCACCCCGCTGTTCCTCGCGGAGGGCATCTTCGCCGCCGAGATCGTGTCGCGCTGCCGCGAACTGGGCGTCCTGGCCGACGCGTTGTGCCTGAGCCGGGGGCCGCTGACGACGTTCCGCCGGCGCTTCCTGCGGGATCTGCGGGAGGGCCGCAAGTCCGTGCCGTTCCTGCTGCGCCGCGGCTGGCGGCTGATGCGCCGGGAACGGTCGATCATCGCCCGGCAGACGGCCCTGGGCGCCCACGCCTGCGACCGGGACGAGGCGATGGGCCGCCTGGCCGCCGCGGCGGCGGGCCGCCGCCCCACGGCCCGTACGACGCGTACGGCGGTGTGACGGACGTACGCGGGGCGCGTACGCAAAAGAGAACGGGACTGGACGGACCCCCCGGCCCTCCAGTCCCGCTTCCTTGTGCTCCCCCGTGTCCCCCCGTGTTCCCCCGTGGTGCTTCCCCGTGAGTAAGAGCCCGGTACTTCCCCCGTGATACACCCGGGCTCCGACTTTTTTTCGGGGTCCCCCCCCGGGGTCCCCCCGGACCTTCAGGCGACCAGTTCGCCGAAGGCGTCCTCCCGGTCACGGCCGAAGCTGAGGACCTCGTCCTCGCGCAGCCGGCGCAGGGAGCGCCAGATGCTCGACTTCACCGTGCCGACACTGATGCCGAGGATGTCCGCGATCTCCGGGTCCGTGCGGCCCTCGTAGTAGCGCAGGACCAGCATGGTGCGCTGGAGTTCGGGGAGCCGGGCCAGCGCCTGCCACAGGACCGTGCGCAGTTCGGTGCCGCGCATCGCGTCCGTGTCGCCGGGCGTCTCCGGCAGTTCCTCGGTCGGGTACTCGTTGAGCTTGCGGCGCCGCCAGGCGCTGATGTGCAGGTTGGTCATGGTGCGGCGGAGGTATCCGCCGACCGCCGCCTTGTCACTGATCCGGTCCCACGCCCGGTAGGTCGAGAACAGTGCGCTCTGCAGCAGGTCCTCGGCCTCGAAGCGGTCGCCGGTCAGGTGGTAGGCGGTGGCGTACAGGGAGGCGCGGCGCTCCTGGACGTAGGCGGTGAACTCCGCCTCCGACACCGAACGCCGCTCCCCCGGAACCTCCCCGTACGCCTGTCCCCCGTGCGTCTCCGCCCGGTTCCCCGTGTCCCCCGTGTCCCCCGTGCGTGCGTCGACCACCGTCATGTAGGCGGTGTGCTGACGCCCGGTGCCGCGAGCGCACCCCCGCCCGCTCACGGCACCGGACTTCTCGGAACCCCGGTGTGCGTGCACGTCGTGCAGACGCGTGACCACTGCGCTGGTGCTGGTGCCCTTCAGCGTGTTCATCTCGCGCCCCCCGTCGTGGACTTCCGGTGTTCGGACTGCTGTGTTGCCTGTGCCGAGAAGCCTGCCGGGCCGACTTCATGGCCGTGTCCGCCGACTGTCACAGACCTGTCACAGGGGTCGGCCACGGTTGCGTCACGGATCCTTCACAGGCCCCGTCGGCAGGTGGGGACCCCATCCGGGCCCGCGGGTCGAACCCCGGCCCCTCCATGGGCCAGAATGAGCCCGTGCCTTCCCTGTTGCTGATCGAGGACGACGACGCCATCCGGACGGCCCTGGAGCTCTCTCTGACGCGCCAGGGCCACCGCGTGGCGACCGCTGCCAGTGGTGAGGACGGTCTGAAGCTGCTGCGCGAGCAGCGGCCGGATCTGATCGTGCTGGACGTGATGCTGCCCGGCATCGACGGTTTCGAGGTGTGCCGGCGCATCCGGCGCACCGACCAGCTGCCGATCATCCTGCTGACCGCGCGCAACGACGACATCGACGTGGTCGTCGGCCTGGAGTCGGGCGCCGACGACTACGTCGTCAAACCCGTGCAGGGCCGCGTGCTGGACGCCCGCATCCGGGCCGTGCTGCGGCGCGGGGAGCGGGAGTCGAACGACTCGGCGAGCTTCGGCAGCCTCGTCATCGACCGGTCCGCGATGACCGTGACGAAGAACGGCGAGGACCTCCAGCTCACCCCGACCGAGCTGCGGCTGCTGCTGGAGCTGAGCCGGCGGCCGGGGCAGGCGCTGTCGCGGCAGCAGCTGCTGCGGCTGGTGTGGGAGCACGACTACCTCGGTGACTCGCGGCTCGTGGACGCCTGCGTGCAGCGGCTGCGCGCCAAGGTCGAGGACGTGCCGTCGTCGCCGACCCTGATCCGTACCGTGCGGGGTGTCGGCTACCGGCTGGATCCGCCTCAGTGACACAGGAACACCAGGGGGGCTCGCGCGGCTGGACCGCGACGCGCAAGGGAGTCCGCTCGCGGCTGCGCCTCACCAGCCTGCGCCTGCGGCTGGTCCTCGTCTTCGGTCTGGTCGCGCTCACCGCCGCCGTGTCGGCGTCCGGCATCGCGTACTGGCTGAACCGCGAGGCGGTGCTCACCCGTACCCAGGACGCCGTGCTGCGCGACTTCGAGCAGGAGATGCAGAACCGGGCGGGTGCGCTGCCCGCGCGCCCCACGCAGGACGAGGTGCAGCGCACCGCCGGGCAGATGGCCAGCAGCAGTCAGCGCTTCGGGGTGCTGCTCGTCGCCCTGAACGCCGACGGCGAGGCCGTGTATGGCAGTTCCGGCGGGCTCGGCGGGTTCTCGCTGGCCGACGTGCCCGAGTCGCTGCGCACCGCGGTGAACAAGGAGCAGAAGGTCTCCTCGGCCAACAAGTACCCGTACCACCTGTACTGGCAGCGGGTCGTGGAGGACGGCACGCCCTACCTCGTGGCCGGTTCGAAGGTGATCGGCGGCGGACCGACCGGTTACATGTTCAAGTCGCTGGAGCCCGAGGCCAAGGACCTGAACTCGCTGGCCTGGTCGCTGGGCATCGCGACCGGGCTCGCGCTGCTCGGGTCCGCGCTGCTCGCCCAGGCCCTGGCCACGACCGTGCTGAAGCCGGTGCACCGGCTCGGGGTTGCGGCACGACGGCTCGGCGAGGGCAGGCTGGACACCCGGCTGCGCGTCTCGGGCACCGACGAACTGGCGGATCTGTCACGGACGTTCAACAGCGCGGCGGAGGCGCTGGAGAAGCGGGTCGCGGACATGGCGGACCGGGAGCAGGCCTCGCGGCGCTTCGTGGCGGACATGAGCCACGAGCTGCGGACGCCGCTGACGGCCATCACCGCCGTCACGGAGGTGCTGGAGGACGAGCTGGAGTTCGAGGGCGGCGGCATCGACCCGATGATCGAACCGGCCGTAAGGCTGGTGGTCAGCGAGACCCGGCGCCTGAACGACCTCGTGGAGAACCTGATGGAGGTCACCCGCTTCGACGCGGGCACCGCCCGGCTGGTCCTGGACGACGTCGACGTGGCCGACCAGATCACCGCCTGCATGGACGCCCGCGCCTGGCTGGACGCCGTCGACCTGGACGCCGAGCGCGGCATCCACGCCCGCCTCGACCCGCGCCGGCTGGACGTCATCCTGGCCAACCTCGTCGGCAACGCCCTCAAGCACGGCGGGTCGCCGGTGCGGGTGTCGGTGACGCGGGCGGACGACGAGATCGTCATCCGGGTGCGGGACCACGGCCCCGGCATCCCCGAGGACGTGCTGCCGCACGTCTTCGACCGCTTCTACAAGGCCAGCGCCTCCCGGCCCCGCTCCGAGGGCAGCGGGCTCGGCCTGTCCATCGCCCTGGAGAACGCCCACATCCACGGCGGCGAGATCACCGCCGAGAACTCCCCCGAGGGCGGCGCGGTGTTCACGCTGCGGCTGCCGCAGGACGCGTCGGTGCCCGCGGAGGAGGACGCCGGGGAGGCCCCGGCGGGCGACGGGACCGGGGACGCGGGCCGGGAGCCGGGCAAGGACGCGAAGGGACAGGCCTGATGACCGTACGCCGCCTGCCGGCGCTTCCCCTGCTGGCCGTGCTGGCCGTGCTGCTCACCGGGTGCGGGATACGCGCCACGGAGGTGCCCACGGACTACGGCCCCGCGCCGTCGCGGGTGCGCTGCTCGCTCGCCGAACCGGACGGGCCGGCCGGGGCCACGCCGGGGCTGCCGGTGCGGGTCTTCCTGCTGTGCGGCTCCTCGCTGGTGAGCGTGGACCGGACGGTGCGGGTCCCGGACGGCGCCGCGGACTCCGCGCGCCGGGTCCTGGTCGCCCAGGGGCTGCTGGACCAGCTCGCCGCGCCGCCGTCGGCCGCGGAGAAGGAGGCCGGGTACACCACGGACATACGCGCCGGCGTCGCCGTGAAGGGGCCCCGCCCCGGCGACCCGGAGGACACCCTGCGGCTCGGCATCGCGCCCGGCGACCTCGCCTCGTACGCCCTCGCCCAGGTGGTCTGCACCTTCTCCGACTCGGCCGCGGCCGAGGGCGACGGTTCCGTGATCCTGGCCGGGCCCGACGACCGGGCCCCGCGCCGCTACACCTGCACGGACGAGGTCCGCGCCCGGCCGGGCAGCAACGAGCCGCCGTCCCGGGCGGTCTCCGGCGGGTGACGCCGGGCCCGGGGTCCGTGTGGCGCAGGACTCATCCTCGCGCGGAGGGCACCGGAACCGACCGAGCCGGAGGCCGCGTCTAGGGGGGCGTGCAGCGTCAAGGGTTCACCGGCGGCAGCGCCGCGCACCGCATCCGTGCGACAGGAGGTGTCCTCCTCGTCGCGCACCTCGCGTTCGTCGCCTGGTACACCCTGCGGCCCCTGGACGTGCCGTGGGTCCTGCCACCCAACGTGCACCCGCTCGACGGTATCCGCGCCGACCTGGCACTGGGCTGGCCGGCGGCGGCCCGCTCCCTCGGCGGCGCGCTGGCCCTGCTGGCGCCGCTGGGGGTGCTGCTGCCCGCGGTGAACGGGCGGCTGGCCGTGTCACCCACGGCGTCCCTGCTGCGCACCGTGGCCGCGGGCGCCCTGCTGTCGCTGGGGATCGAGCTGTTGCAGACCGGGGTGCCCGGCCAGGTCGTGGACGTCGACTCGCTGCTGCTGAACACCCTGGGCGTGGCCCTCGCCCACCTCGCCGTCGTACCCGCGTGCCGGGCGCGGCTCCGCCGCAGGTCCGGGCCGGGGGACCGGGAGGACGTCCCTCAGGGGGAGCCGGCTCAGGGTCGGACCCCGACGATTCCCAGGGTCGGTATCGCCCCGTAGAGCGACGCTTTGTTCCGTTCGTCTCCGTAGCGTGGAGGGCAGATGAGGGGTGGCCGGCCGGCCGCCTCGCGACACGCTGACGAAGGAGCCGCGATGTCCCGCCTCGCCCGCCCCACCCACGGCCGCATGATCGGCGGAGTGTGCGCCGCGCTGGCACGGCGCTTCGGCACCTCCACCACCACGATGCGGGTGATCTTCGTACTGTCCTGCCTGCTGCCCGGCCCGCAGTTCCTGCTCTACCTCGCCCTGTGGATCCTCCTGCCGTCGGAGGAGGAGGCGGCCCGGACGGCCTGGTGACGGGCCCGCCCGGCCGACTCGTCCGTCCTCTCCGCGGCATGCCGACGGGGGCGCACCCGGTGCGGGTGCGCCCCCGTCGGCGCGTGGAGCGGGAGGGCTCAGTCGCCCAGCGTCAGGCCGTTCACCGGCATGCCCTGGGTGGACAGACCCTGCGGGGGCAGGGCCGGGGCGGGCAGGGTCCGGGCGGTCGGCAGTCCGCCGAGGAGGCCCGCGGCCGGGCCGGCCGGGCCGTCGGCGGGCTTCCCGCCGAGCGTCTGCTCGACGACCGGCTGGGTGGCGGCCAGACCCGTGCCGGCCATCCGGCGTCCCTGCTCCAGCCTGGTGCCGGTGCCCGGTGCCACGGTGGAGACGGCTTCCGTGGGGAGCGTGCGGGCGACGGAGTCCACGGTCCCGGCGGCGTCCGGGAGCTGCGGGGCGGCCGAGGCCGCCCCCGCCCCGGCTGCGGCGAAGGCGGCACCGAGGGCGGCGACACCGAGGGTCTTGACAGCAGACTGCTTCATGAAATGCGTCCTCGAATATGGATGACGGGGGATGTGAGCGGTGCTCGACCGTAAACAGGCGGGACCGCCCGCCGCAAACATCGAAATGCGTACGAGTCGTGAACGCCCGTCCCCGTCTCCGATTTCCCCGGACGCCGTCCGGCCTCTATTCTTCCGGAGAACCGCTGGTGGAGGCCGCCTGCTGGAACAGCCATTCGGATTTCAGTTCCGCGTATCCCGGCTTGATCACGTCATTGATCATGCCCAGTCGTTCATCGAAAGGAATGAACGCTGATTTCATCGCATTGACGGAGAACCACTGAAGGTCGTCGAGCGTGTAGCCGAACGCGTCGACAAGGTGCTCGAATTCCCGGCTCATACCCGTGTGGGACATCAGCCTGTTGTCCGTGTTGACGGTGACGCGGAAGTGCAGCCGGCGCAGCAGGCCGATCGGGTGCGCGGCGTACGAGTCGGCCGCCCCGGTCTGGAGGTTGGAACTGGGGCACAGCTCCAGCGGGATCCGCTTGTCCCGTACGTAGGAGGCGAGCCGGCCGAGCTCGACCGTGCCGTCCCCGTGGACCGTGATGTCGTCGATGATCCGCACGCCGTGTCCGAGCCGGTCGGCGCCGCACCACTGGAGGGCCTGCCAGATGGACGGCAGGCCGAAGGCCTCGCCGGCGTGGATGGTGAAGTGGTTGTTCTCCCGCTTGAGGTACTCGAAGGCGTCGAGGTGCCGGGTGGGCGGGTGGCCGGCCTCGGCGCCCGCGATGTCGAAGCCGACGACGCCGAGGTCGCGGTAGCGGTTGGCGAGTTCGGCGATCTCCAGGGAGCGGGCGGCGTGCCGCATGGCGGTGAGCAGGGCGCCGACGCGGATGCGGTGGCCGTTCTCCCGGGCCCGGCGCTCGCCCTCGCGGAAGCCCTCGTTGACGGCCTCGACGACCTCTTCGAGGCTCAGCCCGCCCTCCAGGTGCTGCTCGGGGGCGTACCGCACCTCGGCGTAGACGACGCCGTCCTCGGCGAGGTCCTCGGCGCACTCGGCGGCGACCCGGACGAGGGCGTCGCGGGTCTGCATGACGCCGACGGTGTGGGAGAAGGTCTCCAGGTACCGCTCGAGCGATCCGGAGTCGGCGGCCTCCCGGAACCAGGCGCCGAGCCGGCCGGGATCGGTCTCGGGGAGATCCTCGTATCCGGCGGCGCGGGCGAGTTCGACGACCGTGCCGGGGCGCAGCCCGCCGTCGAGGTGGTCGTGCAGCAGAACCTTCGGCGCCCGGCGGATCTGGTCCGGTGTCGGAGTCCTCCCGGCGGTCTGCGCGCCGGCCTTCGCGGTGTTCTGGCTCGTCATTTCCGCACTCTAGCTCCTACGCGCGTAGAGCGGCAGGACTGCGGCCGGCGGGGACGGGAGTACCGGCGGGCGGGGACACTTCCCGACGAATCGGTGTACGGAACCGCCGATATGTAACGGTGACTGCGAGGGACGGGTCTCCGCACCCCGTCTTCTGAGAATGTTCTGTCATGGGACAGCAAGCGACGCCGGCCCGTCGGGCCCGGCTGGGGCGAACGCTCGGTCCGGAGCGGACGGCGGTCAGCGGTGTGGTGCTCCTGCTCCCCGGTGGCGACGAGGTGTCCGACCGCAGGCCGTCCGGGCTGCTGGCGTCCGCGTCGGTACGCGCGCTGGGGCGCGGGCTGGCCCGGGCGGGCCGGGACGAGGGCCTGGCCACGCACGTCGTGCACTACCGCTACCGGGGCTGGAACGGCACCGAGGCGCACCTCGCCCGCGACGCCGACTGGGCCGCCGCCGAGGCCGTGCGGCGCTACGGCGACGTCCCGGTCTGCCTCGCCGGCGTCGGCATGGGCGGGCGGGCCGCGCTGCGCGCGGGCGGGCACGAGGCCGTCAACTCCGTGCTGGCGATCGCCCCCTGGCTGCCCGACGAGGACGTGGCGGCGGCCCCCGAACCGGTGAAGCAGCTCGCCGGGCGCCAGGTGCTGATCGTGCACGGCACCAACGACGGACGCTGCGACCCGGAGTTGTCGTTCCGGCTGGCGTCCCGGGCGAAGAAGGCCAACCGCGACGTGTGCCGGTTCGAGGTGCACTCGGACGGACACGGGCTGCGGCACTACCGGGACGAGGTCGTCGCGCTGGCGGAGGACTTCGTGATGGGCGCGCTGTTCGGGCAGTCCTTCTCGCGGCCGGTGGAGGACGCGCTGGCCGCGCCCCCGCCCCTGGGACTGCGGATGCCGCTGGCGGCGGGGTTCGGCAGGTCGCGGCGCCGGTAGGGCCCGGTCAGCCGGGCAGGAGGTGCCCCCTTCTGGACAGCAGGAACTTCTTGAAGGCCGCCACCGGGGGCGTGTCCGTGCGGCCCGCGAGCCAGGCGACGCCGATCTCGCGGGCCGCGCGCGGTGCCGTGACCGTCAGTTCGACCACGCCGGGGCGGGGCACGGCGGGCGGCGGCAGGAGTGCGACGCCGAGGCCCGCGGCGACCAGGCCGCGCAGCGTCTCCGCCTCCTCCCCCTCGAAGGCCACCCGCGGCCGGAAGCCGGCCTCCCCGCAGAGGTCGTCGGTGATGCGGCGCAGCCCGTAACCGGGCTCCAGGGTCACGAAGTTCTCGTCGGCCGCCTCGGCGAGGCGGATGCGCCGGCGGGCGGCCAGCGGATGGTCGGCCGGGACGACGAGGCGCAGCTTCTGCTCGTCCAGGCGGCGGGCGACCAGGTCGGGGGCGTCCGGGACCGGGGAGGTCAGGCAGAGGTCGAGGTCGCCGGCGCGCAGCCGCTCCAGCATGGCCTCGCCGTAGTTCTGGACGAGGCTGAAGCGGACGCGGGGGTGGTCGGCGCGGAAGGCGTGCAGCAGGCCGGGGACGGTCTCGGCGCCCATGGTGTGCAGGAAGCCGAAGGCGACCTTGCCGGTGGCCGGGTCGACGTCCGCGCGCACCTCCTCCGCGGCGCGCTCGATCTCGGCGAGGGCGCGTTCGACCGAGCCGAGGAAGGTGTGCCCGGCGGGGGTCAGCGCGAGGGTGCGGCCCCGGCGGACGAACAGGTCCACGCCGAGGTCCGCCTCGAGGCGGACGAGGGCGCGGGAGAGGGTGGACTGAGGGACGTTCATCTCCTGCGCGGCCCGGGTGACGTGCTCGGTGCGGGCGACGCCGGCGAAGTGCGCGAGGCGCGGCGCGAGCAGCGTGACGATGTCTTCTGTGTCACCGGACGGTGACAGGCGGGCCTGTGAGCTCTGCTGATGCACCATGGGAACGATTATGACGATTCCATGCATTGGACGGATGAGTGCAGGGCTTCGTACCTTCGCAGCATGACTCCCGCCGATACCGGGGCGTCCACCACCGTGGACGCCGCGACCGCCGTCTCCGTCCCCTCCTCCCCCGACCCCGCCGACTCGCGCATGACCCCGGGCGGCCCCGGTTACCGCCGGATGAGTCTCGCCCTGTTCCTGGCGGGCGTCGCGACCTTCGCGCTCCTCTACTCCACCCAGGCCCTGCTGCCGCTGATCTCCGGCGACCTCGGGGTGAGCGCGGGCGACGCGAGCTGGACGGTGGCCGCCGCGACGGGCGGCCTGGCCCTCTTCGTGCTGCCGATGAGCGCCCTGTCGGAGCGCTTCGGGCGGCGTACGGTCATGACGGCGTCGCTGGCCGTCGCGGTGTCCGTCGGGCTGCTGGTGCCCTTCGCCCCGTCGCTGCCGGCGCTGGTCGCGCTGCGCGCGGTGCAGGGCGCGGCGCTGGCCGGGCTGCCGGCCTCGGCGACGGCGTACCTGGCGGAGGAGGTGCGGCCGCGGGCGCTGGTCACCGCCATCGGCCTGTTCGTGGCGGGCAACAGCGTCGGCGGCATGAGCGGCCGGGTCATCACCGGCTGGGTCGCGCAGGAGTGGGGCTGGCGGGTCGCCGTCGGGGTGATCGGCCTGGTCGCGGTGGCGTGCGCGGTGGCCTTCCGGCTGCTGCTGCCGGCGCCGCGGCACTTCACGGCGGGCTCGCTGCGCCCGCGGGTCCTGGTCCGCACGGTCCGCGACCACCTCGCCGACCCGCTGCTGCGCCGCCTGTACGCGATCGGCGCGCTGTTCATGACGGTGTTCGGCGGCGTCTACACGGTGATCGGCTACCGCCTGACCGATGCCCCGTTCTCCCTGCCGCAGGGCGTCATCGGCTCGATCTTCCTGGTGTACCTGGTCGGTACGGTCTCGGCGTCGACGGCGGGCCGGCTGGTGGGCCGGCTCGGCCGCCGCGGGGCGCTCTACCTGGGCGGCGGTACGACGGCGGCGGGCCTGCTGCTGTCCCTCGCGCCCTGGCTGCCGCTGGTCCTGCTGGGGCTGGTGCTGATCACGGCGGGCTTCTTCGCGGGTCACGCGGTGGCCTCGTCGGCGGTGGGCAGGACGGCCACGCACGGCCGTGCCCAGGCGTCGGCGCTGTACCAGTCCGCCTACTACATCGGCTCCAGCGCGGGCAGCACGGTGGGCGCGGTGGCCTTCCACTCCGGCGGCTGGGCCGGGACGGTCGGCGTCGGGCTGCTGGCGGTGCTGGGCGTCGTGGGGATCACCGCCCTCGGGTCGCTGGCGGCGCGCCGCCGGAGCGCGGGCGTGGGCTCCGGCGCGTCGGTGCGCGGCCTGCCCGCGACGCGCTGACGGCCGGGCGGGGCCGCCACGCGCCGACGTGCCGGTCCTGCCCGCCACGGCGCCGACGTGCGCCTTTCCCGACTCCGCGGGCCATTGTCGGTCCCCTGCGGTAGCTTCCGAAGTGCGAGGCGCGACAACGCGCACGACGGGACGCGGCCCAGGGGTGGGTGGACGATGACCAACGGCACCGTGACGCCGGAGCTGGACTCCGCGCTGGAGAAGCACCGGGTCGAGCTGACGGGGTACTGCTACCGGATGCTCGGTTCCTCCTTCGAGGCCGAGGACGCGGTGCAGGACACCCTGGTCCGCGCCTGGCGGAGCTACGACAAGTTCGAGGGCCGCTCCAGTCTCCGTTCCTGGCTGTACCGCATCGCGACCAACGTCTGCCTGGACATGCTGACCGCGGGCAACAAGCGGGCCCGTCCGATGGACCTCACGGACTCGACGCCGCTCGCGCAGGCAGCCCTGGCGCCGCGCCCGGACAACACCTGGCTGGAGCCGATGCCGGACGCCCGCGTGCTGCCGACGACGGCCGATCCGGCGGAGGCCGCGGTCGCCAAGGAGTCGGTGCGGCTCGCCTTCATGGCCGCGCTCCAGCAGCTGCCGCCCAAGCAGCGGGCGGTGCTGATCCTGCGCGAGGTGCTGGCGTGGCGGGCGAGCGAGGTCGCCGAGCTGCTCGGCACGACGGTCGCGTCGGTCAACAGCGCCCTCCAGCGGGCCCGGGCGACGCTCGCCGAGCGGCAGGACCGGGGGGCGGGCGCGGCGGTGTCCGATCCGCTGGACGAGGAGCAGCAGAAGCTGCTGGAGCGCTATGTCGCGGCCTTCGAGGGGTACGACATGACGGCGCTGACGGCGCTGCTGCACGAGGACGCGGTCATGACGATGCCGCCGTTCGACCTGTGGCTGGCCGGCCCGGCGGACATCACCGGCTTCATGGAGACGCTCGGCTCCGCGTGCGCGGGCTCGCGCCTCGTGCCGGTCGAGGCGAACGGACTGCCGGCCTTCGCGCACTACAAGCCGGACCCGGAGGCGGGCGGCTTCGCGCCGTGGGCGGTCCAGGTGCTGGAGATCTCAGAGGGCCGCATCACCGGGTTCCACTGCTTCCTGGACACCAAGCGGTGGTTCCCGCTGTTCGACCTGCCGCTCCGCCTCGAAGCGGAGGCCGACAAGGTCGAGTAGGGCGTGCAGGGCGGGGTCGGGGTCGCGCAGGCGTATCCGTCCCCCGGCCCGCCGGGCGGTGAGCTCGAGCCGGGCCAGCAGGTCGACGACGGCGAGTCCGGGCGGCCCCAGCCCGCCGACGTCGCAGACGACCACGCCGGCCCGGGTGGTTTCCAGCAGCGCGCGCACCTCGTCGCAGAGCCGGGGCGTCTCCCCTCGGGAGACGGGCCCCGGCAGCACGAGTACGGCGGGTGTCACGGCGTCCACGTGCGGTAGACCGGGCGGCCCGGCGGAACTCATCGGTGCCGGCACGGCGAAGATCACGTTGACCTCGGGACGGCCCGCCCCGGAGGGTTGGCATGTGCCCCACATACCGCCGCCCGCCGCGCTGCCCGACGCCGTCCGCCTCCCGGCCGAGGAGGCGTCGCCGTGCAGGGGGTGCTGACCGGCTTCGCGGTGATCGCGGTCGTGATCGGCGTGGGCTATGTGCTCGGGCTGCGCGGCCACCTCGGCGGCCAGGGGCGCGAGGTCCTGACGAAGCTCGCCTTCCACGTGGCCTCACCCGCCCTGCTGTTCACGACGCTGGCGACGGCCGACCTGTCGGTGGTTTTCTCCACCCGGCTGCTGGTGACGGCCCTGTCGACGCTGGCGGTGGCCGGCGCGTTCGCCGCGGTGGGCGTCGTACGGGGCTGGGGCGTGGGCCGTACGACGATCGGCGCGCTCTGCTCCGGCTACGTGAACTCCGGCAATCTCGGCATCCCGATCGCCGTGTACGTGCTGGGCGATGCCTCGCTGGTGGCGCCGGTGCTGCTGTTCCAGCTGGTGCTGGTGACGCCGGTGGCGGTGACGATCCTGGACCTGTCGGGCGGGGGCGCCAAGGGCCCGCTGCGGCGGCGGCTGCTGACGCCACTGCGCAATCCGATCGCGCTGGGTTCGCTCGCCGGGGTCGCGGTGGCCGCGAGCGGGCTGCGGGTGCCGGACGCGGTCATGGACCCGGTGACCCTGATCGGCAACATGTCGGTCCCGGCTGTGCTGCTGGCCTTCGGCATCGGCCTGTGCGGCTCCACGATGCCGCTGCGGGGCGTGGAACGGCGGCCGGTGCTGCTCGCGGTCGCGCTGAAGGCGGTGGGGCAGCCGGCGGTGGCCTGGACGCTGGCGTCGGGGGTCTTCGGTCTGCGGGGCCCCCAACTGCTCGACGTGGTGGTGACGTCGGCGCTGCCTGCCGCGCAGAACCTCTACACGTACGCGTCGACGTACGGGGTGGGCGAGCGGCTGGCGCGGGACGCGATCCTGGTGTCGACGGTGGTGTCCGTGCCGGTGCTGGTGGGGGTGGCGACGGTGCTGGGGTGACGAGCCTCAGCTCGTGGGGAAGGCGTCGGTGTCGATCTCCAGGCCGAAGGGGTCCGGCAGGGTCAACTTTTCGCCGTACTCCACCGATGCCAGGACGCGATAGGTGCCGTCCTCAGGGTCTCCGTACAGCGTGACCGTCGGGCATCCGCTGTGCCAGGGGTCCAGAAGAAGGTAGAGGGGGACACCGGCCCGGGCATATCCCCTGACCTTCTTGATCCGATCGTGATTGGCATTGCTTCGCGAGGTGACTTCGACGACCAGCTCCGCCTCACTCGCATGCACTCTCCTGCCCTGCCGCAACGCCACTCTGGGCACCACGCACAGATCGGGCTGGAAAACACCCGCAGTCTCGGGGACCCCCAGCCCCAGAGTCTGGTAGATGCCACACCCCTCGGGGACAGCGGTATAGAGGCTGAGTTGAAGCAGTTCGGCGGTGTCGTTGTGTGCTTCGGACGGCGGAGGCGCCACGGTGACGATCCCTTCGATGATCTCCACCTTGCTGCCCTCCGGAGCGTCCGTCTCCTCCAGGACACGGACGATCTCGTCCCAGCCCGCCCCTCCGGGGGACGGCTCGGCACTGAGTGCGCTCATGGCGGTGTCTCCTATCGGTGCGTCACCGATCCCAGCATGCCGAACGGGACCGGCAGTGGTCTACCGGTCCCGTTCACCCGATCGAGGAAACCCCTGGTCAGGCGATGCGCTCCAGCACCACCGGCGAGGCGGTGAAGTCCGTGCCGGCCGGGCCGATGTCGTGCGAGCCCTCCAGCGCCGCGAGCGCGTAGGCGAAGCGGTCCGGGGTGTCCGTGTGGAGGGTCAGCAGGGGCTGGCCCTCGGTGACCGTGTCGCCGGGCTTGGCGTGGAGTTCGACGCCCGCGGCGGCCTGCACCGGGTCCTCCTTGCGGGCCCGGCCCGCGCCGAGGCGCCAGGCGGCGACGCCGACGTCGTAGGCGTCGAGGCGGGTCAGGACGCCCGAGGAGGCGGCCTTCACCACGTGCTGCTCCTTCGACGTGGGCAGGGCCGCGTCCGGGTCGCCGCCCTGGGCCGCGATCATGCGGCGCCAGACGTCCATCGCGGAGCCGTCGGCCAGGGCCTTCGCCGGGTCGGCGTCCGGCAGGCCCGCCGCGTCGAGCATCTCGCGGGCCAGGGCGAGGGTCAGCTCGACGACGTCGGAGGGGCCGCCGCCGGCCAGGACCTCGACGGACTCGCGGACCTCCAGGGCGTTGCCCGCGGTGAGGCCGAGGGGCGTGGCCATGTCGGTGAGCAGCGCGACGGTCTTCACGCCGTGGTCGGTGCCGAGGCCGACCATGGTGGAGGCCAGCTCGCGGGCGTCCTCGATCGTCTTCATGAAGGCGCCGCTGCCCACCTTCACGTCCAGGACCAGCGAGCCGGTGCCCTCGGCGATCTTCTTGGACATGATGGAGGAGGCGATCAGCGGGATCGCCTCGACCGTGCCGGTGACGTCGCGCAGCGCATACAGCTTCTTGTCGGCGGGGGCGAGACCGTCGCCCGCCGCGCAAATCACCGCGCCGGTGGTGTCCAGGACGTCCAGCATCTCCTCGTTGGAGAGGAGGGCGCGCCAGCCGGGGATCGACTCCAGCTTGTCCAGGGTGCCGCCGGTGTGGCCGAGGCCCCGCCCGGAGAGCTGCGGGACGGCCGCCCCGCACGCCGCCACCAGGGGCGCCAGCGGGAGGGTGATCTTGTCGCCGACGCCGCCGGTGGAGTGCTTGTCGGCGGTCGGGCGGGACAGGGACGAGAAGTCCATGCGCTCGCCGGAGGCGATCATCGCGGCCGTCCAGCGGGCGATCTCGCCGCGGTTCATGCCGTTGAGCAGGATCGCCATCGCGAGGGCCGACATCTGCTCGTCGGCCACCTCGCCGCGGGTGTACGCGTCGATGACCCAGTCGATCTGCTCGCCGCTGAGTTCACCGCGGTCCCGCTTGGTGCGGATGACGGAGATGACGTCCATGGCCATGTCTGGCTTTCCTTACTTGGTGAGGTGGTCGGGGCCGAAGGCCTGCGGGAGCATCTCCGCGAGCGGGAGCACCCCGGCGGGGGTCTCCAGCAGCAGCTCCGGGCCGCCGAACTCGAACAGCAGCTGACGGCAGCGCCCGCACGGCACCAGGATCTCGCCGTGGCCGTCGACGCAGACGAAGTGCGTCAGCCGGCCGCCGCCGGTCAGCTGGAGCTGGGAGACCAGACCGCACTCGGCGCACAGGCCGATGCCGTAGCTGGCGTTCTCCACGTTGCAGCCGGTGACGGTGCGGCCGTCGTCGACCAGGGCGGCGGCACCGACGGCGTAGCCCGAGTAGGGGGCGTACGCCCGGGACATCGCGTCCCGGGCCGCCGTGCGCAGGGCCTCCCAGTCGGCGCCGGTCACTTGCCCTGCCCCTTCCGGTACTGCATGCCGTCCGCCTTCGGCATCCGCAGCCGCTGCGCGGACAGGGCGAGGACGACCAGGGTGACGACGTACGGGGTGGCGGAGACGACCTGGTTCGGGACCTCGTTGGTGCCCGCGTACCAGGCGAAGACCAGGGCGCCGACGACGAGGGTGATCGCGGCCTTGACGTACTTCTTGCGGATCACCAGCCAGACGGCGCCGGCGACCAGCAGGAGCGCGCCGAGCAGCAGCAGGGCGTGCACGTTGGCGGAACCGCCGCGCAGGTTGAGGCTGTCGGTGTAGCCGAAGAGGCCGGCGCCGATGGCGAGGCCGCCCGGCATCCAGTTGCCGAAGATCATCGCCGCGAGGCCGATGTAGCCGCGGCCGCTGGTCTGGCCCTCCAGGTAGAAGGGGTTGGCCACGATGGAGAGGAAGACACCGCCGAGGCCGGCCAGACCGCCGGAGATGATCACGGCGAGGTACTTGTACTTGTAGACGTTGACGCCGAGGGACTCGGCGGCGACCGGGTTCTCGCCGCAGGAGCGCAGGCGGAGGCCGAACGGCGTGCGCCACAGGATCCACCAGGTGGCGGGGACCAGGGCGACGGCGATCAGGGTCAGCCAGGACACGTTGGTGACCAGGCCGCCGAGCAGGCCGGCGACGTCCGAGACCAGGAACCAGCCCTTGTCGTTGAGGGTCTGGAGGCCGTCGGACAGGCCCGGCACCGTGAAGTGGCCGAGGGAGTCGACCGGCGGGGACTGCTTGGCCGAACCGCCCTGGTGGCCCTCGAAGGCGAGCGGGGCGAGGTAGCGGGTGGCGCCCAGCGCGAGGATGTTGATGGCCACACCGGAGACGATGTGGTTGACGTTGAAGGTGACGGTGACGATCGCGTGCAGCAGGCCGCCGATCGCGCCGCCGACGATGCCGACGAGGACACCGGTCCACGGGCCCCACTGGAAGCCGGCCCAGGCACCGAACCAGGTGCCGAGGATCATCATGCCCTCGAGGCCGATGTTGACGACGCCCGCGCGCTCGGCCCACAGGCCGCCGAGGCCGGCCAGGCCGATCGGCACGGCGAGCTGGAGCGCGGTGGACATCTGGCTGACGTTGGTGATGCCGTCGGCGCCGGTGATGATGCGGACGAGCGAGGTCAGCGCCAGGGCTCCGGCGATGACCAGGAGCAGCACGGGCCACGACATGCGGCGGCCGGTCGGCGCCCCGGGCTGCAGCGAGGGCTGGTTGACGTCGGTCGCTGTGGTCGGAGCGGTCATCGGCCGGCCACCTCCTTCTTCGAGTTGTCGGTGGCGCCCAGGACGTGACCGGCGGCCAGCTCCGCGCCGACCCGGCGCTGCTGGCGGCGCAGGCCCCACTCGCGGACGGCCTCGTAGGAGACGACCACGGAGAGGACGATCAGGCCCTGCATGATGACCGCGATCTCCTTGTCGTAGCCGTGGAAGTCCAGCTCGGGCGAGGCCTTGTCGAGCCAGGCCCACAGCAGGGCGGCGAAGGCGATGCCGACCGGGCTGTTGCGGCCGAGCAGGGCGATGCCGATGCCGAGGAAGCCGATGCCGGTGGGGAAGTTGAGGCTGTAGGTGTGGGTGGCGCCGAGCAGGATCGGCAGGCCCGCGAGTCCGGCGAGGCCGCCGGAGATGAGCATGGCGGTGAGCACCATGCGCTTGGGGTCGACACCGCTGGCCGCGGCGGCGGACTCGGAGGCGCCGGAGGCGCGCAGGTCGAAGCCGAAGCGGGTGCGGTTGAGGACGACCCAGTAGCCGATGCCGAGCAGCACCGCGAGGAGGACCAGGCCGTAGATCTCGCCGGCCGCGCCCGTGTCGATGCCGGGGATCCAGCCGGAGTCGTGCATCTCGCCGGTGGTGTTGTTGTTGCCGATCTTGACGCCGAAGACGTCCGGCAGCCACAGGTAGCCGATGACGGCGGTGGCGATCGCGTTGAGCATGATCGTCGCGACGACCTCGCTGACGCCGCGGGTGATCTTGAGGACACCGGCGATGCCGGACCAGAAGGCACCGGTGCACACGGCGGTCAGGAGCAGCAGCGGCACCTGGAGGAACGCCGGCAGGTCGGCGTGGGCGCCGACGATGGCGGCCGTCATCGCGGCGAGCTGGTACTGGCCGTCGACGCCGATGTTGAACAGGTTCATCCGGAAGCCGATGGCGACCGCGAGGGCCGCGATGTAGTACATCGACGCCTGGTTGACGATCAGGACCTGGATGTCGGAGAAACCGGCCTGCTCGAACATCAGGGCGAACGGTTCGACGGGGTTCTTGCCCGAGGCGACCAGGACGATCGCGCTGAGCACGAAGGCCACGGCGAGCGCGATGACCGGCCCGGCCACCGCGAGGAGCACGCGCTCCTTGTCGAACTTCTTCATCAGCGGGCCTCGTCTTCCGGAGACCCGGGAGACTTGCGGATCTCGGGGGTCTCGTCGTGTTCCAGGTGTCCGGAGGCGGCACCGGTCATCGCCGAGCCGAGCTCCTCGGGGGTGATGGTGGCCGGGTCGGCGTCCGCGACCAGCTTGCCGTCGTAGATCACCCGGAGGGTGTCGGACAGGCCGATCAGCTCGTCCAGGTCGGCGGATATCAGCAGTACGGCCAGGCCCTCGCGGCGGGCCTCGCGGATGTGGTCCCAGATCGCGGCCTGTGCGCCGACGTCCACACCGCGGGTGGGGTGGGCGGCGATCAGGAAGCGCGGCTTGTGGCTCATCTCGCGGCCGACGATCAGCTTCTGCTGGTTGCCGCCGGACAGGGAGGCGGCGGTGACGTCGATGCCGGGGGTGCGGACGTCGTACGCCTCGACGATGCGGCGGGTGTCCTCCTGGGAGCCCTTCGGGTCCAGCCAGAAGCCCTTGCTGTTGGGCTTCTCGGTGACGTGGCCGAGGATGCGGTTCTCCCACAGGGGGGCCTCGAGGAGCAGGCCGTGGCGGTGGCGGTCCTCGGGGATGTAGCCGACGCCCTGCTCGCGGCGCTTGCGGGTCGGCAGGGAGGTGATGTCCTCACCGAGGAAGCGTATGGAGCCGGAGTCGGCGTGCTTGAGGCCGATCAGCGCGTCGACCAGCTCGGTCTGGCCGTTGCCCTCGACGCCGGCGATGCCGAGCACCTCACCGGCGTGGATGGTGAAGGTGACGTCGTCGAGCAGGGCCTTGCCGCCCGGCGCCACCAGGCGCAGCGTGTCGACGGCGAGGACCGGGCGGTCGGTGACCGTGGACTCCGCCGTCTCCGGCGTCGGCAGCTCGCTGCCGACCATCAGCTCGGCGAGCTGGCGCGGGGTGGTCTCGGCGGGCACGGCCGTGCCGACCGTCGTGCCGCGGCGTATGACCGTGATGTCGTCCGCGACGGAGAGGACCTCGCCCAGCTTGTGGGAGATGAAGATGACGGACAGCCCCTCGGCCTTGAGCTCGCGCAGGTTGTCGAAGAGGGCGTCCACCTCCTGCGGCACCAGGACGGCCGTCGGCTCGTCGAGGATCAGCGTGCGGGCGCCGCGGTAGAGGACCTTGAGGATCTCCACGCGCTGGCGGGCGGCGACCCCGAGCTCCTCGACCAGGACGTCGGGGCGCACGCCGAGGCCGTACCGCTCGGAGATCTCCTTGATCCTGCGGCGGGCCCTGCCGCCGATGCCGTGGAGCTTCTCGCTGCCGAGCACCACGTTCTCGAGGACCGTGAGGTTGTCGGCGAGCATGAAGTGCTGGTGCACCATGCCGATGCCGCGGACGATCGCGTCGGCGGGCGACGAGAAGGAGACCTGCTCGCCGTCGATCGCGATGGTCCCCTCGTCCGGCTTCTGCATGCCGTAGAGGATCTTCATCAGCGTCGACTTGCCGGCCCCGTTCTCGCCGACGAGGGCGTGGACGGTGCCCCTGCGGACGGTGAGGTGGATGTCGTGGTTGGCCACGACACCGGGGAAACGCTTGGTGATCCCGGCGAGTTCGACGGCGGTCACCGATTCGTTGACCGCCGCTCCGGCCGGAGGGCTGCTGGACGCGTTGATGGCGCACTCTCCTGGGGACGGGGGTCGTCTACGCGCGTAGCGCCCCTACGGCATCTGAAGCGGCGGCACATCGGCACGACGGGGTACGAGGAGGCCGACTCCCCGTACCCCGCCGAGCGGCGCAACCCCGCGGTTACACACTGTTCGAGGTGGTGCTCAGCTCAGTTCAGCTGCTCTTGACCTTGATCTCACCGCTGACGATCTTCTCCTGGGCCGCCTTGACGGCCGCCTGGAGGTCGGCGTTGCCCGCGAACTTCGGGTTGGAGACCGACAGACCGACCTCGCCGGACTTCAGATCGCCCTTGACGATACCGGTCACGGGCTTGCCGTCCTTGACCGACTTCGCAAGGTTGTACACGGCCTTGGCGACGTCCTTGGTGGCCGACGTCAGGATGGAGTCCTTGTACTTGGCGAGGGCTTCCTGCTTGTACTGGTCGGAGTCGACGCCGATCGCCCAGATCTTGTGGGCGGAGGCGGCCTCGATGACGCCCTGGCCGGACAGGCCGGCGGCGGCGTAGACGACGTCGGCCTTCTTCTCGATCTGGCCCTCGGCGGCGGTCTTGCCCTTGTCGGGGCTGGAGAAGCCGCCCTCCTCCGCCGTCTGCGTCAGGTACTGCGACAGCACCTTGACCTTCGGGTTGGTGTCGGTGACACCCTGCTCGAAGCCGGCCTGGAACTTGTGGATCAGCGGAACGTCCACGCCGCCCACGAAGCCGACCGTGTTGGTCTTGGTGCTCTTGGCGGCGGCGACACCGGCGAGGTAGGAGGCCTCCTCCTCGCTGAAGACCAGGTCGGCCACGTTCTTGGCCTGGATCTGGGAGTCGTCCACGATGCCGAAGGTGGTGTCCGGGTACTTCTCGGCCGCGTTCTTCATGGCGGTGGCGTACGCGTAGCCGACGCCGATGACCGGGTTGTAGCCCTGCTTCGCCAGCGACGCGAGGCGCTGCTCCTTGTCGGCGTCGGTCTCGCCCTCGGTGGGCTCGATGTCGGCCGTGGCGTAGCCGAACTCCTTCTTCGCCTGCTCCAGGCCCGAGTAGGCGGCGTCGTTGAAGGACTGGTCGCCCTTGCCGCCGACGTCGTAGGCGATGGCGAGACCCTTGTCGCCCTTCGAGTCCGACGACCCGGAGGAGGTCGAGGTACCGCCGCAGGCGGCGAGGGCGAGGGCCAGGGAGGCGGTCGCTGCGCCTGCGACCGTGATCCGGGAAATCCGGCGCATTGTGGAGCTCCTGTCGTACAAGCGCCGTACGGTTCGGCTTCGGCGCTGGCTTCGCCGCAGATTAACGCGCGTAGACCTGCCTGAAAACCCCTTCTGTCCACCTTGTTATCCGCCCGTGAGCAAGGTGACGCGGACGACGGCCCGGGGCTTGCCGGGCGCGAACGCGGGGTGGCGGAGGGTGACGCCAGGGGGCCGGAGCGGTCGGGCGGGTGGCCGGCGCGGATGCGGGCGGTCCGGCGGGGGTGGCCGGACGGAAGCGGGCGGGCAGGGGGTGGGAACGCCGAAGCGGGGGGGGGGCCGGGGGGCCCCCCCCGCCGGCGGTGTGTCAGGTCAGACGGCGAGCGCCTGGGCGCGGCGCTTCACCTCCGTGCCGCGATTCTCGCTCAGCGCCTGGGCGGGGGTGCCGGGCAGGGTCGGGTCCGGGGTGAAGAGCCACTCGAGCATCTCCTCGTCCGTGAAGCCGTCGTCCCGCAGCAGGGTCAGGGTCCCGACGAGGCCCTTGACGACCTTGTCCTCGTCGATGAAGGCCGCCGGGACGTGCAGCGCGCGGTTCTCGCCGCGGCGTACGGCGATGAGCTGGCCTTCCTTGATCAGCTGCCGCACCCGGGTCACCTCGACGCCGAGCATCTCGGCGATGTCGGGGACGGTGAGCCAGGCGGGTACGAGAGCATCGGTCTTTGCGTCAATCTCGGTCACGCCTCCAGCCTGCCATCTGCCGCTGACACCGGGAAGCCGGACCCGCCCCGAGAGGCCGGCGGCGGACTACGCCGTCGCCGCCTTGAGCGGCCGCGCGGGGTCGGCGAGCAGCCGCGGATCCATCCGCGCGCCCGCCTCGATCAGGCGCCTGCCCTGGGCCAGGTCGCGGGGGCGGCCCACCGCCAGCAGGGCGATCAGCCGCTCGTCGCGCAGCCAGCAGACCGTCCAGGCCGGGCCGGAGGGGTCGCCGCGCCACAGGGTGGTGTCGGCGGACGTGTGATGCCCCGCGTACTGGACGAACCGGCCGAACTGCTCGGACCAGAAGTACGGCACCGGGTCGTAGACCGGCGGGACCTCGCCGGTGGCGGCGCCGACGATGTCGGCGGCGACCGTGCGCGGGCCCTGGAGGGCGTTGTCCCAGTGGTGGACGAGCAGGCGCTCCCCGTAGCGGCCGGAGGGGAAGGAGGCGCAGTCGCCGACCGCGTGGACGTCCGGCACGGAGGTGCGCAGGCGGTCGTCGGCCAGGATCTCGCCCTGCGGGCCGAGCTCGACGCCGGAGCCGGCCAGCCAGGCGGTGGCGGGCCGGGCTCCGATGCCGACGACCACGGCGCCGGCGGGCAGTCGCGAGCCGTCGTCGAGGACGACGTGGCCGGGCTCGACGCGCTCCACGCGCGCGCCGGTGCGCAGGACGGCGCCCGCGTCGGCGTACCAGGCGGTCATGGGGGCGGCGACCTCGGCGGGCAGGGCACCGGCGAGGGGCCGGTCGGCGGCCTCCACGACGGTCACCGCGCAGCCCGCCTCGCGCGCGGCGGTGGCGAACTCGGCGCCGATCCAGCCCGCGCCGACGACCACGATGTCGTGCTGCCGGGCGAGCACCGGACGCAGCCGCTCGGCGTCGTCCAGGGTGCGCAGCAGATGCACGCCGGGGACGTCCTCGGCGCCGGGCAGCAGGACCGGTTCGGCGCCGGTCGCGACCACCAGGACGTCGTACGGCACGGGCCCGGCGGAGGTGTCCAGGACGTGTGTGCCGGGGCGGACGCCGAGCGCCTCGCAGCCGAGCCGCAGCTCGATGCCGAGCGCCTCGAAGTCGACGTCGAAGGCGGAGCCCTCGGCCGTGCCGAGCAGGACGGCCTTGGACAACGGGGGGCGGTCGTACGGCTGGTGGGGTTCGGCGCCGATCAGTGTCACCGTGCCGGTGAAGCCCTGCTCGCGCAGGGCGACCGCGGTCTGCACGCCCGCCATGCCCGCACCGACGACGACCACGCGACGCTCCGCGTCCGCTCCCCGCTCCTGCGTCTGCTCGTTCACCTGATCACCTTAGACACCCGGCAAATCGACGGTCAGTCCCCGTGTGCGGTGATCTCCTCCACAACGCTCGTCCCGCTCCCCCGCCGGGACTCCCACTCCCAGCTCTCCTCCAGGCGCACCCGCCCGTCGGGCAGGTCGACGACCGTCGAGACGCAGTGCCCCGACGACGTGCTGCCGTCGGTCCTGAGCTGGACGTAGCGGAAGTCGAGCCGGTCGCCCGCGCGGGTGCCCACCAGCCGGCCGCGGACGACGTCGCCGCCCGCGTACTCGGCCCAGACCGCCCCGTCCTCCTCGTGGTAGGTGAACCGGGTGCGGGTCCCGACCTGGCCGGGGGCCTGGTCGGCGACCGGTGCGAGGACGAGACCGTCGAGCGAACGGGCCACGGTGGGGACTCCCTTACGAGTTCGGCGCGCTGCGGGCTAGGGTGGCCAACGTAAAGCACTCGCGGGAGCCCGGACGCACCGGGCTGAGAGGGAGGCTGGCGGCCTCCGACCGTACGAACCTGATCCGGGTCATGCCGGCGAAGGGAGGGGCTGGACGCCCATGTCGTCCCCACCGAACGCACCGTCCGTACCGTCGTCGTCCCGCACGTCCGCGCGTACGCCGGACGTGCTCGTCGTGGGCGGCGGGATCATCGGCCTGGTCACCGCCTGGCGGGCCGCGCAGCGCGGGCTCGCCACGGCCCTCGTGGACCCCGACCCGGGCGGCGGGGCCGCCCGGGTGGCGGCCGGGATGCTGGCCGCCGTCACGGAGCTGCACTACGGCGAGCAGACGCTGCTCGCGCTGAACCTCGCCTCGGCCCGCCGCTACCCGGAGTTCGCCGCCGAGCTGACCGACCTCACGGGCCACGGCCTCGGGTACCGCCGCTGCGGCACCCTGGCCGTCGCGATGGACGCCGACGACCGGGCCCACCTGCGGGAACTGCACGCGCTGCAGGAGCGCTCGGGCCTGGAGTCCGAGTGGCTGTCGGGCCGCGAGTGCCGGCGCCTGGAACCGATGCTCGCGCCGGGCGTGCGCGGCGGGCTGCGGGTGGACGGCGACCACCAGATCGACCCCCGCCGCCTGGCCGGCGCGCTGCTGGCCGCCTGCGAGCGCTCGGGCGTGGTCCTCCACCGGGTGTGGGCCGACCGGCTCACCCTCGCCGGGGACCGGGCGACCGGCGTCGTCACGGCCGACGGGACGGCGCTGGAGGCCGGGCAGGTGGTGCTGGCCGGAGGCAGCCTGAGCGGGCGGCTGGCGGGCGTGCCGGACGACGTACTGCCGCCGGTCCGGCCGGTGAAGGGGCAGGTGCTGCGCCTGACCATGCCGCGGACGCGCGGGCCGCTGCTGAGCCGGACGGTGCGTGCCGTGGTGCGCGGCAACCCGCTCTACCTGGTGCCCCGGGAGAGCGGCGAGCTGGTCGTCGGCGCCACCAGCGAGGAGCTGGGCTGGGACACGACGGTGACCGCGGGCGGCGTCTACGAGCTGCTGCGCGACGCCCACGAGCTGGTCCCCGGCATCACCGAACTGCCCCTCACGGAGACGCTGGCGGGTCTGCGCCCCGGTTCCCCGGACAACGCCCCGCTGCTCGGCCCGGCCGGGCCGGAGGGGCTGCTGCTGGCCACCGGGCACTACCGCAACGGCGTGCTGCTGACCCCGGTCACCGGCGACGTCATGGCGGACGTCCTGACCACCGGGGAGCTCCCGGAGGAGGCCCGCCCCTTCACTCCGCGGCGCTTCAGTGCCGCCCCCGCACTCACGGAGGGGACCGTATGAACGTCCGCGTCAACGGGGAGCCGCGCGAGGTGGCTCCCGGCACCGCCCTGGACGCCCTGGTGCGCACGCTCACCGCGGCGCCGTCCGGAGTGGCCGCCGCCCTGAACGAGACCGTCGTCCCGCGCGCGCAGTGGTCCGCCACCGCCCTGTCCGACGGCGACCGCGTCGAAGTCCTCACCGCCGTCCAAGGAGGCTGACCCATGGCCGACGATCCCTTCGTTCTCGGCGGTACTGCCTACACGTCCCGCCTGATCATGGGCACCGGCGGTGCACCCAGCCCGGACGTGCTCGAGCGCGCGCTGGTGGCGTCCGGGACGGAGCTGACGACCGTCGCGATGCGCCGGGTGGACCCGTCCGTGCACGGGTCGGTGCTGTCGGTGCTGGAGAAGCTCGGCATCCGGGTGCTGCCGAACACGGCCGGCTGCTTCACCGCCGGGGAGGCGGTCCTCACCGCGCGCCTCGCGCGCGAGGCGCTGGGCACGGACCTGGTGAAGCTGGAGGTCGTCGCCGACGAGCGCACCCTGCTGCCGGACCCGATCGAGCTGCTGGACGCGGCGGAGACGCTGGTGGACGACGGCTTCACGGTGCTGCCGTACACGAACGACGACCCGGTCCTCGCCCGGAAGCTGGAGGACGTCGGGTGCGCGGCGATCATGCCGCTCGGGTCGCCGATCGGATCGGGGCTCGGCATCCGCAACCCGCACAACTTCCAGCTGATCGTGGAGCACGCGCGCGTGCCGGTGATCCTGGACGCGGGGGCCGGTACGGCGTCGGACGTGGCTCTGGCGATGGAGCTGGGCTGTGCGGGGGTGATGCTGGCCTCGGCGGTGACGCGGGCGCAGGAGCCGGTGCTGATGGCCGCCGCGATGCGCTCCGCGGTGGAGGCGGGGAGGCTGGCCCGGCGGGCCGGGCGGATTCCGCGCCGGCACTTCGCGGAGGCGTCGTCTCCCGCGGAGGGCCTGGCGGTGCTGGATCCGGAGCGGCCCGCTTTCCGGTGAGCCCGTGCGGGGGTGACCCGCCGCGGGCGGCCGGCCGGGGCGTGGGGTGGGAAGCGTCACAGGTCCGCTTCAGTACCGCCGCGGATCCGGACGTGGCCGCCGGGTGTCCGCGGCGGCTCGTACACTCGCCTGCGTGGACACGACCCTTCAGGACCCTCTCGTCGGGCAGGTGCTCGACGGCCGGTACCGCGTCGAGGCGCGGATCGCGGTCGGCGGGATGGCCACGGTCTACCGGGCCGTGGACACCCGCCTGGACCGCGTGCTCGCGCTGAAGGTGATGCACCCGACGCTCGCCACCGACGCCACCTTCGTGGAGCGGTTCATCCGCGAGGCCAAGTCGGTGGCGCGGCTCGACCACCCCAACGTCGTCCAGGTCTTCGACCAGGGGGCCGAGGGGGCGTACGTCTATCTGGCCATGGAGTACATCGCCGGCTGCACCCTGCGCGACGTGCTGCGCGAGCGCGGGGCGCTCCAGCCGCGGGCCGCGCTGGACATCCTGGAGCCGGTGCTGGCCGCGCTGGGCGCCGCGCACCGGGCCGGGTTCGTGCACCGGGACATGAAGCCGGAGAACGTGCTGATCGGGGACGACGGCCGGGTCAAGGTCGCCGACTTCGGGCTGGTGCGGGCCGTGGACACGGTCACCAGCACCACCGGGTCGGTGCTGGGCACGGTCTCCTACCTGGCGCCCGAGCAGATCGAGGACGGCACCGCCGATCCGCGGGTCGACGTGTACGCGTGCGGTGTCGTCCTGTACGAGATGCTGACCGGCGGCAAGCCGCACGAGGGGGACTCCCCCGCCCAGATCCTCTACAAGCACCTCCACGAGGACGTGCCGCCGCCGTCGGCCGCCGTCCCGGGGATGGCGTATCCGCTGGACGACCTGGTCGCCTCGGCGACCGCGCGCACCCCGGAGGTCCGCCCGCACGACGCCGTGGCGCTGCTGGCACGGGCCCGTGAGGCGCGTGCGGCGCTGACCGCCGAGCAGCTGGACGCGGTGCCCCCGCAGGCTCTCGCCGCGGACCACGACAACGCCGAGGACCGCACGAGTGTGATCCCGCGCGCCCTGACACTGCCCCGGGCGCTGCCGGTGAACGAGGACGTCGACCCGCCCGCCGGCCCGGCCGGCGTCCCCGGCGCCGACGGGGTGCACCGCACCAGCCGGCTGGCGGCGGAGCCGCCGCTGCCGCCCCGGAGCCGCCGCCCGCGGCTGAAGCGCGGGCCGGTGGCCCTCGTCGTCGCCGTGCTGCTCGTCCTCGGCGTCGGCACGGGCGTCTGGTACATCAACTCCGGCCAGTTCACCAAGGTGCCACCGCTGCTGTCGAAGACCCAGGCGCAGGCCGAGGACCGGCTGGAGGAGGCCGGGCTCGACGTCGGCGCGGTCCGGCACGCCTACAGCGACACGGTCGAGCGGGGCACCGTCATCAGCACCGACCCCGGGGTCGGCACCCGGATCCGCCGGAACGACTCGGTGTCGTTCACGATCTCCGACGGTCCCGACACCGTGAAGCTGCCGGACGTGCAGGGCTACAAGCTGGACCGGGCGCGGACCCTGCTCGAGGACGAGGGGCTGGAGCCGGGCATGGTGACCCGGGCGTTCAGCGAGGACGTCCCCAGGGGCCTCGTGATCTCCACGGACCCGGGGACGGGCAGCGAGGTGCGCGCGGGCTCGGCGGTCGCCCTCGTGGTCAGCAAGGGCCGCCCGATCGACGTGCCGGACGTGACCGGCGAGGACCTGGCGGACGCGAGGGCCGAGCTGACGGACGCCGGCCTGAAGGTGAAGGTCGCCACCGAGCAGGTCACCTCCGAGTACGACGAGGGGCAGGTCGCCCGGCAGACGCCGGACGCCGGCAGCCGGGCCGCCGAGGGCGACACGGTGACGCTGACCGTGTCCAAGGGCCCCGAGATGATCGAGGTGCCGGACGTGGTGGGCGACAGCGTGGACGACGCGAAGCGGAAGCTGGAGGACGCCGGGTTCGGGGTGAAGGAGGACCGCGGGCTGCTCGGGCTGTTCGGCGACACCGTGAAGGACCAGTCCGTCGACGGCGGGGACACGGCGCCCAAGGGCTCCACCATCAAGATCACCATCAGGTGACGGCTCTCACGGTCCGGACCCCTGACCGGGCATGACACCCTGAACGGGTGAACAGTCAACAGTCCGCCCTCCCGCGCAACCCGGTCGGCGGTCACGTGCCCGTGGCCGGCGGCCTGCACTCCGTCGGCCTGTCCTACGCCCGTGACCTGCGGGCGGAGGCCGTGCAGGTCTTCGTCGCCAACCCGCGCGGCTGGGCCACCCCGGCCGGCAACCCGAAGCAGGACGAGGCGTTCCGGGAGGCCTGCGCCACCGAGTCGATCCCGGCGTACGTGCACGCGCCGTACCTGATCAACTTCGGGTCGCACACCGAGGCGACGGTGGAGCGGTCGGTGGAGTCGCTGCGGCACTCGCTGCGGCGCGGGCGCGAGATCGGGGCGCTCGGGGTGGTCGTGCACACCGGCAGCGCGACCGGCGGACGGGACCGTTCCGTGGCCCTGAAGCAGGTGCGGGAGTTCATGCTGCCGCTGCTGGAGGAGCTGACCCACGACGACGACCCGTACCTGCTGCTGGAGTCGACCGCCGGACAGGGCGCCTCCCTGTGCTCGCGGACCTGGGACTTCGGGCCCTACTTCGAGGCGCTGGACGCCCATCCGAAGCTGGGCGTCTGCCTGGACACCTGCCACATCTTCGCCGCCGGGCACGACCTGACCGGCCCGGCCGGCATGCACCGGACGCTGGACCTGCTGGTGGACACCGTCGGCGAGGGGCGGCTGAAGCTGATCCACGCCAACGACTCCAAGGACGTGGCGGGCGCGCACAAGGACCGCCACGAGAACATCGGCGCCGGCCACATCGGCGAGGACCCGTTCCGGGCACTGATGACGCACCCGGCGACCGAGGGCGTGCCGCTGGTCATCGAGACACCGGGCGGCAAGGAGGGGCACGCCGCGGACGTGGAGCGGCTGAAGAAGCTGCGCGACGGCTGATCCGGCGGCCGGGTCAGAGCCCGGGGCCGTCCCCGGGCTCCTCCTGGTAGGAGTAGCGCTGCTCCCGCCACGGGTCGCCGATGTTGTGGTAGCCGCGCTCCTCCCAGAAGCCGCGGCGGTCGGCGGTCATGTACTCGATGCCGCGGACCCACTTCGGGCCCTTCCAGGCGTACAGGTGGGGGACGACCAGGCGGAGCGGGAAGCCGTGCTCGGCGGTCAGCAGCTCGCCGTCCTTGTGGGTGGCGAACAGGGTCCGCTCGGCGGCGAAGTCGGACAGCCGGAGGTTGGAGCTGAATCCGTACTCCGCCCACACCATCACATGGGTGACGGCGGGCGCGGGCGGGGCGATCTCGAGGATCGTGCGGGCCGGCACGCCGCCCCACTCGGAGCCGAGCATGCTGAACTTCGTCACGCAGTGCAGGTCGGCCACGACCGTGGTGTACGGCAGGGCGGTGAACTCCTCGTGGGTCCAGCAGTGCTTGTCGCCGCCGGCGGTGGCGCCGAAGACCCGGAACTCCCACCGCTCGGGCCGGAACTTGGGGACCGGACCGTAGTGGGTGACCGGCCAGCCGCGCTGGAGCCGCTGTCCCGGCGGAAGCTCGACCTGCGGCGTCTTCCCCGAACCGCCCTCTCCCGACCCGTGTTCCACCGGCTGACCCATGCCTCCATCCTGACAGACCCGGACCGATGCCCCTGACACGGCCCCCTTACATGCGGGTACACGCGATCAAAAAGGGCATTTCTTTCTAAGTCTGTACGTACTTACTAAGTCAAGACTTACTGGACGATCTTCGATGCCGGTGCAATCATGCGGCGCAACCCGCCAGTTCCCGCGTGGAAGGAGCCTTACGCGATGCAGGGCGACCCCGAGGTCCTCGAGTTCCTCAACGAGCAGCTGACCGCCGAGCTCACCGCGATCAACCAGTACTTCCTGCACTCGAAGCTGCAGGACCACAAGGGCTGGACCAAGCTCGCGGAGTACACGCGCGCCGAGTCCTTCGACGAGATGCGGCACGCCGAACTCCTCACCGACCGCATCCTGCTTCTCGACGGCCTGCCCAACTACCAGCGCCTGTTCCACGTGCGGGTCGGCCAGAGCGTGACGGAGATGTTCCAGGCCGACCGGGAGATCGAGGTCGAGGCCATCGACCGGCTGCGCCGGGGCGTCGAGGTGATGCGGGCCAAGAACGACATCACGTCGGCCAACGTCTTCGAGGCGATCCTCGCCGACGAGGAGCACCACATCGACTACCTCGACACCCAGCTGGAGCTGATCGACAAGCTGGGCGAGTCGCTCTACCTGTCGACGGTCATCGAGCAGTCCCAGCCCGACCCGTCGGGACCGAAGCTGGTCTAGGCGGCTTCCGGAATCTCCGAGAGGACCGGTTCCCCCTGGTCGGCGAGCTGCCGGCGGGGGCAGGCGCCGCGGCCGAGCAGCGCCTGGATGCGCCGTACGCAGCCGCCGCAGTCGGTGCCGGCCTTGCAGGCGGACGCGATCTGCCGGGGCGTGCAGGCGCCGGCCTCCGCGTGGCCCTTCACCTGTTCCTCGGTGACACCGAAGCAGCTGCAGACGAACACGCGGTTCACCTCCCGAGCGGGGTACTGGGTCGTGCCGTACCGACGACCGGGGACCCGACTGGTCGGTGAGGCAAACCTAACCTTACCCATCACGCGGGAGCCGCAAAAGCGGAGGGGGCACGGATCGTATGTGACCCGCGCCCCATTCCGTGTGCCCGCCGCCCGGTCGGGGGCGGACCGTCACTGGTCCCGGTACATCTCCGCCACCAGGAACGCCAGGTCGAGCGACTGGCTGCGGTTCAGGCGCGGGTCGCAGGCCGTCTCGTAGCGCTGGTGCAGGTCGTCGACGAAGATCTCGTCGCCGCCGCCCACGCACTCGGTGACGTCGTCGCCGGTGAGCTCCACGTGGATGCCGCCCGGGTGGGTGCCGAGCGACTTGTGGACCTCGAAGAAGCCCTTGACCTCGTCGAGCACGTCGTCGAAGCGGCGGGTCTTGTGGCCGGAGGCCGCCTCGTAGGTGTTGCCGTGCATCGGGTCGGTGATCCAGGCGACGGTGGCACCGGAGGCGGTGACCTTCTCGACCAGCTCGGGGAGCTTGTCGCGGATCTTGTCCGCGCCCATCCGGACGATGAAGGTCAGCCGGCCGGGCTCGCGGTCCGGGTCGAGACGCTCGATGTACTGCAGCGCCTCCTCGGCCGTCGTCGTCGGGCCGAGCTTGATGCCGATCGGGTTGCGGATCCTCGAGGCGAACTCGATGTGCGCGTGGTCCAGCTGCCGCGTGCGCTCACCGATCCACACCATGTGCCCGGAGACGTCGTAGAGCTGACCGGTGCGGGAGTCGACGCGGGTGAGCGCCGACTCGTAGTCGAGCAGCAGCGCCTCGTGCGACGAGTAGAACTCGACGGTCTTGAACTCCTCCGGGTCCGTGCCGCAGGCCCGCATGAAGTTCAGGGCGCTGTCGATCTCCCGGGCGAGCTGCTCGTAGCGCTGGCCGGACGGGGACGACTTCACGAAGTCCTGGTTCCAGGCGTGCACCTGGCGCAGGTCGGCGTAGCCGCCGGTGGTGAAGGCACGCACCAGGTTCAGCGTGGACGCCGACGCGTGGTACATGCGCTTGAGCCGCTCGGGGTCCGGGATCCGGGCCTCTTCGGTGAAGTCGAAGCCGTTGACGGAGTCGCCGCGGTAGGTCGGCAGCGTGACGCCGTCGCGGGTCTCGGTCGGCTTGGAGCGCGGCTTGGAGTACTGGCCGGCGATCCGGCCGACCTTCACCACGGGCACCGAGGCGGCGTACGTGAGCACGGCGCCCATCTGGAGCAGGGTCTTGAGCTTGTTGCGGATGTGGTCCGCGGACACCGCGTCGAAGGCCTCGGCGCAGTCGCCGCCCTGGAGGAGGAACGCCTCTCCCTTGGCGACGGCCGCCATCCGGGCGCGCAGCTGGTCGCACTCGCCCGCGAAGACGAGCGGCGGATACGACTCGAGGTCCGCGATCACTGCGCGCAGAGCCTCGGTGTCGGGGTACTCGGGCTGCTGCGCCGCGGGCAGGTCTCGCCAGGTGTTGCCAGCGCTCGGGCTGGTCTTAGCGTTCACGGTCACGGCCTCAACACTACGGGGTCGGATGACCGCTCCCGGCGCATGCCCAGGGAGTGAGACACGGTGCACGCCCTGTGGACGGGCGGCGGTGGGGTACGCTGCGCCGTATGTTCGCGCACTCGACCCAGAACTGGTGGTGGACCGCTCCTCCGGCGGCCCACTGACTGCGCGTACGCAAGACTTCGCGAAGGCCGCCCGAGAGGCGGCCTTCGGTGTTTTCGCGTCCGGGCCGTTCCTCTCACCGAGAGAACGAGAAGGACACGGACCCATGCCACAGTTCGACCTGCGCGCCCTGACCGCCGGCGACCGCCCGTTCGCCCTGCTCCGCCGCCGCACGCCGGGCCACCCGCACGACACCGTGGAGCTGCTGCTCGGCCCGGTGACGGAGCACGACCGGCTCGCCGCGCTGCCCGACGAGGGGCTGGCGCTGGTGCCGTTCCGGCAGATCCGCGAGCGCGGCTTCGACGTCCGCGACGACGGCACACCACTGCTGGTGCTGACCCCCGAGGAGCGGTACGGCATCCCGCTCGACCAGGCCCTGGAGCAGCTGCCCGCGCACGACGTGCGGGTCGAGGACGGCGGCTTCGACGTGGACGACGAGGAGTACGCGCGGATCGTCGGACGGGTGCTGGACGAGGAGATCGGCCGGGGCGAGGGCGCCAACTTCGTGATCCGGCGGACGTACGAGGGACACGTCCCCGGCTTCGGGCGCGCCGACGCGCTCGCCCTGTTCCGGCGGCTGCTGGAGGGCGAGCGGGGCGCGTACTGGACCTTCGTGGTGCACACCGGGGACCGGACGCTGGTGGGGGCCAGCCCCGAGGTGCACGTGCGGATGTCCGGGGGCACGGTCGTCATGAACCCGATCAGCGGCACGTACCGCTATCCCGCGGAGGGACCGTCCCCGGAGCACCTGCTGCGCTTCCTCGCCGACGGCAAGGAGATCGAGGAGCTGTCGATGGTGGTGGACGAGGAGCTCAAGATGATGTGCACCGTCGGCGACATGGGCGGCGTCGTCGTCGGGCCCCGGCTGAAGGAGATGGCCCACCTCGCGCACACCGAGTACGAGTTGCGCGGCCGTTCCTCGCTGGACGTGCGGGAGGTGCTGCGGGAGACGATGTTCGCGGCGACGGTCACCGGCTCGCCGGTGCAGAACGCCTGCCGGGTCATCGAGCGGCACGAGGCCGGGGGGCGGGGCTACTACGCGGGTGCGCTGGCGCTGCTCGGCCGGGACGCGGGCGGTGCGCAGAGCCTCGACTCGCCCATCCTCATTCGTACGGCGGACATCGACGCCGAAGGACGGCTGCGGGTGCCGGTCGGCGCCACGCTGGTGCGGGGCTCTGACCCGGCGGGCGAGGTCGCGGAGACGCACGCCAAGGCCGCCGGGGTGCTGGCGGCGCTGGGGGTGCGTCCCGCCCGGCCCCGTGCTGAGGCCGGGCGACCGAGGCTGGCCGACGATCCGCGGGTGCGGGCGGCCCTGGACGGGCGCCGGGCATCGCTGGCGCCGTTCTGGCTGCGGATGCGGGAACCGTCGGACCTGCTCACCGGGCAGGCCCTGGTCGTCGACGCGGAGGACACGTTCACCGCGATGCTCGCGCACGTGCTGCGCTCGGCCGGGCTCGGCGTCACCGTCCGGCGGTACGACGAGCCGGGGCTGCGCGAGGCGGTGCTCGGGCACCAGGGCCCGGTGGTGCTGGGGCCCGGTCCCGGTGACCCGTGCGACTCCGCCGATCCGAAGATGCGCTTCCTGCGCGCGCTGACCGCCGACGTGCTGCGGGACGGCCGGCACGGTGTCCTCGGGGTCTGCCTGGGGCACGAGCTGATCGCGGCCGAGCTGGGTCTGGACATCGTCCGCAAGGAGGTGCCGTTCCAGGGGGCGCAGACCGGGATCGACCTGTTCGGGCGGCGGGAGACCGTCGGCTTCTACAACAGCTTCGTGGCCCGCTGCGACGACCGGGCGGCCGCCGGGCTGGCCGCGCGCGGCGTGGAGGTGAGCCGGAGTGCCGCGCAAGAGGTGCACGCGCTGCGCGGACCGGGCTTCGCCGGCGTGCAGTTCCATCCGGAGTCGGTGCTGACGCTGAACGGCGCGGCGATCGTGCGGGAGCTAACCGGTCAGGTGCGCGGCACGAGCACGTTCTCCGAGCGGCGGCCGGCCCGGTAGTCGAGGACGTTGCGCACCGTGGCGTCGACGATCTGCCGGACGGCGTCCTCGGTGTAGTAGGCCTGGTGCGAGGTGACCAGGACGTTCGGGAAGGTGACGAGGCGGGCCAGCGTGTCGTCGGCGATGGCCTCCAGGGACTTGTCGAGGAAGAACAGGCCCGCCTCCGCCTCGTACACGTCGAGGCCCACCCCGGTGAAGCGGCCGGCGCGCAGTTCGCCGACCAGGGCCGCGGTGTCGATCAGGCCGCCCCGGCTGGAGTTGACCAGGATGGCGTCGTCCTTCATCGCCTTCAGGGCGTCCGCGTCGATCAGGTGCTGGGTCTCGGCCATCAGCGGGACGTGCAGGCTGACCAGGTCGGACTCGGCGAGCAGCTCGTCCTTGGCGACGTAGCGCATGCCCAGCTCCAGGCAGGCCGGGTTCTCGGCGACGTCCCAGCCGAGCAGCCGCATGCCGAAGCCGTGGGCGATGCGGGCGAACGCCTCGCCGATCTTGCCGGTGCCGAGGACGCCGGCGGTGCGGCCGTGCAGGTCGCGGCCCATCAGGCCGTGCAGGCGGAAATCGAAGTCGCGGGTGCGGGTGGAGGCCCGCACGATGCGGCGGTTGACGGCCATGGCGAGCGTCCAGGCGAACTCGGCGACCGAGTGGGGCGAGTAGGAGGAGACGCGGGCCACGGTCATGCCGAGCCGCTCGGCCGTGTCGAGGTCGACGTTGTTGAAGCCGGTGGAGCGCTGGGCGACCATCCGGGTGCCGCCGGCCGCGAGGATCTCCAGGACGCGTGCGCCGAGGTCGGCGTTGACGGACGTGGAGACGATCTCGTGGCCCGCCGCGATGGGGGCGGTGTCCTCGGTGAGGAAGACGTCGAGGCAGTGGACGCCGTCGTGGCCGAGGAACGCCTCCTCGATCAGGGGCTTCTCGTCGGCCTGGACGCCGAAGGCCAGGATCTCCATGACCGCTCCCGTTCCGCTGGGCTCCGGGCCGAATATACGGCGCCCCGTCCGCGGCCGCCGACAGGTCGGGGAAGTGCTGCCCGTGGGCGTCCGGTCACCGTCCCGTTCCGGTCACGCGTCGTCCAGGCCCCGCTCTATCGCGTACCGCACCAGTTCCACCCGGTTGTGGAGCTGGAGCTTGCCGAGGGTGTTCTGGACGTGGTTCTGCACGGTGCGGTGGGAGATGACGAGGCGTTCGGCGATCTGCTTGTAGCTCAGGCCCTTGGCGACCAGGCGCAGCACCTCGGTCTCGCGGTCGGTGAGCCGGGGCGCCCCGGGCTCGCCGGTATCCGGGGCGGGGGCCGGTTCGGAGGCGAGGCGGCGGTACTCGCCGAGGACCAGCCCGGCCAGGCCCGGGGTGAAGACGGGGTCGCCGACGGCCGTACGGCGCACCGCGTCCTGCAGTTCCCCGGTGGAGGCCGACTTCAGCAGGTACCCGGTCGCGCCGGACTTCACCGCCTCGAGGACGTCGGCGTGCTCCCCGCTCGCGGACAGCACCAGGACGCGCAGCTTCGGGTCGGCGCCGACGACCTCCTTGCACACCTGGACCCCGGGCTTGCCGGGCAGGTTGAGGTCGAGCACGAGCACGTCGGGCGCGGCCGCCCGGGCGCGGCGCACCGCCTGTTCGCCGTCGCCGGCGGTGGCGACCACCTCGAAGCCGGACTCGGAGAGGTCCCGGGCCACGGCGTCGCGCCACATCGGGTGGTCGTCGACCACCATGACCTTGATCGGATCCTGTCGCTCGGTCATCGGTCCGCCTTCCCCCGTGCGCTGCCGCCGGTGTCCATGGATGTGCCCGGCGCCTTCGGCGCCCTGAGTTCCACCTCGGTGCCCTGTCCGGGCACCGAGATCAGTTCGGCCGTGCCGCCGAGGTCGCGCAGTCGTCCCCGGATGGACAGGGCGACACCGAGCCGCCCCTCGCCCTCGGCCTCGGCGAGACGTCCCTCGGGGATGCCGGGGCCCTCGTCGCGGACGGTGACGATCACCTCGTCCGGCTCGTCCTCGACGAGGATCCACGCACGCGCGTCCTCGCCGACGTGCCTGCGGACGTTGTCCAGGGCGGCGCCCACCGCGGCCGCGAGCTCCCGCGCGGCGGCCGGGGCCAGGGGCACCGGGGCGCCGGGCTCGGCGAGGTTCACGCGCGCCCCGGCGTACGGGGCGAGCAGTGCGCGCAGGTCGACGGGACCGTCCGGGGCGTCCTCGTCCGGTTCCTCCACCGCCCGTACGACGGCGCCCTCGGCGGTGTCCTCCGACACCCGGGAGACGGGGACCAGGCCGCCGGAGACCAGGGTGCGCAGCGCGACCTCCTGCTCGCCGGCCATCCGGCCCAGCTCGGCCGCCTCGCCGCCGATGACGGCGCCGCGCCGCTGCACCATGGCGAGGACCTGGAGGACGCTGTCGTGGATGTCCCGGGCGAGCCGCTCCCGCTCCCTGGTCGCCGCCTCGATCTCCAGGGCGCGGGCGAGGGTGCGCTCGGAGGCGCGGGCGACCTCGACGACGTAGCCGATGGCGATGGAGGCGACCCAGACGAGGATCACGTTGTGGACGGTGTCGCGGGCCGGGGTGCCGCGTTCGACGAGGTTGGCCACGGCGACCGGGGTGGAGGCCATGGCCGCCCAGCGCCAGCCGCCCTTGATGGCGAAGGCCAGGACGGAACCGGCGGTCCATATCGACGGCAGGGTCGGCCCGCCGTCCATGACCCGTTCGGGAGCGTCGGCGAAGGGGGTGAGCAGGATGCCGGTGAGGGCGATCGTGAGGTCGGCGGCGAGGAAGCCCCTGGTGCAGCCGGCCGCGCCCGAGACCCTGGGCAGGGTCGCCAGCGTCCAGACGAAGAGGACGGCGTAGTAGCCGACGGCGAGCCAGGGGCGGGTGAAGCCGGACCAGGCGGTGGTGAAGAAGCCGATCGCGTACAGCATGGTGAGCACGCGGTACCCGGCGAGCGCGCGCCACAGCGGCTGCTCGACCGACATCCTCATGACTCTCTCGCGCCTGGCCATGTCCCCCCGCCCCCGCCCCCGGCCCCGGCCCGGCTAGGGCTCGGTGCTCCGCTCGGCGCCGCCGTCCCGCTCGGCCGCCTTCTCCTTCGCCGTCTGTTCCTTCTCCGCCTGCGCGAGCGCGGCCTTCGCCGCCTTGCCCGCCTCCTTCTCGGCCTTCGCCGCCTCCGCGAGCTGCCGCTTCATGGCGGTCGCGTACATGTCGACGTACTCCTGGCCGGAGAGCTTCATGATCTCGTACATGACCTCGTCGGTCACCGCGCGGAGCACGAAGCGGTCGTGCTCCATGCCCTGGTAGCGGGTGAAGTCCAGGGGCCTGCCGATGCGGATGCCGGGGCGCATCAGCTTCGGCACCACCTTGCCCGGCGGCTGGATCTTCTCGGTGTCGATCATGGCGACCGGGATGACCGGGGCGCCGGTGGCGAGCGCCACGCGCGCGAGGCCGCCGGGCTTGCCGCGGTACAGCCTGCCGTCCGGGGACCGCGTGCCCTCGGGGTAGATGCCGAACAGCTCGCCGCGCTCCAGGACCTCTATGCCGCTCCTGATGGCGGCCTCGCCCGCGCCGCGCGCGCCGGAGCGGTCCACGGGGAGCTGGCCGACGCCCTTGAAGAACGCGGCGGTCAGCCGGCCCTTGACCCCGGGCGTGTTGAAGTACTCGGCCTTGGCGATGAAGGTCACCTTGCGGTCGAGGACGGCCGGCAGGAAGAACGAGTCGGAGAACGACAGGTGGTTGCTCGCCAGAATGGCGGGGCCCTCGGCCGGGATGTGCTCCAGGCCTTCCACCCAGGGCCGGAAGGCGAGCTTCAGCGAACCCCCGACGGTGACCTTCATCGCGCCGTACAACAACCGAGTGCCTCCTGTGTCTGTGGGTCAGACCCTATCCCGGGGCACCGTCAATGGCCCCGACGGCCCTGGTCGGTGTCAGTGCGGTCGCGTACGGTGAAGTACCCGCGAGTACCGCACACGCTTCACTGCACCCGACGGTCCGGCTGTGCCGGCCCCCTGACGACAGGAGACCGAGACGTGCCGGTCCTGCCCGGAGCCGAGCCGTTCCGCCACGAGGGCGGGGAGGCCGGCGTCCTCCTCTGCCACGGTTTCACCGGTTCCCCGCAGTCGCTGCGCCCGTGGGGGCGGTATCTCGCGGAGCGCGGTCTGACCGTCGCGCTGCCCCTGCTGCCCGGGCACGGCACCCGCTGGGAGGACATGCAGGTCACCGGCTGGCAGGACTGGTACGCGGAGGTGGACCGCGAGCTGCGCGCCCTGCGGGAGCGCTGCGCGCGCGTGTTCGTGGCCGGCCTGTCGATGGGCGGGGCCCTGGCGCTGCGGCTCGCCGCGAAGCACGGCGACGCGGTGTCGGGCGTGGTGGTCGTCAACCCGGCGAACCGGATGCACGGCGTGGCCCAGCACGCCCTTCCGGTGCTGCGCCATCTGGTCCCGGCGGCCAAGGGCATCGCCAGCGACATCGCCAAGCCGCTCAGCACCGAGCTGGGGTACGACCGGGTGCCGCTGCACGCGGCCCACTCGCTGCGCACCTTCTTCCGTCTCGCCGACGGCGATCTGCCGCAGGTCACGCAGCCGCTGCTGCTGCTGCGCAGCCCGCAGGACCATGTGGTGCCGCCCGCGGACTCGGCGCGCATCCTCGGCCGGGTGTCCTCGACGGACGTCACGGAGGTCCTGCTGGAACAGAGTTACCACGTGGCGACGTTGGACCACGACGCGGACCGGATCTTCGCGGAGAGCATCGCGTTCATCGGCCGGCTGGCGCCCGGTTCCGTCAGGGAGCCGGAGTCGGGTGCCGGTGGGGAAGGGACGACCGCAGGTGGCTGAGCACGACTCCGACCGCGAGGACCGGGAGGAGCGGGACGTGGAGCGTGAGGAGCGGGACGTGGACGGGGAGCTGGAGCGGGAGGCCGGGCGGGAGCGGCCCGAAGGCCGGGGGTCCGAGGAGGAGCGCGCGCCGGAGGAGCGGGCCGCGCCCCTCGACGAGGACGCGGCCTGGGCGGCGATCGTCGCCGGGTACGGGGAGGAGCCGCCGGACCCGCCGGGGGCCAAGCCGTTCAAGTCGGTGGAGGACCTGGCCCTGCTGGAGCCGGAGACGAACGACGACGGCCCCGAGCCGGAGCGGCCGGCCTCGGCGCGTCCGCTGGGCAGCTCCGTCGCCTTCGCCCCGGGTGTCGGGCCGCGTGACCACAGTCTCGCCGAGCCCTCCGACGGTGGTCCGGGCGAGGACGACGAGGGCCACTTCGTGCCGCCCGAGCCGCCGCCGCTGCCCGAGGGCGACACCACGGCGAAGTTCGCCTGGCTGGGCGTGCTGGGCGGCCCGGTGCTGCTCCTGCTGGCGGTGGTGCTCGGCTGGGACATGACCTGGTGGCTGACGACCCTGAGCCTGGGCGGCTTCCTCGGCGGCTTCGCCACGCTGGTCATGCGGATGCGGACGGGCGACGAGGACGACGACGACCCGGGGCGGGGCGCGGTGGTCTGAGGCCGGGCTCGGCCCGGGGGCCGGGCGGGCTCAGGCCGCGGGCACGCGGAGGGCGGTCAGGACCGGAAGGTGGTCCGTGGCCGCCCTCAGGTCGTCCTCGGCCACCCCGGGGAGCCCCACGGGCACCCCGCAGCCCAGCACCTCGATGCCCTCGGTGGTGAACACCGCGTCGATGCGCTGGTGCGGGTCGGTGGCGGTGGAGGTGTACTCGCCGCCCCAGGGCGCGGCGGTCCAGCAGTCCCGCAGCCCGTCGCCGAGCCGCCGGAAGGTGGGGCCGCCGGGGCGTTCGTTCAGGTCGCCGCCCGCCACCACGTGCCGCACGCCCAGGGCGGCGACCCGGTCGAGAAGCAGGCCGGCCTGCGCGTGCCGCTCGTCCTTCTGCAGTGACAGGTGGCAGCTCACGACGCCGAGCCGGGCTCCGCCGAAGCGGACCACGGCAGTGGCGAGGCCGCGGCGGTGCAGGCCGGGGGTGAGCGGGAGCAGTACGTCCTCGGTGCGCTCCACGGTGGCCCGCAGGGAGCACAGCAGCGCCGGCCCGGCGGCCGTGGCGCCCCCGGAGAGGAGCACCAGCCCGGAGGCGGCGGCGAGCCGGGTGAGCTTCTTGCGCCAGCGGAAGAAGCGGGGGGCCTCCTGGAGGAGGACGAGGTCGGGGGCGCAGGCGGCGATCACGCGGGCGAGGGCGTCGGTGTCGTCGCGCATCGAGCGGATGTTGTAGCTGAGGACCCGGACGACGGCGGAACCGTCGGGTTCGGTGCGGGAGTTGGGGAGCGGCTCCATGTGGATCACAGTACGCCCAACGGCTCTGGCCGCGAGGAGTGTGGGCGGCTGCCGGTACGTCGTGGCCTGTCGCGCCCGCGGGGCGGAGTCCCGAACGGACTCCGCCCCGCGGCCACCGGAGGCGTGCCGTGAGCGTCGTTACATGATCGGGTCGGGCTCGCGGGCCAGGTCGGCCGCACCCACCAGGCCGGCCTTGTTGCCGAGCTGGGCGGCGATCACGTCGGCCACCGGACGCCAGTTGCCGCCGACCAGCCAGCGCTTGTACGACTTGCGGATCGGGTCGAGGACCAGGTCGCCCTCGTCGGACAGGCCGCCGCCGACGATGAAGGCGGACGGGTCGAAGAGCGAGGCCAGGTCGGCGAGGCCGGCGCCGGCCCAGCGGGCCAGCTCGCGGTAGGAGTCGACGGCGACCGGGCAGCCCTGCCGGGCGGCGACCGAGATGTGCTTGCCCTCGATGCCGTCGGGCGTGCCGTCGCCGAGCGCGAGCAGCACCTCGGCGCGCTCGGGGGTGGCGTTGGCGCGCTGCTTGGCGTAGCGGACGAGGGCGCGGCCGGAGGCGTACTGCTCCCAGCAGCCCTGCGAGCCGCAGCCGCACAGCAGTCCGTCCGGCACCATGCGGATGTGGCCGAACTCGGCGGCCACGCCGAAGTGACCGCGGCGCAGCTTGTTGCCGATGATGATGCCGCCGCCGAGGCCGGTGCCGAGCGTGATGCAGATGACGTTGCGGTGGCCCTTGCCGGCGCCGAACTTGTACTCGCCCCAGGCCGCGGCGTTGGCGTCGTTCTCCACGACGACCGGGAGGCCGACGCGGGCCTCGACCTTCTCCTTGAGCGGCTCGTTGCGCCAGTCGATGTTCGGCGCGAAGTAGACCGTCGAGCGCTGGCGGTTGACGTATCCGGCGGCGCCGATGCCCACGCCGACGATCTCGTGCCCCGCGCGTGCGCCCTCCACCGCCGAGGCGATGGCGTCCACGATGGCCTCGGGTGTGGTGGGGGTCGGCACCTTGAAGGTCGAGAGGATGTTGCCTTCCTCGTCGACCACGCCGGCCGCGATCTTCGTGCCGCCGATGTCGACGCCGATGGTGAGTCCCATGAATCCCTCAGTTCCGGTCGAGCCCCGCTACGGCCAACCGTACCCGAGGGGGGCCTCAGTCCAAGTCGATACGCTGCCCCGGGCCGGTGCCCCCGTCGCCGTCGTCGCCGGGTTCGTCCAGGTCACGGGGGTCGGCGGCGTCGGTGGCCCGGGCGGTCCAGCGACGCTCCTGGTTCTGGACGGCGGAGCGGTAGGCGGCGAGGAGCTCGCCACCGGCCGCCGCGAGGTGGTCGAAAACATCAGGATTGCGCTCGATGACCGGTTCGACGGCGGCCTTGGCCTGCTGGACGACCTGACGGACCACCTGCTGGGCGGCCGGCCCGGCGACCTGGCCGAGCAGCGGGGACTGGAGGCCGGACAGCTTCTCCGCGACCGTGTCGACGAGCCGGCGCAGTTCCTCGGCGGCCGACCCCGGCTGCGGCCCGTACTCGGACCGGCGGCGGGCCTTCTCGGCCTCCAGGTCCTCCGCGCAGGCGGTCGCCCACGCGTCGGTGTCGGACGCCCGCGCCTCGCCGGCCGGTCCGGCCGGCCCGACCGCGTCGGCCGCGTCGTGGCGCGCGTCCTCGGACGGGGGGAGCTCTTCGCTCATGACGGACTCCTGACTACGGTTCGTCCCTCCGACGTTACCCGAACGGGCGCGGCGGCATCAGCGTCCGCGCGGCCACAGCCGGGGGTCCGGCGCGAACCGCACGGCGAGGGTGCCCTCCCGCAGGGCGGCCCCGTCGACGGTGCAGCGGCGCAGCGCGGACGGCAGCGGCACGATCCGGCGGAACGGACCGGCGGTGACGACGAGTTCGTCACCGCGCCGGACGAGGTCGAGATCGTCGCGTATGGCACCGGGCAGCGGGATGTGCCAGACGAGCACGCCGTCGTCGGCCAGCCGGTCGGTGACGGGCCACTCGACCGGGGCGGCGGGCCGGTCGGCGCCCGGCGCGCCGAGGGCGGCCAGGTCGTCCGCGCCCCGCGGGTCACGTCCGAGGTGGGTGACGGTCCGGACGTCGTACACCTCCTCCCACTCCTCCAGCGCCTTGCGCTGCTGGGCGAGGGGACCGGCGGACCAGCCGTCCGCGAAGGCCTCCTCGGGCAGGACGCGGTTGGCGACCAGCAGGTCGGCGCGCAGGCCGCGCAGGGCGAGGCCGAGGCCGGCGGTGCGCACGGCGTCCGCACCGGCGGGTCCGGGCTCGGCGACGAGCCGCACCACGGTGTTCCGGTCGGCGAGGACGGACTCGGCGGCGGCCAGCTCCAGGTCCCAGCGGGCGGCGGCCTCGTACAGCGACTCGGCGGGCAGGGGGACGCCCGCGAGCCGGCCGAGGACGGGCCGCAGGGCGCGGGCGGCCTGCCGCTCGGGCGGGAGCAGGCGGCGCAGGTAGCGGCGCAGTTCCTCGGGGAGGGCGAGCAGGGCGAGGGCGCGCGGGGCGGGCGGGAGGTCGACGACGACGAGTTCGTGGGAGCCGGGGCCCTCGGCGAGGGCGGCGTCGCGCAGGGCGCGCAGCAGGGCGAGCTCCTCGGCGCCGGGCAGCGGGGTGAGCTCCTCTGCGTCCAGGCGGGCGGCGCCGAGCAGGCCGAGGGCGGAGGCGGCGCGGTCCTGGAGGGCGGCGAGGCCGTCCCGGAAGCCCCGGGCGGCGTCGGGCCGCCGGACGGTGAGGCCCGGTTCGACGAGGGCCGGTTCGGGTCCGGTGCGCATCCCGAGCGCGGCGCCGAGGGTGTCGTCGCGGTCGGCGCCGAGCAGGAGGGTGCGGGTGCCGGCACGGGCGGCGGCGAGCGCGGTGGCGGCCGCGACGGTCGTACGACCGCTGCCGCCCGGACCCGTGATCAGGATGGTGCGCATGAGGCTGAACGCTACCGCCGCCCCCGCGCCGGACCGCCGCGCCGCTCCCCGCAGCGTGCCGCCCCGGCCGGCCGGCTACTTCGGGGCCGACTCCACGCGCTTCTTCAGGCCCGCCAGCGCGCGGTCGATGATGACCTTCTCGGCCTTGCGCTTGATCATGCCGAGCATCGGGATCTTGACGTCGACCGTGAGCCGGTACGTGACCTCCGTGCCCGATCCGGCCGGCCGGAGCAGGTAGGAGCCGTCGAGCGAGCGCAGCATCTGGGACTTGACCAGCGTCCAGGACACCTCGTGCGCACCGGTCCAGGTGTACGCCAGCGTCTGGTCGTCCTTGATCGCCCCGGCGTCCATGACGAGTCGGACCTGCTCGGCACGCCCCTGCGCGTCGGCCGCGAGGACCTGCGCCTCCTTCACCTCACCGGTCCAGTCCGGGTAGCGGGCGAAGTCGGCGATCACCTCCATGACGTCGGCCGGTGCCGCCTCGATCGTGATGCTCGAGCTGGTGTGTTCCGCCATCGCCGTGGCTCCTCCAGATGCGGGCCGGTACTGAGGTACGCCGTGCGCCGGAGCGCGCACGCGTGTGCCGCGTGAAGGCTATCGCGCACCGGAGCGGCGGATGTCACCACCTGCCTGCGACAGTCCGGCCGCGCTGACTCACCACTCCAGCGCCCACGGCTTCCCCGTCGACGCGAAGTGGCCGACGTTCACGCACTCGGTCGCCCCGATCCGCATCCGCCGCACCAGCGGCTGGTGCACGTGTCCGAACAGGGCGTAGCGCGGCCGGGTCCGCCGGATCGCGTCCAGCAGGGCGCGGCTGCCGCGCTCGAAGCGCCGCGCCACCGTGTCGTAGACCAGCTCCGGCACCTCCGGCGGGATGTGCGTGCACAGCACGTCCACCTCGCCGACGGCCTCGATCTTCGCTGCGTACTCCTCGTCGCCGATCTCGTACGGCGTGCGCATCGGGGTGCGCAGGCCGCCGCCGACGAAGCCGAAGACCCGGCCGCCGATCTCGACGCGCTCGCCGTCCAGCACGGTCGTGCCCGGTCCGGCGTACTCCGGCCACAGGGGCGGCATGTCGACGTTGCCGTAGGTGGCGTACGTCGGCGTGGGGAACGCGGCGAACAGCTCGGCGTACTGCCCGCGCACCGCCCGCTCGATCAGCGCGCCGCGGTTCTCGCCGACGCCCGCCCACAGCCGGGCCCCCAGCTCCCGGGCCTCGGCGAAGCGGCGGGCGGTGCGCAGCTCGACGATGCGGTCGGCGTTGGCCTCGCCGAACAGGTCCGGGAAGATGCCGCGCGAGTGGTCGGCGTAGTCGAGGAAGAGGACCAGGTCCCCGAGGCAGATCAGGGCGTCGGCGCCCTCGCCGGCCCTGGCCAGGTCGCGCGCGTTGCCGTGCACGTCGCTCACCACGTGGACGCGCGTGGTCGTGTTGCCGGCCGGTGTGGGTGCCATGGCGATCAAGGGTAAGTGTGTGCGCCCCGCGTGAACAGTGGCGGCCGGACCTGCGGTTACTGGCTGGTCGCCCCGGGTGTCGACTACTCTGCGCCAAGGAAACCCCATCCGTGTGACGCAGCGAACATCTCGCGGGGACCCCCTGTCGGAGACGCCATACCGGCGGGTAACGTCCGGGCAGTCCAGTCGTGCTCAGGATTTCAACATGTGAATCGGCATGTTCTCCTCGAGCACTTGCCCGAGCCTTGGACCGCACCGTCGCATCACACAACGTCGTGGCGCCGGCGCCCTATGAGGAGCAGCAGTCTTGCGCGAGTTCAGCCTTCCGGCTTTGTACGAGGTCCCTGCGGACGGAAATCTGACCGACATCGTCCGCAGAAACGCCGCGCAGCATCCGGACGTCGCCGTCATCGCCCGCAAGGCCGGCGGCACCTGGCAGGACGTGAGCGCCCGTGCCTTCCTCGCCGAGGTGCACGCCGCCGCCAAGGGCCTCATCGCCTCCGGCGTCCAGCCGGGCGACCGGGTCGGCCTGATGTCCCGTACGCGCTACGAGTGGACACTGCTGGACTTCGCGATCTGGAGCGCGGGCGCGATCACCGTGCCGGTGTACGAGACCAGCTCGCCGGAGCAGGTGCAGTGGATCCTCGGCGACTCGGGCGCCACGGCGTGCGTCGTGGAGTCGGCCGGGCACGCCGCCGCCGTGGAGTCGGTGCGCGAGCGGCTGCCCGCCCTCAAGAACGTCTGGCAGATCGACGCCGGTGCCGTCGAGGAGCTGGGGCGCCTCGGCGGGGACGTCACCGACGAGGCGGTCGAGGAGCGCAGCTCGATCGCGAAGGCCGACGACCCGGCGACCATCGTCTACACGTCGGGCACCACCGGCCGCCCCAAGGGCTGCGTGCTCACCCACCGCAGCTTCTTCGCCGAGTGCGGCAACGTCGTCGAGCGCCTGCGCCCGCTGTTCCGCACGGGCGAGTGCTCCGTCCTGCTGTTCCTCCCGCTCGCCCACGTCTTCGGCCGCCTCGTCCAGGTCGCGCCGATGATCGCGCCGATCAAGCTGGGCTGCGTCCCGGACATCAAGAACCTCACCGACGAACTGGCCGCGTTCCGGCCGACGCTGATCCTGGGCGTGCCGCGCGTCTTCGAGAAGGTCTACAACTCGGCGCGCGCCAAGGCGCAGGCCGACGGCAAGGGCAGGATCTTCGACAAGGCCGCCGACACGGCGATCGCGTACAGCAAGGCCCTGGACACCCCGTCGGGGCCGTCCGTCGGTCTGAGGATCAAGCACAAGGTCTTCGACAGGCTCGTCTACAGCAAGCTCCGCACGGTCCTCGGCGGGCGCGGCGAGTACGCCATCTCCGGCGGTGCCCCGCTCGGCGAGCGCCTCGGCCACTTCTTCCGCGGCATCGGCTTCACGGTCCTGGAGGGCTACGGCCTGACCGAGTCCTGCGCGGCGACCGCGTTCAACCCCTGGGACCGGCAGAAGATCGGCACGGTCGGCCAGCCGCTGCCCGGCTCGGTGGTGCGCATCGCCGACGACGGCGAGGTGCTGCTGCACGGCGAGCACCTGTTCAAGGAGTACTGGAACAACCCGGGGGCGACCGCGGAGGCGCTGGCCGACGGCTGGTTCCACACCGGGGACATCGGCACCCTCGACGAGGACGGCTACCTGCGCATCACCGGCCGCAAGAAGGAGATCATCGTCACCGCCGGCGGCAAGAACGTCGCCCCGGCCGTGATCGAGGACCGCATCCGGGCGCACGCGCTGGTCGCGGAGTGCATGGTGGTCGGCGACGGGCGGCCGTTCGTGGGCGCGCTGGTCACCGTGGACGAGGAGTTCCTCGGCCGCTGGTGCGCGGACCACGGCAAGCCGGCCGGCTCGACGGTGGCCTCGCTGCGCGAGGACCCGGACCTGCTCGCCGCGATCCAGTCGGCGGTCGACGACGGCAACGCGGCGGTGTCGAAGGCCGAGTCGGTGCGCAAGTTCCGTGTGCTGGGCGCCCAGTTCTCGGAGGAGTCGGGGCACCTGACCCCGTCGCTGAAGCTGAAGCGGAACGTGGTGGCGAAGGACTACGCGGACGAGATCGAGGCGATCTACGCGAAGTAGCCGAGCGGGGGGGCGCCCATGGAGGTGCCCCCTTGTCACCGTGGGCGGGTGCCGGTGCGTCGTGGCTTGTCGCGCGGTTCCCCGCGCCCCTGACCCGCATGCCCCGGCCCCCGTTGCCGAGACCCCCCGCGTTACAGCAACGCCTTCAGGTGCTCCGCCAGCAGGTCCCAGCGCCACTTCTCCTCGACCCAGGACCGGCCCCGCTCGCCCATCCGGCGGCGCAGTTCCGGGTCGGCGAGTAGAGCGGTGACGCGGTCGGCCGTCTGCTCCGCCGAGTCGCCGCGCACGACCCAGCCCGTCTCCCCGTCGAGCACGGCGTCCGGGGCGCCGCCGGAGTCGCCGGCGACGACGGGCAGGCCGGTCGCGGACGCCTCCAGGTAGACGATGCCGAGCCCCTCCACGTCCAGCCCGCCCCGCCGGGTGCGGCACGGCATGGCGAAGACGTCCCCGGCGCCGTAGTGCGCGGGCAGCTCGGCCCAGGGCACGGCGCCGGTGAAGCGCACAGAGGCGGCGACGCCGGTGTCCCGGGCGAGGCGGCGCAGGTCCTTCTCGTAGGGGCCGCCGCCGACGATCAGCAGGACGGCGTCCGGCTCGGCGGCTAGGACGCGCGGCATGGCCCGGATCAGCGTGTCCTGGCCCTTGCGCGGCACCAGCCGCGAGACGCACACCACGACGGGCCGGTCGGTCAGCCCGAGCCGGGCCCGCACCTCGTCACCGCCGCTGTCCGGGTGGAAGGTCTTCTCGTCGACGCCCGGCGGCAGCTGCACCATCCGCGCGGCGGCCGCCGGCGTGAGCGCGCCCGCGATCCGCGAGCGCGTGTACTCGCCGAGGTAGGTGATCCTGTCCGTCGACTCCCCGATCCGGCGCAGCAGTTGCCGGGCGGCGGGCAGCTGGGCCCAGCCGGCCTCGTGCCCGTGGGTGGTGGCGACGATCCGCTCGGCGCCCGCCTTGCGCAGGGCGGGCGCCATCAGCCCGAGGGGCGCCGCCGCCCCGAACCACACCGACGTGCACCCGTGCTCGCGCAGCAGCCCGACCGCCCGCCGGGTCGCGCCCGGCGTCGGCAGCAGCATCGTCGTACGGTCGCGCACGACGGTGAAGGGCTGCTCGGCGTCGAAGGCGGCGGTGGCCTCGAGGCCCTCCCGGCTCCGCTTCCAGGTGGAGGCGTAGACGACCAGCCGCTCGGGGTCCAGGCGCAGCGCCATGTTGTGCAGGAAGGCCTGGATGCCGCCGGGGCGGGGCGGGAAGTCGTTCGTCACGATCAAGGTCTTGCGCATCGCCGCCGACCCTACCGAACCGGCCGCCCGGGGCGGGGCCCGGCCGTGTCGGTGGAACGCGCGCGGGCGTCCGGGCCATCATGGGGCACCGGCACGGCACACGCGGACGGGCAGGGAGCACGTGGAGACGACGGACGCGGCGCGGTCCCCGCTGGGGCCGCTGACGGCCTGGGGCGTCACGCGGCTGGTGCTGCTGCTGTTCGTGCTCAGGGTGCTGGTCCTCCCGGGCCCGGACGTCACCAGCGACGTGTCGGTCATCTACCGGGACTGGTACGACGTCCTGCGCACCGGGACGTTCCCCCTGGACGACGTCACCTGGCAGTACCCGCCCGCCGCGGCGTTCGCGATCCTCTCCCCCGGCCTGCTGCCCTTCTGGGACTACCCCACCGCCTTCTTCGCGCTGGCCTGCGCCGCGGACCTGACCGTACTGGCGCTGCTGCTGCGGGCCGGCCGGGGACCCGGCCGGTCCCGGGCCGGCGCCCGGGTGTGGGTGGCGGGCGTCCCGCTGCTCGGTCCGACGGTGTACGCCCGGTACGACGTGATGGTCACCGCCGTCGCGGTCGGCGCGCTGCTCGCCGCCGGGCGGCATCCCCGGGCGGCGGGTGCCCTGGCGGCGCTCGGGGCGCTGCTGAAGGTGTGGCCGGCGCTGGTGCTCGCCGGTCTGCGCGGGCGCGGTACCTGGGCGGCGGCGGCCCTGACGGGGGCGGGCCTGGCCGCGCTGTTCGCCGTGACCATGCCCGGCGCGTTCGCGTTCCTGACGTTCCAGCGCGAGCGGGGCACCGAGGTGGAGTCCCTGGGCTCGCTCGTCCTGCACGTCGCCCGGCACTTCGGCTGGGACGGCCGGGTGCTGCTCAACTACGGCTCCGTCGAGTTCCTCGGCCCCCACGTGGGCACGGTGAGCACGGTCTCCCTCGCGCTGACCGCGACGGCGTTCGGCTGGCTGCTGCTGTGGCGGCTCGCGGCCTCGCGGTTCGCGGCGCACACGGCGGCGGACGCGGCGCTCACGGCGGTGCTGCTGTTCACGGTGACCAGCCGGGTGATCAGCCCCCAGTACCTGGTCTGGCTGGTCGGCCTCGCCGGGGTCTGCGGGTGCTTCCGGGCGAGCCGGATGCGGGTGCCCGCCGCGCTGGTGCTGGCGGCGAGCGCGGTGACGGTGCTGGAGTTCCCCGTCTGGTTCGCGCACGTCGTGGCGAGCGACCCGCTGGGGATCGCGCTCCTGTCCGTCCGCAACGGGCTGCTGGTGGCGGCCGCGCTCGTCGCGGCCCGGGCGCTGTGGCGCGGCGCCGTGCCGCGCGGGGGGCCGGGACGCTCCGCCGCCTTCCGGCGGCTCAGCCGAGCTCCGTCCGCAGATACTCCCGCCACCGCGCCGTGAACGCGTCCCCGCTCGTGCCGAGCACGTCCCGCATCGCGTCCTCGACCGCGCCCGCGCGTCCGTCGTGGGCGCCCACGGCCCGGTAGAAGGCGTCCAGGCGGTCCTCGCCCCACTCGTCGGCGATCATGCGGCAGGCCAGCCAGCCGCCCTCGTAGGCGCGGGCGAGCGCGTCCGCCTCACCGGTGAAGCCGAAGTCCTCGTCCGTGGGCAGCCCGGCGGGCAGCCGGCCCTCGGACACCGCGCGGGTCAGTTCGGCGGCGGCCTGCGAGGGCGCGCGGCCGTCGGCCCGGTAGCCGACCCAGTCGGCATAGCCCTCGGACAGCCACAGCGGCGTGGCGGCGGTGGTGTGGACGCGCGTGGCGACGTGGGTGGTCTCGTGGGTGAGCACGACCTGCCGGCCCAGGGTGCCGAGCAGCCCGTACGCGTCGGGGTTGACGATGATCCGGTCCGCGGGCGCCCGCTCCCGGCCGCCCGTCTCGCCGGTGGTGACCGCGGCGATGCCCCGGTAGGAGGAGGCGGGCGAGCCGAGCAGCCCCGCCATCCCATCCAGCGACGTGGGCACCAGCACGACGATCCGGCGGCTCCACGCGCCGTCCCAGGCGTCGGACACGGCCGGCACCGCGCGGTCGGCCAGGTCCGCGTAGCCGCGCAGCGCCACGGTGGACTGCCCGACGCCGAGGACGAGGCTGTGCTCGCCCCGCACCACCCGCACCGGGCCCTGGTCCCACGGCTGCTGGCCGGACCGCTCCGCGGGCCGGTCGGAGTCGACGGACCAGTCCCCGTCCCGCTCCCGGCTGAGCCGCACGGTGCGGGCGGTGGTGACGGCGCCCCGGTCGTAGCCGTCGACGCGGTAGCTGAGGTCGACGTCGGCGGTGGCGGTGTCGCCGGTGCGGTGGACGCCGGTCACGCGGTACGACCAGTCGGCCAGCGGCACCGCGGCCAGGTTTCCGAAGCCGGTCCCGGTGCCGGTGCGGGCCCAGGCGGTCCGGTCGTGGGCGAGGACGGCCGCCGCGCGCCGGTCCAGGACCCGCTGCACCTCGGCCCCGACGGGGTCGGCCGGGGTCCGGCCGCCGCAGGCCACGAGGGAGACCAGCAGCAGGCACAGCGCCACCACCGAGGAACCCGACACGCGCCTTCGACCAGCCATCCTCCCGATCGTACGGGCGCAGGGCCGCGGGGGCCCGGGTTCGGGGAGGTCAGACCCTGGTGACCGAGGAGACCGGCATCATGCCGACCGGGTCGTAGCGCACCGGGGCGCCCGGGTAGGGCGCGTGGATCACCTGGCCGTTGCCGGCGTACATGCCGATGTGACTGGCGTCGTCCCGGTAGGCGACCAGGTCGCCGGGCCGCGCCTCGGAGAGCGGGATCCGGCGGCCCGCGTACCGCTGTGCCTGCGAGGTGCGCGGCAGACCGACCCCGGCCTGGGCGTACGCCCACTGGGTCAGGCCCGAGCAGTCGAAGCCGGTGGGGCCGTTGGCGCCCCACACGTAGGGTCTGCCGAGCGCGGAGCGGGCCGCGGCGAAGGCGGCCGCGGACCGGCCGGAGGCGGGTACGCCGCCGAGGGCGGACAGGTCGGCGCGGCCCGAGCGCGAGGCGCGTCCGTAGGCGGCGCGTTCGCCGGCTGGGAGGGTGCCGAGCAGCCGGCGGGCCCGGGCGAGCTTGCGCTCGACGGTCTTCTTGTGGGCGGCGACGGCCTTGCGGCCCTTCTCCAGCTCGGCGAGCTTGCGGGCGGCCTCGGCACGGTCCTGGGTCAGTTCGCGTGTGACCCGCCGGAGCTCCCGGAGTTCGCCGGCCTGGTGGGCGGTGATCCGGTCGAGCACGGAGGCCTTGTCGAGGTAGTCGTCCGGGTCGGCGGAGAGCAGCAGCGCGAGGGACGGGTCGACGCCGCCCGCGCGGTACTGGGCTCCGGCGAGCGAACCGAGCCCGTCCCGCATGGTGTTGATCCGCTGCTGCTTGCGGGCGATCTCGTCCTGGGCGGCGTCGACCTCCTCGCGCAGGGCGTCGGTGCGCTCGTCGGCCTTGTTGTAGGCCTCGGTCGCCTGCTCCGCCTCCGTGTGCAGGCGGTCCACCTCGGCACGTGTGTCGTCGTGCGGCGCGGCCACGGCCGCCGGTACGGCGCCCAGGACGGCGGTGGCTACGGAGAGAAGGCCGAGGGCGGCGGTGGCGCCGCGGTCGAGCCCGGACGGTGCAAGGCGGCGATGGGACCCCACGGGAAGCCGCACTCCTTCCGCTGGCGGACGGGAAACGCGGCAGACAGTAACCCCGCGGCGGGGCCGGCGACCAACGGCCGGGAAGGGGCGCGGAACGCGGCACCCCGCCGCTGACGCAGGTCAGACGGCGGGGCGGGCGGTCGGAACACGGTGCCGTGATTCCCCCGAACGGGCGGCACGGGCGGGACGTTCGCGGATGGTCGTCCCGGGGCGCGGGTCAGACGCGGACGCCCCACATGAAGGGGCCGCCGATGGTGTTCATCGACTCGTAGCGGACGACCGTGCCGGTGCGCGGCGCGTGCAGGACCTGGCCGTTGCCGGCGTAGAGGCCCACGTGGTGCAGGTCGTTGAAGAAGAACACGAGGTCGCCGACCTGGAGGTCGCTCATCGAGGAGATGCGCGTGCCGTAGTTGGCCTGGGCCTCGGAGGTGCGGGGTATGCCGACGCCGGCCTGCGCGTAGGCCCAGGAGGTGAGGCCCGAGCAGTCGAAGGAGGACGGGCCGGTGGCGCCGTAGACGTACGGCGTGCCGATCTTGCTCTGGGCGGCGGAGAACGCGGCACCGGCGCGGCCGGAGGCGGACGCCGTGGAGCCGGAGAGGGCCTCGCGCTCGCTGCTGCGGGTGGCGCGGTCCTGCTCGGCGGTGAGGGCGGCCTTCTCCGCGGCGGTGAGCGTGTTGAGGAGCTTCTGGGCGGAGGAGAGCTTGCCCTGGACCTCCTTCTTCTTCTTGCCCAGTTCGGTGCGGGTGGCCGAGAGGTCCTTGAGCTTCTTGGAGGCCTCGGCTCGCTGCTGGGCCAGGTCGCGCTGCTTCTCCTGGATCTTCTTCAGCGACTCGACCTGCTGACCGCTGAGCTGGTCGAGCGTGGAGGCCTTGTCCAGGTAGTCGTCCGGGTCGGCGGACAGGAAGAGCTGGAGGGAGGGGTCGATGCCGCCGGAGCGGTACTGGGCGCTGGCCATCGAACCGAGGCCGTCGCGCAGGTCGTTGAGCTCTTCCTGGCCGCGGGCGACGTTGTCCTGGATGGTGGAGATCTCCTTCTGGAGCTTCTCCTGCTTCTCCTTGGCCCCGTTGTACTTCTCGGTGGCCTGCTCCGCCTCTTCGTAGAGCTTGTCGACCTTGGCCTTGACCTCGTCCTTGCTCGGCTTCTCGCTCGGCGCGGCGTTGGCCGCCTGCGAGCTGAGAGCGACTGCGGCTGCCGCGGCGGTGGTGAGCACGGTCACACGCGTGCGGCTCGGCTGCTTGGGACGACGGTGGGACGCCACGGAGTCGAGCTCCTTCTTGAGGGGGATCACCCGATCGCGGGTTCGAAGGCAGACCCTAGTGACCAAGTCGTGATGAGTTCAAATCCTCAGGTGAAAATAGTGAGCCCGATGAGGCATATTTTGCCGTGAACTCACGTGCGGTGAGGCGGCCTTGACCGTGCGTCGCGTCGAGCGCCCCCCAATCCGGGCAAGGCGCCCCTATGTTGCGCTTGGGACGGACGGCACCCCGGGGACATTCCGCCCGGGACTCAGCCGTGCGAGAACCGCTTGAGGAGGACCACCGAGGCCACCGGCCGCGCGCCCGCCTTCGCCACCCCGTCGGCGACCTCGCGGTCGGTGGAGACGACGATGACCGGGCGGCCCGGCGGCTCGGCCCGCACCAGCTGGCGGATCAACTCGTCGGCGGTGACACCGGGCTTGGAGAACAGCACCCGCACCCCGCGCGGCGGCGCCAGGAGCACCGGCGCGGCCAGTTCGGCCCCGTCGAAGACGCAGGTCGTCTCGGCGCCGGTCTGCGCGGCGAGCTGGGAGAGCTGACCGAGCAGGCGCAGCCGCTGCTTCTCCAGCGGCATCTGCGGATAACCGGTCTTGGTGACGTTGTAGCCGTCGACGACCAGATGCGCCTGGGGCAGCGCGAGCAACTGGTCCAGGATGGCGGGGTCGTGCTCGGACAGGGCGCGGGCGGCGATGTCCTTCGGGCTCATCCGGCCGGGCTCGACCGCGTCCACCGTCTCCGCGGGCCGCACCGACACCGGGGGCAGCGCGAGCTCCCGGCGCAGCCCCTGGGTGGCGTCCAGCAGCGTGTCGAGGAGCAGCCGGACGCGCATGTCCTCGGTGCTGCGTCCCTCGCGCGCCGCCCGGCGGGCGGCCTCCAGGGCGGCCTCCGCCTCGCCGAGGCGGGCCTTGAGCCGCCGGCTCTCGCTCTCGGCGGCGGAGAGCTGGGCGCTGCCCTCGGCGCGGACGGCGTCCATCTCGTCCCGGACCTTGCGCAGGGCCGCCTCGCCGCGCTTGACGTCGCTGAGGGCGGAGCGCAGCTTGCGGTGCAGCGACTCGGTCTCCTTCTTCGCCGCGTCCAGCTCGCCGCGCAGCCGCTCCGTCTCGGCCCTGGTGTGCTCCCGGGCCCGGGCCAGCTCCTCCTGCAGCCGCTCCAGCTCCGCGCGGCTCTCCTCGTCGGCGCGCTCGGCGTGCGCGCGCTGCGCCTCCTCGCCGGCGGCGGTCACCAGCTTCACCCAGCCGTGCGGGCGCAGCACGTAGGCCGCGGCCGCCACGTCGAGGGGGTCCGCGGCCGGGGGCGGGGAGTTGGAGTCCAGGGCTCCGGCCAGCTCCGGCTGGGCCTCCCTGAACTTCTCGCCGATCCGCTGCCGGAACAGGGGGTCGGTCTCCACGGCGGCGGCCATGGCGTTGCCGGCGAACTTGGCCCGGCGGTTGGGGGCGAAGCGGGCGTACTGTCTCAGCTGTGCGGGCAGTTCGCCGAGGGTGAGTCCGCCGAAGCCGTCGGAGACGATCTGCACGACCCTGCGGCGCACTCCGTCGGGCAGCGGGCGGTCGAGCACCTCAGCGGCGCCGTCGTCCGGCCCCCCGCCGTGTGTCTCCACCATCCGTCACCCCAATGCCTCTGCTGCCTGCGCATGCCTGTGCGCGGTCCCGGTACGGGACCACGGCCCGCGGGACCCGCTCCCGTCAGGAGCCGGCGCCGGGCCTGTCCACGAGTTCCACCTGGTCCACGGCGTTGCACCAGCGGCACCGCACCGACTCGATGGTCTCACTGAGCACCTCGCGCTCCTCGACCGTCGGCTCTCCGGCCAGATCGAGGTGCACGTACTCGACGACCTTCGAGGCGCGGGTCACGTCGAACCGGGTGAGGTTGCCGCAGAGGGTGCAGCGCCACCGCGTCGCGTCGGTCGGCAGGGGAACCGTCATCGTGCCTGTTCGCTCTCTTCCAGTGTCCGCGACGCCCCGGCCTCCCCGGCGCGTATGGCTCGTAACCCTACGGCCTGGCGGGTACCCGCCGCCCACGTGTCCACGGCGGCGAGGCGATATGGGCGGATGCGCCCGGTTGCGTCATGCTCTGTGTTCATGATCCGCGACTGGATGAGGGCGGCCGCCGGGAAGGCCGGGGCGCGCGGTGCGGCCCGCCCGCCGCACGGCCGGACGGCGCCCGTGACGTACGCGCTGATCATCCTGTGCTGTCTGCTGTTCCTGGTCAGCCCGGCGTCGGGGTTCGATCCGGCCCACCGCTCCGGCGAGGAGCTGCTCACCGCGCAGCGTGCCTGGTTCCGCCGCTGGGGCGTGATCCCCGCAGAACTGTTCGAGGACTCCCCCGGGGCCGCCCTGACCCCCGCCACGGCGCTGTTCGTCCACGGAAGCTGGGTGCACCTGCTCGGCAACATGCTCTTCCTCTACGTCTTCGGCGCGATGACCGAGGCGCGGATGGGACGGCTCCAGTTCCTGCTGTTCTACGTCGGCTGCGGCTACCTGGCGCTGCTGGGCTACGCGGCGGCCAACGCACACTCCCAGGAGTCCCTGGTCGGGGCCTCCGGGGCGATCTCCGCGGTCCTCGGGGCGTTCCTCTTCCTCTTCCCGCGCGCCCGCGTGACCAGCCTCCTGCCCTTCCTCCTCTTCCTGCCGCTGCGCTTCCCGGCCTGGGTGGTGCTGCCGTTCTGGGCGTTCCTCCAGTGGATGGCGGCGGGGCGGGCCGGCGACGGCCCGGGGGTGGCCTACCTCGCGCACCTGGTGGGCTTCGGGCTGGGCTTCGTCTTCGCCTGGGCGCGGTTCGGGGGCGCCGGCGAGCCCGTGCCGCGCACCGGTTCGGAGCCGGACGGGGACGGCCGGTCGGCCTGAGGAACGGAGGCGTTCGCACACGGCTGCGGAAAACGCCCGGAAAATATATGCCCTTGTCACGCCCGGTAGCCCTGTGCATACCATCGCTCATGGGTTCGGACGCGTTGGCGCCGAACCCGCGACCAAACCTGCCACTTTCTCGGGGGACACAGTGGAAAAAACGGGGAAGGAACTTCGGACGAATGTCCGGAGCATACGGTTGCACGGCTCTTCGTACGTCCGTTCCGCAGGCCGGGACACACCCGGCCGTGACACATGGTTCCGCGACTCACCGCACCGTTTCCCACCCTTTCGCCGCCCGGTGATCACCCTGTTCGCCCGCGTCCCGGGGCGGGGTGGCGCACGCGGCCGGGGCCGCACGCCGTCCGCGTCCGGCGGCCCCCGCAGATCCTCGTCGGCGCACCTCGCACCCGTCCCGCCCACGTGGCCGGGCCCGCGCCCCGCCGCACCGCGGCGCACCGCTCCGTAGGGGCTCCGGCGGCCTGAGCCGCCACGACGTGCCCTTCCGGTCCGCTCGCCGCCGGCGGGGCGACCTCCGACCGCACGCATCACCGGGGCCCGCCACCGGCCTCCCGCACCCGTCCGTACCTCGGCGCGCCCATCGGCGTGCGCGCCTCCGCCGCCGGGCCGTGCGCCGGCGCTGCCGTCGCCGCGAGCCCCACGAGGGGGATCAAGCAGACAAACATGAGTACCCAGACGATATCTCCGGACATAATCGACGCGCACACGGCGAAAAGTGCCGTGGACGCCGCTCTCCTGAATTTCCTGGAGGACCGCAGGAAGAACTCCGGACGCCGGCAGATGGCCGGACTCATCGATCTGCTCACGGAATTCATGGCGGGCGGCAAACGAATTCGCCCGGCCCTGACCGTGCTGGGCTGGCAGGCGGCCGGCGGGGAAAGCGGCGAATCCGCCGTGGTGCGGGTCGCCGCCTCTCTCGAAATGTTCCACGCCTTCGCCCTCATCCACGACGACGTGATGGACGACAGCGACACCCGCCGCGGCCGCCCCACCGTGCACCGCCTGCTGGCCGGGCAGGGGGCGGACAACCGGACGGAGCGGTTCGGCCTCGGCGCGGCGGTGCTGCTGGGCGATCTCGCGTTCGCCTGGTCGGACCAGTTGCTGCACACCGCGGAGCTCGCCCCCGGGCAACTGGCCGCCGTCCTCCCGCTCGTCACCGAGATGCGCACCGAGGTGATGCTCGGCCAGTACCTGGACCTGGAGGCCACCGGCGAGCTGACGGACGACATCGACGCGACACTGCTGGTCAACCGCTACAAGACCGCCAAGTACACGGTCGAACGCCCCCTGCACATCGGAGCCGCCCTCGCCGGCGCCGGGCCGGAGGCGATGGCCGCGTGCACCGCGTACGCCCTGCCCCTGGGCGAGGCGTTCCAGCTCCGCGACGACCTCCTCGGCGTGTACGGGGACGTCCGCGACACCGGCAAGTCCCGCCTCGACGACCTGCGCGCCGGCAAGAACACCACCCTGGTCGCCCTCGCTCTGCGGGCCGGGACCGAGACGCAGGCCGCCCGGCTGCGCGCGCTGATCGGCGACCCCCACCTGGACGAGGCCGGCGCCGAGGAGGTCCGCGGGCTCTTCGCGGCCACCGGCGCCCGGGACACCGTGGAACGCATGATCGACGACCGCTACCGGCAGGCCCTGCGCGCGCTGGACGCCGCCCCCTTCACCGCCGGGGCGGTCACCGAACTGAAGCACCTCGCCGTCACGGCCACCAGGAGGAACTCGTGAGCGCCGACCTGACCGCCCCCGCGACCCCGGCCACCGGCGCCGCCCGCTACCGGCAGGAGTGCACCGACGCGTTCGCCGGGCTCTTCGACCGGTACGTCGGGTACGAGGCGAGGAAGGTGCCCATGACGGACGCGGAGCTGCGCGAGGTCATCGACGCCTGCAACCGGGCCGTCGCCCCGCTGGGCAAGAGCGTCTCCGACAAACGCTGGATCTCCTACATGGACGTGGTGCGCTGGTCGCAGAGCGCCCGGCACATCGTGGACATGGAGGCGTTCAAGGCCGTCTGCGTGCTCAACTGCGTGACGTTCGTCTGGGACGACATGGACTCCGCCCTGCACGACTTCGGCCTCTTCCTGCCCCAGCTGCGCTCGGTGTGCGAGCGGTACTACTCCCCGCAGGACGCGGAGTTCGCTTACGAGGGCGCCCGCGCCTTCGTCACCAGCGACCACATGTTCCGCGACTCCCGCCTGAAGACCGTGCTGTGCGGCACCTCGCCCGAGCAGTACTTCCGCTACCGCGTCACCGACGTCGGAGTGGACTTCTGGATGCGGATGTCCTACCCGATCTACCGGCACCCGCAGCTGACCGAGCACGCCAAGACGGGCCTCGCCGCCCGGATGACGACCCGCGGGCTGGCCGTCGTCAACGACTTCTACTCCTACGACCGCGAGCACGCCCTCGGGCAGGTCACCAACTGCTTCCGGCTGTGCGACGTGTCGGACGAGGACGACTTCCGGCGCTTCTTCGGCGCCCGGCTGGACGACATGGCCGAGGACCTGCGGTGCATACGGGCCTTCGACGACACCACCCGGGACGTCCTGCTCGACCTGATCCACGGCAACTTCGTGTGGACCACGCGCGACCGGCGCTACCAGGCCCCGGTCAACGACGTCAACTCGACGATCCAGTAGGGAGACCGCCGCATGCGCACCACCAAGTCGGCGGCGGAACGGGCCTGGCGGGTCGGCGTCGCGCCCGGCGCCCTGCCCGTGCTGGGCCACGTGCCCGCACTGTGGCGCCGCCCCCTCGAGTTCCTCGCCTCGCTGCCCGCCCACGGAGACCTGGTCGAAGTACGGCTCGGGCCGGGACGCGCCTATCTGGCCGCCCACCCCGAGCTGGTGCGGCACGTGCTGCTCCACCCGCACGTCTTCGACAAGGGCGGTGTCTTCGACAAGGCCCGCCAACTGCTCGGCAACAGCCTCTCGGTGTCCCGCGGGGAGGAGCACCGCTTCCAGCGCCGGCTGATCCAGCCCGCGTTCCACACCACCCGGATCAGCGCCTACACGACGGCCGTGGCGGAGGACACGCGCACCGTCACCGACACCTGGCGGCCCGGGGAGACGCGGGACATCAGCGACGCGATGCACGGCCTGCTGATGCGGGTCGCCGCCCGCACGCTGTTCTCCACCGGCCTCGACGCGGCGACGATCGAGGAGGCCCGGCAGTGCCTTCGCACGGTCTCGCACGGCATCTACCGGCGCACCGTCGCGCCCCTCGGCGTGCTGGAGCGGCTGCCCACCCCGGGCAACCGGGCCTACGACCGGGCCAATGCCAGGCTGCGGCAGATCGTGGCCGGCATGATCGCCCAGCGGCGCCGCGCGGACACCGGCCACGACGACCTGCTCTCGATGCTGCTCGCGGCCGAGCATCCCGACACCGGGGAGAGGCTGACCGACGGTCAGGTCCTGGACCAGGTCATCACCTTCCTGGTCGCGGGCAGCGAGACCACCGCCTCGACGCTGGCCTTCGTCTTCCATCTGCTGGGCACGCTGCCCGAGGTGGAGCGGCGGGTGCACGCCGAGGTGGACGGGGCGCTGGACGGACGCACCCCGGTCTACGACGACCTGCCCGCGCTGCCCTACACCCGCAACGTGATCACCGAGGCGCTCCGCCTGTACCCGCCGTCCTGGATGGCGATGCGGGTCACCGCCGAGGAGGTCCGGCTGGGCGGGCGTACCCTCCCGGCCCGCACGATGATCCTGTACAGCGCCTACGCCCTGCACCACAACCCCGAGCTCTTCCCGGACCCGGAGACCTTCGACCCCGGGCGCTGGGAGGGCGAGCGCGCGGCGCTGGTCCCCCGCGGGGCGCTGCTGCCGTTCGGCGCGGGCAGCCACAAGTGCATCGGCGACGTCCTCGCGCTCACCGAGACCGCGCTCGTCGTCGCCACCGTGGCCGCGCGCTGGCGGCTGCGTCCGGTGCCGGGCGGCGAGCTGCGCCTCGTACCGAAGGCCACCCTGGAGGCGGGCCCGCTGCCGATGCGTCTGGAGCGGCGGTGACGACGCTGCCGTGTGACGTTCCGTACGCCGCAGTCCCGGACCGGAGGACATCCGAAGCATGACGACCATCCCTTCCGACACCGCACGCGCGCCCCGGCCGGTGCCCGCACCCGGCCGGCTGCCCCTCGTGGGCCACGCGCACCTGCTGGCCCGCCGCCCCCTGGAGTTCCTGTCCTCCCTGCCCGCCGTGGGGGACCTGGTCGAGCTGCGCATCGGCAGCAGGCCCGCCTATCTGCCCTGCCACCCGGACCTGGTGCAGCAGGTGCTGCTGAACGCGCGGGTCTACGACACCGGCGGACCGGTCAAGGAGAAGGCCCGCCCGATCCTGGGCAACGGGCTGATCACCTCCGACTGGGCCGACCACCGCAGACAGCGGCGCATGGTGCAGCCGGCCTTCCATCCGGCGCGCATCGCCGCCTACGCCGAGGTCATGCGGGACGAGTGCGCGGCGCACGCCGAGACCTGGGAGGCCGGGCGGCCGACCGACGTCGGCGACGCGATGCAGGCACTGACGGCGCGGGTGACGGCACGCGCGCTGTTCTCGACCGAGATGGCACCGCACTCGGTCGCGGAGATCCAGCGCAGCCTGCCCGTGATGGTGCACGGCGCCTACCGCCGGGCCATGGACCCCACCGGGCTGCTGGCCAGGCTCCCGCTGCCCGCCAACCGCGCGTTCGACGCGGCGCTCGGCCGGCTGCACACCCTCATCGACGGCATCGTCGCCGACTACCGGCGGGCCGGCGGGGACCGCGGCGACCTGCTGTCGGCCCTGCTGGCCGCACGGGACGAGGAGGACGGCGGCGCCCTGTCCGACCAGGAGGTCCACGACCAGGTCATGACCCTGCTGCTGGCCGGTGTGGAGACCACCGCGAGCGCGCTGACCTGGGCCTGGCACCTGCTCGCGGCCCACCCCGAGGCCGAGGCGAAGCTGCACGCCGAGGTCGACGAGGTGCTGGACGGCCGTCCGCCCGCGTACGCCGACGTGCCGCGGCTCGCGTACACCCAGCGGATCTTCACCGAGACGCTGCGGCTGTACCCGCCGGCCTGGATGTTCACCCGCACCACGACCGAGCCGACGGACCTGGGCGGCGTCCGCCTGCCGGCCGGTGCCGACGTGCTGGTCAGCCCGTACGTCATCCACCGCGTCCCCGCACTGTTCGCGGACCCGGAGCGGTTCGACCCCGACCGGTGGCTGCCCGAGCGGGCCGGGGACGTCAAGCGCTCCTCGTACCTGCCGTTCGGCGCGGGCAGCCGCAAGTGCATCGGCGACGTCTTCGGCATGACGGAGGCCACGCTCGCCCTCGCCGCGCTCGCCTCCCGCTGGCGGCTGTGCCCGGTCCCGGGCACCGTGGTGAGGCCGCGGGCCGAGATGAGCCTGACCGCGGGCCCGCTGCCGATGGTGCCCCGGCCGCGCTGACGCACCGCAGCCCGCCGCCGCGGGGCTCCGGTCCCCGGCGGTGGACGGCGGGCGCGGTCGGCCGACGGCGCTCCTGGACGGCCTCCGGCCCGGACCCGCACGCCCCCCTTCCCACGCCGCCGCTCGACGCGGAGCTCCTCGCCGACGCCCCGCGCCGGCTCGGCGGCGGAGCACCCCGACGCCCACGACAGACGATGCGCGCCTCGCTGGAGGCCCTGGTGCGCCGAAGCCCCGGCCGGGCGTCGCCTCCCGGCGGACCACGCCCTAGAGTGGGTGTCCCAGTGCGCACCGAGGGAGAGAATCAGCCGTGATCAGCGCGATCGTCCTCATCAAGACCAGCGTGGACCGGATCCCCGAGATCGCGGAGCAGATCGCCTCGCTGGAGAACGTCACCGAGGTCTTCTCGGTCACCGGCACCTACGACCTGATCGCCATGGTGCGGGTCCACCAGCACGAGGACCTGGCGGAGGTCATCCCCGGCCGGATCAGCAAGATCCCGGGCGTGGAGGGCACGGACACCCACGTGGCGTTCCGCACCTACTCGCAGCACGACCTCGAGGCGGCGTTCGCGATCGGCCTGGACAACTAGGGCCCGCCGTTTGGATCATGCCGGCGTCGCGGGGTGTGGCACTCACATCTGCCGCGTTGTCGTCGGTTGCCAGGGCTCCGCCCTGGCGCCCTCCTCCGCCTTGCAGCTGCACGCACCACACCCCGCTCGGGCCGGCCGGGACGCGCCGTCCGTCACAGCCGGCCTGATCCGAACGACAGACCCTAGGGCCCGCCGTCCGGACGCCGCCGCGCCGGTACGGACGGCTCAGGCGGCGGTGCCCGTCCCGGCGGCGGACGTGTCCGGCACGCACCGGCCGTCCTCGGTGCGGTAGTTCCACCGGGCGCCGTCGCTGACCAGCTCCTTGACGGCGTTCACGAACCGCTCCACGTGCTCGTCCGGGGTGCCCGCGCCGAAGCTGACCCGGACGGCGTTGAGGGACCTCTCCCCCGGCGCCGCCTCGGGGGCGCCGCACTCGCCCTGCGTCTGCGGGTCGCTGCCGAGCAGGGTGCGCAGCAGCGGGTGGGCGCAGAACAGGCCGTCGCGGACGCCGATGCCGTACTCCGCCGAGAGGGCGGCGGCGAAGTGCGAGCTGTTCCAGCCGTCGACCACGAAGGAGAGGACGCCGACGCGGGGGGCGTCGTCGCCGAAGAGGGACAGGACCCGGACCTCGGGCACCCCGGCGAGCCCTTCGCGGACCTTGCGGACCAGGTACTCCTCCCGCGCGACCAGCGTGGCGAACCCGGCCTCGGTGAGCGCCTTGCAGGCCGAGGCGATGGCGTAGGCGCCGATGACGTTGGGCGACCCGGCCTCGTGGCGGGCGGCGCCGTCGTGCCACCGCACGTCCACGCCGCCGTCCGCGCGCCGGGTGACGCTGCGGCTGGCGCCGCCGCCGGCGAGGTAGGGCTCGGCCTCGCGCAGCCAGTCGGCACGGCCCGCGAGGACGCCGGCGCCGAAGGGGGCGTACAGCTTGTGCCCGGAGAAGGCGACCCAGTCGACGTCCAGGTCACGGACGTCGACCGGGTGGTGCGGGGCGAGCTGCGCGGCGTCCAGCACGATCCGGGCCCCGTGCGCGTGCGCGGCGGCGGCCAGTTCGCGCACCGGCCACAGCTCGCCGGTGACGTTGGAGGCGCCGGTGACGCAGACCAGGGCGGGGCCGTACGGCTCGCGGGCGGCCAGCGCGCGCTCCAGGGTCTCGACGGCCTCGGCGGGGCTGCCCGGGGCGTCGAGGCAGGTCACGTCCGCGTCCCGCCAGGGCAGCAGCGAGGCGTGGTGCTCGGTCTCGAAGACGAAGACCCGGCAGCCGGCCGGGAGGGCGGCGGCGAGCAGGTTCAGGGAGTCGGTGGTGGACCGGGTGAACACGACCTGGTCGGCGTCCCGGCAGCCGAGGAACTCGGCGACGGTCCTCCGGGCGTTCTCGAACAGGTCGGTCGACAGCTGGGACAGGTACCCGGCGCCGCGGTGCACGCTGCCGTAGTACGGGGCGTAGGCGGCGACGTCGTCCCAGACCCGCTGGAGCGCGGGCGCGCTGGCGGCGTAGTCGAGCGCGGCGTAGGTGACCTCGCCGCCGGTGACGAGCGGGACGGTGACGTCCCGGCCCAGGACGGGCAGCGGGGCGGCGACGGACTGGTCGGCGGCGACGGCGGAGACGGACATGGGTGCTCCCGTGAAGGCAGAGGTCGTCGCCGCGCGAGCGGGTACGGCTCGAGCGCGGGACGAGAGGAAGTGAGGGGATGCGGAGGCGGGGCTCTGCGGCCCTATCGCATTCGCTGATTCACGGAAGACTCCCTCGGACGACCCAGGACCCCTGGTTCCGCGAGGGGTCCGCGCTTGCCGTGAACCCTGCTGTCCACGGCCTGGTCTTCACCCGGGGCACCCCGCCACGGACGGAGGGTTGCCGGACAGTCGGCCGGGGCCGTATGACTGTCACTCATGACCTGGAAAGGAACGTACGTGAAGTGATCGCCGCCCCGCAACCCGGGTCCGGATCGCGGGACGGGCGTCACGGTCCGCTCAGGCGTTGCTGGCGGCCACCCAGCGCTCCAGGGTCCGCCGGGCGGCGCCGGAGTCGATGGACGCGGCGGCCTGCTCCATGCCGGCCCTGATCCGCTCGGTGAGCGGGCCGTCGCCGGGCTTCAGGGCCACCAGCGCCGCCGCCGAGTTCAGCAGCACCGCGTCACGGACGGGCCCCTCCTCGCCGGCCAGCAGCCGACGGGCGACGTCGGCGTTGTAGGAGGCGTCGGCGCCCCGCAGGGCCTCGACCGGCACCAGTTCCAGGCCGACGTCCCGCGGGTCGAAGGTCTCCTCGGTCACCGTGCCGTCCCGCACCACCCAGACCCGGGAGGTGGAGGTCGTGGTCAGCTCGTCGAGGCCGTCGTCGCCGCGGAACACCAGGGAGGAGTTGCCGCGCTCGGCGAACACCCCGGCGATGATCGGGGCCATCCGGGGGTCGGCGACACCGACCGCCTGGGCCTTCACCTTCGCCGGATTGGTCAGCGGTCCGAGGAAGTTGAACACGGTCCGCACGCCCAGCTGGCCGCGCGCGGTCGCCACATGGCGCAGCGCGGGGTGGAACTTGACCGCGAAGCAGAAGGTGATCCCGGCCTCCTCGGCGACCTGGGCCACCCGCTTCGGGGTCAGCTCGAGGTTGACGCCGAGCTTCTCCAGCACGTCGGACGCGCCGGACGCCGAGGACGCGGCACGGCTGCCGTGCTTGACGACCTTCGCGCCGGTGCCGGCGATCACGACGGCCGACATGGTGGAGATGTTGACCGTCCTGGCGCCGTCTCCGCCGGTGCCGACGATGTCGACCGTCTCGCCGGGCACCTCGATCACGTGCGCGTGCTCGTACATCGACCGCACGCAGCCGGAGATCTCGCCGACGGTCTCGCCCTTGGCCCGCAGCGCCGTCGCGAACCCGGCGATCTGCACGTCGGTCGCCTCGCCGCGCATGATCAGGTCCATCGCCCAGGCGGTGTCGTCGGCGGACAGGTCGCGGCCGTCCAGCAGACCGTTCAGCAGGGCGGGCCAGGAGCGGCCCGCCGCGGTGTCGCCTCCAGCGGGGGTCACAGCGCTCATGAGCCGCTCCTGAATCGTGTACGTCGTGGAAGGAGTGTGGTCCCACCCTATCCAGCCCCCGGGCACGGCGAAGGGCCCCGTCCGCAGACCGGACGGGGCCCTTCGACCGTGGTGTGGCGACGCTGGAGGGTCAGTGGTGGCCGTGGCCGCTCGTGATCTCCTTGTACTCGTCGACGGTCGGCTTCGGGATCTGCGACCCCTCGCCGTAGTACGCCTTGCTGAGCTTGGCGCGCAGCTTCTCCGCGCTCTTCGGCTTGCGCTCGACGCCGTTCTCGTCGACCGTCGGGCCGATCTCGGCCGGCTTGTACTGCTCGTGCGACGTGAGGGTGTGCAGGGCGCCCTGGCTGAGCGGCTCGTGCACCTCGATGAACTCACCGTGCGGCAGGCGCTTGATGATGCCGGACTCGCGTCCGTGCAGCACCTTGTCCTTGTCACGGCGCTGGAGGCCGAGGCAGATCCGCTTGGTGATCACGAAGGCGATGACCGGGCCGACGAAGAACCCGATCCGGACGAACCAGGTGACCGCGTTGATCGACAGGTGGAAGTGCGTGGCGACGATGTCGTTGCCACCGCCGATCAGCATGATGATGTACGCCGTGACCCAGGCGACGCCGAGGCCCGTACGGGTCGGGGCGTTGCGCGGCCGGTCCAGGATGTGGTGCTCGCGCTTGTCGCCGGTCACCCACGACTCGATGAAGGGGTAGACGGCGATCGCGGCGAGGAACAGACCGAAGACCAGCAGCGGGACGAACACGCCCAGGACCAGCGTGTGACCCCAGAAGTTGATCTCCCAGCCGGGCATGGCGCGGACGAGACCCTCGGCGAAGCCCATGTACCAGTCGGGCTGGGCTCCGGTCGACACCTGGTCGGGCCGGTAGGGGCCGATGCTCCAGATCGGGTTGACCGTCACGAGGCCGGCGACGGCCGCGATGACACCGAAGACCAGGAAGAAGAAGCCTCCGGCCTTCGCCATGTACACCGGCAGCAGCGGCATGCCGACGACGTTGTTGTTGGTCTTGCCGGGACCCGCGAACTGCGTGTGCTTGTGGTAGAAGACCAGGATCAGGTGGCCCACCACCAGGCCGAGCATGATGCCCGGCAGCAGCAGGATGTGGATCGAGTAGAACCGGGCCACGAAGTCGTGGCCGGGGAACTCCCCGCCGAACAGGAACATCGAGATGTACGTGCCGACGATCGGCACGGACAGGATCGCGCCCTGCGTGAAGCGGACACCGGTGCCGGAGAGCAGGTCGTCCGGGAGCGAGTAGCCGGTGAAACCGGTGAACATGCCGAGGACGAACAGCAGGAAGCCGAACAGCCAGTTGATCTCACGCGGCTTGCGGAACGCGCCGGTGAAGAAGACGCGCATCATGTGCACGAACATGCCGGCGAGGAAGATGATCGCCGCCCAGTGGTGGATCTGCCGGATGAGCAGACCACCCCGGATGTCGAAGCTGATGTTCATCGTCGAGGCGTAGGCCTCGCTCATCAGCTGACCCTGCAGCGGCACGTACGAGCCGTGGTACGTGACCTCGTTCATCGACGGGTGGAAGAACAGCGTCAGGTACACACCCGTGAGGATGATGATGATGAAGCTGTACAAGCACACTTCGCCGAGCATGAACGACCAGTGGTCGGGGAAGATCTTGCGCATGTTGGCCTTGGCCAGGGAGTAGATCCCGAGCCGGCCGTCGGCCCAGTCGGCGACGCGCTCGCCGGCCGGTGCCTTCCCGCGAGAGCGGGACTCGTTGGTCGCTGACGTGCTCATCCGCGCTCCCAGAAAGCAGGACCGACGGGCTCTTCGAAGTCGCTGAGCGCCTCGAGATAGCCCTCGTCGTTCACGCCGATGCGCAGCTGCGGCAGGGCGTGACCGGCGGGACCGAAGATCACCCGGGCACCGTCGGAGAGGTCGAAGGTGGACTGGTGGCAGGGGCACAGCACGTGGTGCGTCTGCTGCTCGTACAGGGAGATCGGGCAGCCCACGTGGGTGCAGATCTTCGAGTACGCGACGATGCCCTCGTGCGACCACTCGAGCTCGCGCTTGTCCTTGATGTCCTCCGGCTGGAGCCGGACGATCATCAGGGCCGCCTTGGCGATCTCGTTCTGGAAGTTCTCGTCGTGCTCCTCCAGGCCCTCGGGCATGGCGAAGGTGAGCGAGCCGACCGCGACGTCGGAGGGACGCATCGGCTCGTTCGTGTTCATGTTGACGAGCAGCTTGCCCTTGGACCACAGGGTGTGGCGGAGCTTGGTGCCGGGCAGCGGGCCGAGGTCGCGCAGCAGGACGACGCCGGAGAGCGGCACCAGCGTGAGCGCGCCCAGCATCGTGTTGCGGATCAGCTTGCGGCGCCCGATCACGGACTCCTTGGCGCCCTGCTTGAAGTCCGCGTGGACCTTGGCACGGACGTCGGGGGCCGCCTCGATCGGGTGACGCTCGTCGGCGACCTCCTCGTCGGACATCAGGGTGCGCGCCCAGTGGACGGCGCCCGCGCCGATCGTGAACAGCGCCACGCCCAGGGTCAGGCCGAGCGCGAAGTTCATCGCGTTCACGTGCCCGATCGGGAAGACGAAGATCGCCTTGTCGTTCGGGATGGCCACGAACGAGGCGATGAAGCCCGCGGTGGCCAGCATCGACAGCGTGAACAGGAACGCGACCGCACGCTCGGACCGCTTGGCGGCCCGCTCGTCGATGTCCTGGATCCGGTGCTCGTGGGGCGGCAGCCCCGGGTCGGCGAACGGGTGAGCCTCGTCCGCGACCTTCACCGCACCGTGCGCGGTGCCCTGCTCAGCAGGCAGGTTCTCTTCTGGAATGTCTTGGCTACTCATGACTTCTTGGCCTTTGCGGTCCGAGCGGCGACCCACACGGCGACGGCGATGCAGGCACCGAGGCCGAAGATCCAGCCGAAGAGGCCCTCGCTGACCGGCCCGAGGCCGCCGAGCGACAGACCGCCGGGGCTGACGGTCTCGTCACCGTTGACCGCGTTCAGGTAGGCGATGATGTCCTTCTTGTTCTGCTCCGACATGGTCGTGTCGGGGAAGGAGGGCATGTTCTGCGGGCCGGTCTGCATGGCCTCGTAGATGTGCTTCGGGTCGACACCCTCGAGGCTGGGCGCGTACTTGCCGTGCGTCAGCGCGCCGCCCTTGCCGGTGAAGTTGTGGCACTGGGCGCAGTTGGTGCGGAACAGCTCACCGCCCTCGGCGATGTCCGCGCCCTCCGGGCCGTACTTCTCCTCCGTCGGGATGGCCGGACCGGCACCCAGGGAGGCGATGTAGGCCGCCAGCTGGTCGATCTCGGCCTGCGAGTAGAGGTTCGGCTTGGCCGGGATCTGGGCGCCCGGCTGCTGGGCCGGCATACGGCCGGTGGCCACCTGGAAGTCGACGGCGGCGGCGCCGACGCCGACCAGGCTCGGACCGTCGCTGGTGCCCTGACCCCCGGTGCCGTGGCAGCTGGCGCAGCCGACGGCGTAGAGCTTCTTGCCCTCGTCGATGGCGAGGGACTGGGCGGATTCATCGGCCTGCGCCTTGCTCGCGGGCGCGAACGCGGCGTACAGCCCCCCGGTGCATGCCAGCGCGAGGAGTAGGACGACGAGCGCCGCCAGCGGATGGCGTCGTCGTGCGGAGAGCTTTTTCACGGATTACCCCGGTGTCAGGATCTTCTGCGTCGATGCTTCTGGTATTGCGCGGGTGCGTGCCGCGACTACTTGATCATGTAGATCGTGGCGAAGAGGCCGATCCAGACGACATCGACGAAGTGCCAGTAATAGGACACGACGATGGCCGCGGTCGCCTGCTCGTGAGTGAACCTCCGGGCCGCGTAGGTACGGCCGAGGACCAGCAGGAAGGCGATGAGGCCGCCCGTCACGTGCAGTCCGTGGAAGCCGGTGGTCAGGTAGAACACCGATCCGTACGGGTCCGACGAGAGCGAGAGGCCCTCGTGCTTGACCAGCTCGGTGTACTCGAACACCTGACCGCCGATGAAGATCGCACCCATCACGAAGGTGACGATGAACCACATCCTGAGCTTCTTCACGTCACCGCGCTCGGCGGCGAAGACGCCGAGCTGACAGGTGAGGGAGGAGAGCACCAGGATCGTGGTGTTCGTCGCGGAGAACGGGAAGTTCAGCGCGTCGGCCTTCTCGGACCAGAAGTCCGGGCCGGTCACCGATCGCAGGGTGAAGTACATCGCGAAGAGGGCCGCGAAGAACATCAGCTCGGAACTCAACCAGATGATGGTTCCGACGCTGGTGAGGTTCGGCCGGTTGACCGACGGGTGCGCGTGCCCGGTTTCTACTGTCGTTGCTGTCGCCACGACCGACATTATGTCGGTCGCTTATCCCGCCCTCACCCCGGGGGGTGCCGTTCGGAGTGTCCGCCCCCTCTGTAGTGCCCGTATGGCCCATCGAACGGCCCCTCGAAGCCGTGTCCGAACCAGTGCTGACGAGCTGTCCGAGGGAGTAGCATCCGGCGCAACGGGCACGACAGTCCCCACCGCGTATCGGAGGAAGCATGCAGGCGACCGCCACGGTGCTGGTCTACAGCGACGACTCCAACACCCGCGAACAGGTGCGGCTCGCGACCGGCCGCCGGCCGGCTCCGGACGTGCCCGTGGTCGAGTTCGTGGAGTGCGCGACGCCGGCCGCCGTCATCCGGGAACTGGACAAGGGCGGGATCGACGTCTGCGTCCTGGACGGCGAGGCCGTCCCCATGGGCGGCATGGGCGTGTGCCGGCAGATCAAGGACGAGATCTTCCACTGCCCGCCGGTGCTGCTGCTCATCGCCCGGCCGCAGGACGCCTGGCTGGCCACCTGGAGCCGTGCGGAGGCCGCTGTGGCGTCTCCGGTGGAGCCGGTGGAGTTCGCGGGCGCACTGGCCGCGCTGCTGCGCCAGAAGCGGATGCAGGGCGTCTAGGGGCGCCCGCGGGGGCGGAGGTACGGGCCGGTCGGCGGCCGCGGTGCCGCCGTGACCGCCCGCTCCGTTCCCCGAGCCCCTGGGGACGTCGCCCCGGGGGGCGTTCTCACACGCTCTCCGGGCGCACCCGGGCCTGCTCCGCCGTGCCGGAGGCGTTCGGGGTGCCGCCGGTGAGGGCGCTGCCCTGGCGCCACTTGGCCCAGTCCAGGTTCCAGTCGCCGAAGCCGTTGCCGAAGGGCTCCATGGTCTCGCCGTCCGAGTTGATCACCTGGACGACGTCGCCCTCCTGGACCTCGCCGAAGAACCACTCGGCGTTCTCGGTGCTCATGCCGACGCAGCCGTGGCTGACGTTGGCGGAGCCCTGGGAGCCGACGGACCAGGGGGCGGCGTGCACGTACTCGCCGCTCCAGGTGACCCGGGTGGCGAAGTACACCGGCAGGTCGTACGACTCCGACGAGCCCTCGGCGATGCCGACGGTGGTGCTGCGCATGCGTACGAAGGGCTCCTTGCCCAGCACGACCTTGACGCCGTTGCGGGTCTCGAAGCCGGGCTTGCCCGTCGTGACGGGGACCTGCCGGACCTCCTCGCCGTCCCGGTAGACCGTCAGGGTGTGCGCGGCGGCGTCGGTGACGGCGACCACGTGGTCGTCCGTGGTGATCTTCAGGGACGTGGTCCTGCCGCCCCGGAGCCGGTCGCCGATCCTGATGCCGTCGAGGTTGCTGCGCACCTGGACGGTGGCGTGGGCGGGCCAGTACTCCTGCGGCCGGTAGTGGAGCTTCTTGTCGTCCACCCAGTACCAGGCGCCCTGCACCGCGGGGGTGGACCGCACACTCAGGCCGCGCTCCACTATCGCCCGCTGGGCCTTGTCCGCGACCGGCCGGCTCAGTTCCGCCGTGATGGGCTGGCCGACGCCGTACGCGCCCGCCTTGGGCCCGAAGGTGACGTCCAGGGTCTTCTTGGCGGTGGGTTTGTCCGTCTCGAAGGTGAGGACCTTGCGGCCGGGTGCGCCGTCCCCGTCCTCGGTGCTGACGCGCACCGTGTAGCGGGCGCCCGCGGCCAGCGGTGAGGTGCTGTGCCAGCGGCCCCCGTCGGCGGAGAGTTCGCCCGCCACGTAGCGGCCGGCGGAGTCCACGGCCGTCACGTCCGTGATGCGCCCGTCGGCGCCCTCGGCGACGACCTCCAGCGGCTTGTCCGGGTCGGCCTTCTTCCCGGCGTCCGTGGGGCCGTTGAAGGAGATCTGGCCGGCCGCGTCGTAGGGCGTGGCCGACAGCGGATTGTCGTCGTCGCCCAGGCATGCGGTGGCGCTCGCGCCGAGAGCGATCACCAGCAGGGTGCAGCCGACGACCGTACGCCCCCGCGCCTGGAAGTGAACCGTGTTCCTCATGACCTCACGCTAGGGAGCGGCGTCAAGGGCGGCACGGTGGAGTAATCCGGACGAGTGAGGTCCGGTACGGCAGACGAAGGGCCCGGACGCTCCTGACGGAGTGTCCGGGCCCTTGTGCGCTCATCGCGTGTTACTGGGTGCGGTTCTCACCGCGGTAGTACTCGAAGACCCAGCCCCACAGGCCGACCAGGATGACCGGCAGCGAGAAGTACATGATCCACCAGCCGACGGCCACACCCAGGAAGGAGAGGGCACCGCCAAGGCCGAGGGCCAGCGGCTGCCAGCTGTGCGGGCTGAAGAACCCGACCTCGCCGGCGTCGTCGGCGACGTCCGCTTCCTTGTTGTCCTGCGCACCGACGTCGACCCGCCTGGCCGTGAAGGCCAGGTAGAAGCCGATCATCAGGCACAGGGCGAAGGCCAGGAAGAGGGCCGTGGCGCCGGCCGGCTCCTTCGACCACACGCCGTACGTGACCGCCACGGCGAGGATGAAGAGGCTCAGCCAGAGGAAAATCTTGCCCTGGATCTTCACTTGCCGGCCTCCTTGCCGCCAGCGAGGGTCTTTTCACCGTGACCGACGTTCTCGAGCTGGTCGAGCGCGGCGATCTCCGGGTGGTGCAGGTCGAACGCCGGGGATTCGCTGCGGATGCGCGGCAGGGTGAGGAAGTTGTGCCGCGGCGGCGGGCAGGAGGTCGCCCACTCGAGCGAACGGCCGTAGCCCCACGGGTCGTCCACGCCGACCGGCTTGCCGTACTTGGCCGTCTTCCAGATGTTGTAGAAGAACGGCAGGATCGACATGCCGAGCAGGAACGAGGCGATCGTCGAGACCGTGTTCAGGGCGGTGAAGCCGTCGGCCGCCAGGTAGTCGGCGTAACGACGCGGCATGCCCTCGGCGCCCAGCCAGTGCTGGACCAGGAAGGTGCCGTGGAAGCCGACGAACAGCGTCCAGAAGGTGATCTTGCCGAGGCGCTCGTCCAGCAGCTTGCCGGTGAACTTCGGCCACCAGAAGTGGAAGCCGGCGAACATCGCGAAGACCACGGTGCCGAAGACCACGTAGTGGAAGTGCGCCACCACGAAGTACGAGTCGGAGACGTGGAAGTCCATCGGCGGCGAGGCCAGGATCACGCCGGTCAGACCACCGAAGGTGAAGGTGATCAGGAAGCCGATCGTCCACAGCATCGGCGTCTCGAAGGACAGGCTGCCCTTCCACATGGTGCCGATCCAGTTGAAGATCTTCACGCCGGTCGGGACCGCGATCAGGAACGTCATGAACGAGAAGAACGGCAGTAGCACTCCGCCGGTCACGTACATGTGGTGCGCCCACACGGTCACCGACAGGCCCGCGATCGCGATGGTGGCCGCGATCAGGTTCATGTAACCGAACATCGGGCGGCGGCTGAAGACCGGGATGATCTCACTGACGATGCCGAAGAACGGCAACGCGATGATGTACACCTCTGGGTGCCCGAAGAACCAGAACAGGTGTTGCCACAGCAACGCTCCGCCGTTGGCCGAGTCGAAGACGTGCGCACCGAACTTGCGGTCCGCCTCGAGCGCGAACAGGGCCGCGGCCAGCACCGGGAAGGCCAGCAGGACCAGCACACCGGTCAGCAGGACGTTCCAGGTGAAGATCGGCATGCGGAACATGGTCATGCCCGGGGCACGCATGCAGATGATCGTGGTGATGAAGTTGACCGAGCCGAGGATGGTGCCGAAGCCGGAGAAGGCCAGACCCATGATCCACAGGTCACCGCCGATGCCCGGCGAGTGCACCACGTCGGACAGCGGCGAGTAGGCGAACCAGCCGAAGTCGGCCGCACCCTGCGGGGTGAGGAAGCCGCCCACCGCGATGAGCGAGCCGAACAGGTAGAGCCAGTAGGCGAACATGTTCAGCCGGGGGAAGGCCACGTCCGGCGCGCCGATCTGGAGCGGCATGATCCAGTTCGCGAAGCCGGCGAACAGCGGCGTCGCGAACATCAGCAGCATGATCGTGCCGTGCATCGTGAACGCCTGGTTGAACTGCTCGTTCGACATGATCTGCAGACCCGGGCGGGCCAGCTCGGCGCGCATGATGAGCGCCATCACACCGCCGATGCAGAAGAACGCGAACGACGTGACCAGGTACAGCGTACCGATGGTCTTGTGGTCCGTGGTGGTCAGCCACTTGACGACCACTTCACCACGCCTCTGGCGCCGGACCGGCAGCTCGTCCTCGTAGTGGGACCCTGCCGCGGCACCCTGGGGTTCGTTGAGGATGCTCACAGGTTGTTCGTCTCCCGGTTCTTCTCGTGGCTCGTCTGCGCGATGCCGGCGGGAACGTAACCGGTCTGCCCCTTCTTCGCGAGGTCCTGAAGGTGCTGCTCGTAACGCTCCGGGGAGACGACCTTCACGTTGAACAGCATCCGGGAGTGGTCCACGCCGCACAGCTCGGCGCACTTGCCCCGGAAGGTGCCCTCCTTGTTGGGGGTCACCTCGAAGGCGTTGGTGTGGCCCGGGATGACGTCCTGCTTCATCAGGAACGGCAGCACCCAGAACGAGTGGATGACGTCGCGCGAGGTCAGCACGAAGCGGACCGTCTTGCCCTTGGGGAGCCAGAGGGTCGGACCCGGGTTGTTGGTCTGCGGGTTCCGGGTGCCGGGTACACCGCAGTCGTAGACACCGCCGGCGTTCGCCGGGAAGTCGTCCTTGAAGCGGTTCGGGATCGCTTCCAGTTCCGCGGACGTCTTGGCGTCGCCGGTGGAACCGGCGACGTCCTCGATGTGGTTGAAGCACCAGCTCCACTGGAAGCCGACGACATTCACCGTGACGTCGGGCTTCTTCTTGAGGCTCAGGAGCTCGGACTCGTCACGGGCCGTGAAGTAGAACAGCACCGAGACGATGATGAGCGGGACCATGGTGTACAGCGCCTCGATGGGCATGTTGTACCTGGTCTGCGGTGGAACTTCGACCTTGGTGCGGCTGCGCCGGTAGAAGAATGCACACCACAGGATCAGGCCCCACACCAGCACGCCGACGGCGAGCGCGGCGGCCCAGGAACCCTGCCACAGGGAGAGGATCCGCGGAGCCTCTTCCGTGGTCGGGGTGGGCATGCCAAGGCGGGGGAAGTCCTTGTATGTGCAACCGGTGGCGGTCGCCAGGACCAGGCCCGCGGTCAGTGCCTGCAGCAGCTTCCGCCGCATCGGGCGCCGCGGCGAGCGGTCGGAGCCGTTGGGACTCACGTAGCGCCTTCCCGAGAGTCTCGCCCGCGCTGTTCGGCTGCGGCCTTCTCGCTGGTCGGTCGCCGCCCTGCGTCGGGCAGGGGTTTGATGTTTATGCGGACCAAACCCTAGCCGACGCCCTCGGGGGGGTCGCGGGGAGGGTGGCATACGCGCCGCCGCTCACCCCGAAGGGTGGGGTGGAGGGCCTACGGGGGCCGGTGATGCGGCCGTTCCGGCGGCTGACGGTGCGTCGCGGCCCCCCGCGCCCGGCGGTGGAACCGGGTCCCGGGCACGGCTCCCCGCCCCCCGGCGGCACTCCCCCGCCGGACGTCATAGCGTTGCCCCGTGGCCTACTTTGACGCTGCTTCCGCTGTTCCGCTCCATCCCGTGGCCCGCCAGGCCCTCCAGGCGTCCCTCGACGAGGGGTGGGCCGACCCCGCCCGGCTCTACCGGGAAGGACGGCGGGCCCGGCTGCTGCTGGACGCGGCCCGGGAGGCGGCGGCCGAGGCGGTGGGGTGCAGGCCGGACGAGCTGACGTTCACTCCTTCGGGGACGCGCGCGGTGCATTCGGGCGTGGCCGGCGCGCTGGCGGGGCGGCGCCGCGCCGGACGCCACCTGATCGTGTCAACGGTCGAACACTCCTCCGTCCTGCACGCCGCCGAGACGCACGAGCGGGACGGCGGCACCGTCACGCAGGTCCCCGTGGCCCGGACGGGGGCGGTGGACCCGGCGGCGTACGCGGCGGTCCTGCGGGGCGACACCGCGCTGGCCTGTCTCCAGTCGGCCAACCACGAGGTGGGCACCGAGCAGCCGGTGGCGGAGGTGGCGGAGGCCTGCCGCGCGGCGGGGGTGCCGCTGCTGGTGGACGCGGCCCAGTCGCTGGGCTGGGGGCGGGTGGCCGGCGACTGGTCGCTGCTCGCGGCCAGCGCCCACAAGTGGGGCGGGCCTTCGGGGGTGGGGCTGCTGGTCGTGCGCAAGGGTGTCCGGTTCGCGCCGCAAGGGCCCGGGGACGAGCGGGAGTCGGGCCGGGCGCCCGGTTTCGAGAACCTTCCGGCGATCGTGGCCGCGGCGGCCTCGCTGCGGGCGGTCCGGGCCGAGGCGGCCCAGGAGGCGGCCCGGCTGCGGGAGCTGACGGAGCGGATCCGGACACGGGTGCCGGGCGCGGTGCCGGATGTGGAGGTGGTCGGGGACCCGGAGCGCCGGCTGCCCGGTGTCGTCACCTTCTCGTGTCTCTATGTCGACGGGGAGACATTGCTGCACGAGCTGGACCGGGCCGGCTTCTCGGTCTCCTCCGGCTCGTCCTGCACCAGCAGCACCCTCACGCCGAGCCACGTCCTGAGGGCGATGGGCGTGCTCAGCGAGGGCAACGTCCGGGTGTCGCTGCCGTCCGGGACGCCCGCCGAGGACGTCGAGCGGTTCCTGGAGGTGCTGCCGGGCACGGTGGCCGCGGTCCGGGAGAAGCTGGGGGCGCCGACGGGGACAGAGGCCGTCCGGGAGGCGGGGGCCGACCTCGTCGTGGACGCGATCGGCCGCCGCTGCCCCATTCCGGTGATCGAACTGGCCAAGGTCATCGGCGACGTCCCCGTCGGCGGCACGGTCCGCGTCCTGTCCGACGACGAGGCGGCCCGCCTGGACATCCCGGCGTGGTGCGAGATGCGGGGGCAGGAGTACGTGGGCGAGGAGCCGGCGGAGAGGGGAACGGCCTACCTGGTCCGCCGGGTCGGCTGACGCCCCGGGGGCGGCCCGGCGGCCGCCCCGCTCGGGACCTCAGCGCAGGTGCGCCTGGACCTCCTCCGCCGCCTCGTCCCCGTACGCCTTGGTGAACCGCTCCATGAAGTGCCCGCGGCGCAGCTGGTACTCCTGGGTGCCGACCGTCTCGATGACCAGCGTGGCGAGCATGCACCCGACCTGCGCCGCCCGCTCCAGCGACACCCCCCAGGCCAGTCCCGACAGGAACCCCGCGCGGAAGGCGTCGCCGACGCCCGTCGGGTCGGCCTTGCGCTCCTCGTCCGGGACGCCGACCTCGATGGTCGCCTCGCCGGCCCGCTCGATCCGCACGCCCCGCGCGCCGAGGGTGGTGATCCGGTGTCCGACGCGGGCGAGGATCTCCTCGTCCGTCCAGCCGGTCTTGGTCTCGATGAGCCCCTTCTCGTACTCGTTGGAGAAGAGGTAGGTCGCCCCGTCCAGCAGTATCCGGATCTCGTCGCCGTTCATCCGGGCGATCTGCTGGGAGAAGTCGGCGGCGAAGGGGATGGAGCGGGCGCGGCACTCCTCGGTGTGCCGGAGCATCGCCTCCGGGTCGTCGGCGCCGATGGAGACCAGGTCCAGGCCGCCCACGCGGTCGGCGACGGTCTTCAGCTCGATGAGGCGGGCCTCGCTCATCGCGCCCGTGTAGAAGGAGCCGATCTGGTTGTGGTCGGCGTCGGTCGTGCAGACGAAACGGGCGGTGTGCAGCGTCTCGGAGATGCGCACCGAGTCGGTGTCGACGCCGTGCCGCTCCAGCCAGGCCCGGTACTCGGCGAAGTCCGAGCCCGCGGCGCCGACCAGGACCGGCCGGGTGCCGAGCTGGCCCATGCCGAAGGCGATGTTCGCGGCGACGCCGCCGCGGCGCACGTCGAGCTGGTCGACCAGGAAGGAGAGCGAGACCGTGTGCAGCTGGTCCGCGACGAGCTGGTCGGAGAAGCGGCCGGGGAAGGTCATGAGGTGGTCGGTGGCGATGGAGCCGGTGACTGCGATGCGCACGGCGTGGACTCTCTCCTGAGGGGAGGCGGGGTTACCGGTTCACGCTACCCGGCGGCACGCCGACTCCGAAGCAGGCGAAACTACCCGATAGTAGAACTTCCTACGCCGCATCGAACGTGCCTACGGTTCCGTTATGACGAACCCGAAGACCGTCGCACCCGCCCCGGCCGACCTCGAGGGCGGTCTGGCGTCGCTCCGCGGCGACTGCGCCCGGATGACGCCGCACTGGGCGCCGCCCGTACGGGTGACGGCCCGCCCCGTCCCCCTGTCGCTGATCCACGGCGTGCGTGTGCCGCGGACGTCGGCCCGGCTGCTGGAGGCGATGTCGGACTACGGGGACTAGGGCCCCTCCGGGCCTCCTTCGGCCGTTCGGGCGACACGCGCCGGCCGAGGGGAACCGGATCCTCCCCCACCGCGTCCCACCGCTGTCCCCAGCAACAGCCGAAGGAGCGATGCGGTGAACACCGAGCGACCCGACAACGACGACGTCCCCGCCGCCGGCGAGGCGGGCACCGGGCGTCCCGCGCGGCGGCGCCCCCGGGCGGTCGCCGTCGCGTCAGTCGCCGCCGCCGTGCTGGCCGTGGGGGTGGGCGGCGCGTATCTGGCCACGTCCGCGTCCGGCGGCGACTCGGACGGCGGTACGTCCTCCGGGGCACCGGGCGACGACACTCCCCCGCCGCTCGCCCTCGACGGGTACGGGACCCCGTCCCCCGGCGGCCGGGGCGGCGGTGACACCAACGGCATCGCGCCCGGCGAGCCCGACCCGCACGGCGTCACCTACCGCGCCGCCGGCCCGCTCCCCGAGGGTCCCGGCTCGGCGCCCGTGTACGGGGCCAGGGGCGAGGTCGGCCAGGAGGAGGTGGCCCGCCTGGCGGCGGCTCTCGGCATCGAGGGCGCGCCGCGGCTCCAGGGCGGGGCATGGAAGGCCGGCAACGCCAAGGACGGCGCGGGCCCGCTGCTCACGGTGAACCGGCAGGCGCCGGGGACCTGGACGTTCCAGCGGTACACGCCCGGCACCGACGACTGCCGCAAGGGCCCGGCGTGCAAGGCGCCGTCCGCCGGCGGGGCACCGGTGAGCGAGGAGGCCGCGAAGAGGGCGGCGGCGCCGGTGCTCAAGGCGCTGGGCCAGGACGACGCCAAGCTGGACGCGAGCCAGGTCATGGGCGCCCGGCGCGCGGTGAACGCCGAACCCGAGGTCGGCGGGCTGCCGACGTACGGCTGGACGACCGGTGTGGTCGTCGGAGCGCAGGGCGAGGTCGTCGGCGGCAGCGGCCAGGTGAAGGCGCCGGTCAAGGGGGACACGTATCCGGTGCTGGACGCGAAGGAGACGCTGGCGCTGCTGAACGCGCCGGGCGGCGGCTCCCGGGCCGGCATCGGCGGGTGCACGGGGCCCGTGCCGGCGCGGGAGGACATGCCGCAGGGGCCGTGCGGGCCGTCGGCGGGCGTGTCCGGGAAGCCGGGGACGTCCGGCGGGCAGACGGTCACGGTCCGGGACGCGGTGTTCGGGCTGGCCACGCAGTCGGTGCGGGGCCGGCCGACGCTGGTGCCGTCCTGGCTGTTCGAGGTGCGCGCGCCGGGTACCGAGGACGTGTTCACGGTGACGTATCCGGCGGTCGAGCCGAAGTACCTGACCTCGCCCGCGCCGTCGCCGTCCCCCTCCGGCGGGTCCGCGTCGGCACCGGCCTCGCCCCACGACGTGCCGGTGAGCGGCTACACGGCCGAGGGCTCCGAGCTGACCGTGCACTTCACCGGCGGGGTGTGCTCCGACTACGACGCGACGGCGAAGGAGGACGCTGGGCGGGTGACGGTCACGGTGACCGAGACCCCGCATCCGGACCGGATCTGCATCCTGATCGCCAAGGAGTACACGCGGACGGTGACGCTCGGCGGGCCGCTCGGCGACCGGAAGGTCGTGGGGACGGACGGCCAGGGGGTCCCGCTGTTCAAGCCCGGGGCCCGGCTTCCGGCGCCGTCGGACGGGCGCTGACGCCCGGCGGCGCGGACGGCGAAAGGGCGGGGGGGGCGGGGGGGGTCCCCCCGCCGCCCCCCGCACCCCCCGGGGGGGGGCGCGCGCCGGAAGGGTTGGGCGCCCCGGCCCGACGCCCCCCCCGC
>NZ_JBHXFL010000033.1:0-80979 GCF_042724095.1 Streptomyces sp. NPDC127100
CCGATTCCCAGTCCGCGCCCGAGCCGACCGAGACGCCCAGGGGAACCCTGAGGTCCACGGCGTTCGCCATCTCGCGGCGGACCAGTTCCTCCGCCGCGGCCCGCTCGCCGGGGGCGATCTCCAGGACGATTTCGTCATGGACCTGGAGCAGCATGCGGGACGCGAGGCCGGCCTCGCGCAGCGCCCGGTCCACGTTGAGCATGGCGATCTTGACGATGTCGGCCGCCGTGCCCTGGATCGGGGCGTTCAGCGCCATCCGCTCGGCCGCCTCGCGGCGCTGGCGGTTGTCGCTGTTGAGGTCGGGCAGGTAGCGGCGGCGGCCGAAGATCGTCGCCGTGTAGCCGGTGGCCCGGGCCTCGTCGACGACCCGGCGCAGATAGTCGCGGACACCGCCGAACCGCTCGAAGTAGGCGTCCATCAGGCCCCGGGCCTCGGCCGCCTCGATGTTCAGCTGCTGGGAGAGACCGAAGGCAGACAGCCCGTACGCCAGGCCGTAGGACATCGCCTTGATCTTGCGGCGCATCTCCGCGTCCACCGCGGACCGCTCGACGGAGAACACCTGCGCGGCGGCGGTGGTGTGCAGGTCCTCGCCGGAGGTGAACGCCTCGATCAGACCCGCGTCCTCGGACAGGTGGGCCATCACGCGCAGTTCGATCTGGCTGTAGTCCGCCGTCATCAGGGACTCGAAGCCCTCGCCGACGACGAAGCCGCGGCGGATCGCCCGGCCCTCGTCGGTGCGGACCGGGATGTTCTGCAGGTTCGGGTCGGTCGAGGACAGACGCCCGGTCGCGGCGACCGTCTGGTTGAACGTGGTGTGGATGCGGCCGTCCGCGGCGATCGTCTTGATCAGGCCCTCGACGGTGACGCGCAGCTTGGCCTGCTCGCGGTGGCGGAGCATGATCACCGGCAGTTCGTTGTCCGTCTGCGTCGCGAGCCACGCCAGCGCGTCGGCGTCCGTGGTGTAGCCGGTCTTGGTCTTCTTCGTCTTGGGCAGGTTCAGCTCGCCGAAGAGGACTTCCTGGAGCTGCTTGGGCGAGCCCAGGTTGAACTCGCGTCCGGCCGCCTCGTGGGCCTCCTTCACGGCCTGCTGGACCGCGCCCGCGAACATCTGCTCCATGGCCCGCAGGTGGTCGCGGTCGGCCGCGATGCCGTGCCGCTCCATGCGGGCCAGCAGGGCGGACGTGGGCAGTTCCATGTCGCGCAGCAGGTCCGCGGCGCCGACCTCCGCCAGGCGGCCCTCGAAGGCCTCGCCCAGGTCGAGGATCGCGCGGGCCTGCACCATGAGCGCCTCGGCCTCGGCGGCGTCGTCCGCGCCGAAGGCCAGCTGTCCGTCGGCCGCCGCGGCCGGGGCCAGCTCGCGGTGCAGGTACTCCAGGGAGAGCGCGTCCAGGTCGAAGGAGCGGCGGCCGGGCTTGACCAGGTAGGCGGCGAGCGCGGTGTCCATGCCGACGCCGGCGACGCTCCAGCCGTGCTCGGCGAGGACGCGCATCGCGCTCTTGGCGTTGTGCAGGACCTTCGGCCGGTCCGGGTCGGACAGCCAGGCGGCGAACGCCGTCTCGTCGGCCTCGTCCAGCTGGGACGGGTCGAACCAGGCGGCCTTCCCGTCGGACGCGGACAGCGCGACCTCGGCGACCGAGCCGGTGCCCAGCGCCCAGGTGCCCACCGTCGCGACGCCGAGGGGACTGGTGCCGTGCTCGCCGAGCCAGCCGGCCAGCTCACCGGTGCCCAGTACCGTGCCGTCCAGCTCCACGCCGTCCGTGACGACCGGCGTCGCCTCGGCCTCCTCGGCTCCGGGGTCGACGGCGAAGAGCCGCTCGCGCAGCGAGGGGTTGCGGATCTCCAGGGTGTCCAGCAGCATCGCGACGCCCTTGCGGTCGTACGCCGGGCGCTCCAGGTCGGTGACCGTGCCGGGCAGTTCGACCCGCCGCTCCAGCTCGGTGAGCCGGCGGTTGAGCTTCACGGACTCCAGGTGGTCGCGCAGATTCTGCCCGGCCTTGCCCTTGACCTCGTCGACGCGCTCGACCAGTTCGGCGAAGGACCCGAACTGGTTGATCCACTTCGCGGCCGTCTTCTCGCCGACGCCCGGGATGCCCGGCAGGTTGTCCGACGGGTCGCCGCGCAGGGCCGCGAAGTCGGGGTACTGGGCGGGCGTCAGTCCGTACTTCTCGACGACCTTCTCCGGGGTGAACCGGGTGAGCTCGGAGACGCCCTTGGTCGGATACAGCACCGTGGTGTGCTCGCTGACCAGCTGGAACGAGTCCCGGTCGCCGGTGACGATCAGTACCTCGAAGCCCTCGGCCTCGGCCTGGGTGGCGAGCGTGGCGATCACGTCGTCCGCCTCGAAGCCCTCGACGGCGAAGCGGGTCACGTGCATCGCGTCGAGCAGCTCGCCGATCAGCTGGACCTGGCCCTTGAACTCGTCCGGCGTCTTGGAGCGGTTCGCCTTGTACTCCGTGAACTCCTCGGAGCGCCAGGTCTTGCGGGAGACGTCGAACGCCACCGCGAAGTGCGTGGGCGCCTCGTCACGCAGCGTGTTGGCCAGCATCGACGCGAAACCGTAGATCGCGTTGGTCGGCTGGCCCGTCGCGGTCGTGAAGTTCTCCGCGGGCAGCGCGAAGAACGCGCGGTACGCCAGCGAGTGCCCGTCCATGAGCATCAGGCGCGGGCGGCTGCCGCCGGTGGGGGTCTCGGTCTTCTTCGATGCTGTGTCTGCCACGTTCACGATCCTGCCACGTGCCACTGACAGCCCGCTCCGCGCTTCGCCGGTGCCGGGCGCGCGCCGACGCAACCGCGCGGCCGGCCGCGCGGTTGCCGGTACCCCTCGTGCGCACCGCGGCGGCGGTGGAGGAGCCGCGGCCACCGCAGCCGTCGCTCCCTCCATCCGTTCCCGCCCGGCCTCCCTCGGTGCCGGTGGCGCATGCGAGGATCGGAGACGTACCTCACACGTGCAGGCGAAGGAGCGCGCGATGGCCACGAAGCCGCCCAAGGGTGATCCGGTTCAGGACGCGCCGCAGGTCACCGGACCCCAGCATGCGGCGGCGGGCATTCCGGCCATCGGCCACACCCTGCGCATCGCGCAGCGGCAGATGGGGGTGCGGCGGACCGCGCTGACGCTGCTGAGCGTCAACCAGAAGGACGGCTTCGACTGCCCGGGCTGCGCCTGGCCGGAGCCGGACCACCGGCACAGGGCCGAGTTCTGCGAGAACGGCGCGAAGGCCGTGGCCGAGGAGGCGACCCTGCGCCGGGTCACCCCGGAGTTCTTCGCCGCGCACTCCGTGGCCGACCTGGCGACCCGCAGCGGCTACTGGCTGGGCCAGCAGGGGCGGCTCACCCGTCCCGTGTACCTCCCGGAGGGCGGCGAGCACTACGAGCCGGTCACCTGGGAGCGCGCCTTCGGCATCGTCGCCGAGGAGATCGCCGCCCTGGACTCGCCCGACGAGGCGGTCTTCTACACCTCGGGGCGCACCAGCAACGAGGCGGCGTTCCTCTACCAGCTCTTCGCGCGCGAGCTGGGCACCAACAACCTGCCGGACTGCTCCAACATGTGCCACGAGTCGTCCGGCTCGGCCCTGTCCGAGACCATCGGGGTCGGCAAGGGCAGCGTGCTGCTGGAGGACCTCCACAAGGCCGACCTGATCATCGTGGCCGGCCAGAATCCGGGCACCAACCACCCGCGCATGCTCACCGCCCTGGAGAAGGCCAAGGCGAACGGCGCGAGGATCATCAGCGTCAATCCGCTGCCCGAGGCGGGCCTGGAGCGCTTCAAGAACCCGCAGACGCCGAAGGGGCTCACCACCGGGGCCGCGCTGACCGACCTGTTCCTCCAGATCCGCCTCGGCGGCGACCAGGCGCTGTTCCGGCTCCTCAACAAGCTGATCCTCGAGACCGAGGGCGCGGTCGACGAGGCGTTCGTCGCCGAACACACGCACGGCTTCGAGGAGTTCGCGGAGGCCGCGCGGGCCGCCGACTGGGCGGAGACGCTCGCGGCGACCGGGCTGACCCGCGCGGAGATCGAGGAGGCGCTGCGCCTGGTCCTCGCCTCGGAGCGCACCATCGTGTGCTGGGCGATGGGCCTGACCCAGCACAAGCACTCGGTGCCCACCATCCGCGAGGTCGTCAACTTCCTCCTGCTGCGCGGCAACATCGGCCGGCCGGGCGCCGGCGTCTGCCCGGTGCGCGGCCACTCCAACGTGCAGGGCGACCGCACGATGGGCATCTTCGAACGTCCGGCGCCCGCGTTCCTGGACGCCCTGGAGAAGGAGTTCGGCTTCGCCCCGCCCCGCGAGCACGGCTACGACGTCGTGCGGGCCATCCGCGCGCTGCGCGACGGCGAGGCGAAGGTCTTCTTCGCCATGGGCGGCAACTTCGTCTCCGCGTCCCCCGACACCGAGGTGACCGAGGCGGCGATGCGCCGCGCCCGCCTCACCGTGCACGTGTCGACGAAGCTGAACCGCTCGCACGCCGTCACGGGCGCGCGGGCCCTGATCCTGCCGACGCTGGGGCGCACCGAGCGCGATCTCCAGGCCGGCGGCGAGCAGTTCGTCACCGTCGAGGACTCGATGGGCATGGTGCACGCCTCGCGGGGACGGCTCGAGCCCGCGAGCCGCCACCTGCTGTCCGAGCCCGCCATCGTGTGCCGGCTGGCGCGCCGGGTGCTCGGGGAGGACAGCAGGGTGCCGTGGGAGGAGTTCGAGAAGGACTACGCGGCGATCCGCGACCGCATCGGGCGGGTGATCCCCGGCTTCGAGGACTTCAACGCGCGCGTGGCGGCCCCGGGCGGCTTCGCCCTCCCCCACGCCCCGCGCGACGAGCGCCGCTTCCCGACGGCCACCGGGAAGGCCAACTTCACCGCCGCGCCCGTCGAGTACCCCGAACTGCCCGAGGGCCGGCTGCTGCTGCAGACGCTGCGCTCGCACGACCAGTACAACACCACGATCTACGGCCTGGACGACCGCTACCGCGGCATCAGGAACGGCCGCCGGGTGGTCCTCGTCAACCCGGAGGACGCCGAGAGGCTGAACGTCGCGGACGGCTCCTACGTCGACCTGGTCGGCGAGTGGTCGGACGGCGTGGAGCGCCGGGCACCCGGTTTCCGTGTCGTGCACTACCCGACGGCCCGTGGCTGCGCCGCCGCCTACTACCCGGAGACCAACGTCCTGGTGCCGCTGGACGCCACGGCGGACACCAGCAACACCCCGGCCAGCAAGTCGGTCGTCGTCCGTCTGGAACAATCGGCGACCGACTGAGCGTTCGCTCAGCCGAGCCGACAGGCGCATCGGACCGACGGATCGCGACGAACGGAGCAGGGCCCCATGGGTGAGCAGCAGCAGGTGCGGTTCCCGCAGGAGATCATCGACGAGTACGCCGCCATGGGCGTCGACCTTCCCGCGCTGTTCTCCGCGGGGCACCTGGGGGCGCGGATGGGCGTCCAGGTCCTGGAGGCGGCGCCCGAGCGGGTCGTCGGCACCATGCCGGTGGAGGGCAACACCCAGCCGTACGGGCTGCTGCACGGCGGCGCCTCGGCGGTGCTGGCCGAGACGCTGGGGTCGGTGGGCTCGATGCTGCACGGCGGCAGCTCCAAGATCGCCGTCGGCGTCGACCTGAACTGCACCCACCACCGCGGGGTCCGCTCCGGACTGGTCACCGGTGTGGCCACGCCCGTGCACCGGGGCCGGACGACGGCGACGTACGAGATCGTGATCAGCGACGAGCAGGAGCGGCGGGTGTGCACCGCCCGTCTGACCTGCCTGCTGCGCGACGTGGACCCCGGCGAGGGCGCCCGGGCGGGCGCGGCGGCCTGAGCGAGGCGGACCGGACTGCCGTCGTCCCCGTTGTCCCCCTCGCCCCGGCGCCTTAGCGTCGGGGCATGGAACGGGGCGGGGGCGGAGTCCCCAGGCCGGCGGCCGCCGGGGGCGGGATCCGGCGTGCGGTCCCCCTGGCGCTGCTGACGGCCGTACTGACGACCGCGTGTGGCGGCGGATCCGGCACCGGTGGGGCGCATCCGGCCACCGCCGTCCCGCCGCCGTCGCCGACGCCCGTGTCCGATGCCGAGTTGTGCGTGCGCGTCGTCGCCCACTGGTCGCGCGAGGTGCTGGACGGCGGCACCTACGGCGACTACCAGTCGATGGGGCTGTCGAACCGGCAGTACGACATCCTGCGGGAGGTCGTGGCCGCCGCGCGGCCCGTCCTGCGCACACAGGGCGCCCTCGCCGCAGCCGAGTTGATCGACCGCCGGACGCGGGCCCGGTGCGCCGGACGCCCACCCGGCGGGGACGCGGACGGGGGGCCGTGGCGGTGAGCGGCACCGGCCCCGTCGAGCCGGGCGAGGGCACGCACGTGCGGGAGACCACGCCGCGCGCCCGCCGTCGCCCCGGCCGGCCGCGCGGACGCCTGGGCCGCCTCCACGCACGCCACCGCCGGGCGGTCCGCGCGACGGTCGCGGCCCTCGCCGTCCTGGCGGTCGGCGGCTATCTGTACGCCGGCCGGCCGCAGGAGCAGCCGCCGCCTCCGGCGCCTGCGCCGCCCTATCCCTCCCAGGCCGTCGACCTGGTCTATCTGGACCCGGTGGCCGGTCCCGGCGACGCCCCGGCCGGCGACTTCAGCTTCGCGGTGCTGCTCAGCGTGCGGTCCGGACCACCCGTCACGGTGACGCGGGTGACCCAGCCCTACGCCGGGCTTTCGGCGACCTCGGCCCCCGCGCCACCTTTCCAGACAAAGCCGCATTCCGCCCTCAAGATCATCGTCACTCTGCGGGTGACGGAATGCGAAAAAGCACCACGGAACCCCGGACTCCCTTTCCTGGATGTAACGCTGCGTAATACGCGCGCAATAGAGGAGCACAGTTTCATCCTCGGGACGCGCTATGCGGGGCACCTCTCGCAGGCGCTGCAGGTCGCCTGCGGCAACGTTTCCCGGTAATCACCAAAACGACTTACACGCCTGAACCAGCCCCGTCGGTCCTGCGGGTTCTCAGCATGCGGACGGAGCAAACCGGCCTGAATTCCGCCCTTCTTCCCAGCCAGTACCGCTCTGCATTACCGCGTGTCATAACAAGAGCGTCACAGCATGAGTCAGACCCTCCTCCACGTTCCCCACACACGCTTAGAGTCACGGCCAGTCACCGCGCCGTCGGATTGTCACTTCGGCCCAGCGCTCGACTCGGCCGTCTCCACAGGGAAACGGCTGCGCCAGGGAAAGGACTGATCGTGCGTCAACGTTCGCTCATCGCCATCACCGCCGCTCTGGCGGCGGGAGCGCTCACCCTCACCGCCTGCGGCTCGCGCGACGACGACGGCGGCTCCGACTCCGGGAACGGCGGCAGCGGTGGCGGCACCACCGTCGTCATCGGTGTCGACGCCCCGCTGACCGGCGACCTGTCCGCGCTCGGCCTCGGCATCAAGAACTCGGTGGACCTCGCGGCGAAGACCGCCAACAAGCAGAAGACCGTCGACGGCGTCACCTTCAAGGTCGAGGCCCTCGACGACCAGGGCCAGCCCTCCGTCGGCCAGCAGAACGCCACCAAGTTCGTCGCCGACAAGGACGTCCTCGGCGTCGTCGGCCCGCTGAACTCCTCCGTCGGCGAGTCGATGCAGAAGGTGTTCGACACGGCCAAGCTGGTCGAGGTCTCCCCGGCCAACACCAACCCGTCGCTCACCCAGGGCGTGGACTGGCAGACCAAGAAGGTCCGGTCCTACAAGTCGTACTTCCGCACCGCGACCACGGACGCCGTCCAGGGCCCGTTCGCCGCGCAGTACGTCTACAACGACTCCAAGAAGAAGAAGGTCTTCGTCATCGACGACAAGAAGACCTACGGCGCCGGCCTCGCCGGCACCTTCACCGAGGAGTTCAAGAAGCTCGGCGGCCAGGTGGTCGGCACCGAGCACATCAACCCGGACACCAAGGACTTCAACGCGGTCGCCACCAAGGTCAAGAACTCCGGCGCCGACGTCGTCTACTACGGCGGCGAATACCCGCAGGCCGGCCCGCTCAGCAAGCAGATCAAGGAAGCGGGCGCCAAGATTCCGGTCGTCGGCGGCGACGGCATCTACAGCGCCGACTTCATCAAGCTCGCCGGCGCCAGCGGCACCGGCGACCTCGCCACCTCCGTCGGCGCGCCGGTCGAGGAGCTCCCCTCCGCCAAGGAGTTCGTCGCCAACTACAAGGCCGAGGGTTACAAGGAGGCCTACGAGGCGTACGGCGGCTACTCCTACGACTCCGCCTGGGCGATCATCGAGGCCGTCAAGAAGGTCGTCGAGGACAACGGCGGCAAGCTGCCCTCCGACGCCCGCGCCAAGGTCGTGGACGCCATGCAGAACGTCTCCTTCGACGGTGTGACCGGCAAGGTCTCCTTCGACGAGTTCGGTGACGCCACCAACAAGCAGCTCACCGTGTACGCCGTCGAGAACGGTGCGTGGAAGGCCGTGAAGTCCGGCACCTACACCGGCTGACCCACCCGCACCACACCACTGCCCACGAGCCGCGCGGGGCGCTGTTCCACAGGCGCCCCGCGCGGACTCGCATCCGGGCCACATCCGTCGAACATCCGAAAGTCTCGGAGGACATGCGGTGAACGAACTGCCGCAGCAGCTGGTCAACGGCCTGCTACTGGGATCCATGTACGGGCTGATCGCCATCGGCTACACAATGGTCTACGGCATTGTCCAGCTCATCAACTTCGCCCACGGCGAGATCTTCATGGTCGGCGCCTTCGGCGCGCTCACGGTCCACTTGTACATCCTGCCCGACGGCACCACCATGTGGGTCGCCCTGCCTCTGATGCTGCTCGGTGCCGTGATCGTCTCCGTCGCCGTCGCCATCGGGGCGGAACGGTTCGCCTACCGCCCGCTGCGCGGCGCCCCCCGCCTCGCGCCGCTCATCACCGCCATCGGCCTCTCCCTCGCCCTCCAGCAGGCCGTGTGGGCGCTGTACCCGAACGCCAAGTCGAAGCTCCCCTTCCCCCAGATCGAGGGCGGGCCCTTCCACATCGGCAGCGCCACCATCCAGACCGGCGACATCTTCCTCCTCGTCGCCGCACCGGTCAGCATGGCCATCCTCGCCTTCTTCGTGATGCGCACCCGCACCGGACGGGGCATGCAGGCGACCGCCCAGGACCCGGACACGGCCAAGCTCATGGGCATCAACACCGACCGCATCATCGTGGTCGCCTTCGCCCTCGGTGCCGTCTTCGCCGCCGTCGGCGCCGTCGCCAACGGCCTCAAGTACGGCCAGATCGACTTCAAGATGGGCTTCATCCTCGGCCTGAAGGCCTTCACCGCGGCGGTGCTGGGCGGCATCGGCAACATCTACGGCGCCATGATCGGCGGCGTCGTCCTCGGCGTCGCCGAGACCCTGGCCACCGCCTACATCGCCGACATCCCCGGCCTGGACAAGTTCGGCAGCCAGTCCTGGGCCGACGTCTGGGCGTTCATCCTCCTCATCCTCGTGCTGCTGTTCAGGCCACAGGGCCTGCTCGGCGAACGCGTTGCGGACAGGGCGTGACACCGATGACCACACAGACCACCGCTCCGAAGACCCCGGACACCCCCACCACGGGTGCCCCCACCGGCCTCATCGGCATACCCGCGCACATCGGACGAGCCCTCGCCACCGGCGGCGGCGTCCTCACCGTCCTGTCCACCTTCCTCGCCTGGACCTGGACCGCCGAGTTCCCCGGCGACCTCACCGTCTACGGCTACCCGGGCGGCCTGCAGGTCCTGGTGCTGATCGGCGGCGCCCTCACCGCCCTCTTCGGCCTCGCCTCGTACGGCGTCAGGGGACTGGGCTGGCTCGCACCCGCCGGCGCCGACGCGGCCGTCAAGGTCGCCGCGCTCGCCACCTTCGCCACCGCCTGGTACACGGTCGTCGCGATCAGTACCCAGCTCGGCGGCGTGGTGAACCTGGAGCCCGGCGGCTACGTCGTGGCGGCCGCCACCCTGATCGCCCTGCTCGGCTCGCTCGCCCTGCCGTTCGAGCGTCCGGAACCGGACCCGGTCGACCCCGACGACACCGGCTGGGAGCAGTTCAAGCACACCAGCGCCCACAACTGGCAGATCGTCAGGGCCGCCTTCGCCTCCGGCACCCCGCGCCCCCTGCGCCCGCTGCCCTCCTACGCCGAGCTCCTGATCATCGTCGCCGTCCTCGCCGTCGCCCTGCTCGTCTTCACCTACGGCATCGGCACCGAGTACGACGAACTGTTCGTCGGCTTCCTGATCATGGCCGGCTTCGGTTTCGCCGCCCTCAACAAGTCCGGACTGATCGGCCACATCACGCAGATCACCGCCCGGCACCAGAACATCACCGTCTGCGGCGCCTTCGTCGCGGCGGCCTGCTTCCCCTTCACGCAGACCGACGACCAGTACGCCACCCTCGGCGTCTACATCCTCATCTTCGCCACGGTCGCCCTCGGCCTGAACATCGTCGTCGGCCTCGCCGGCCTGCTCGACCTCGGCTACGTCGCCTTCCTCGGCGTCGGCGCCTACGCCGCGGCCCTGGTCTCCGGCTCGCCCAGCTCGCCCTTCGGCGTCCACTTCCCCTTCTGGGCAGCGGTGCTCGTCGGCGCCGCCGCCTCCCTGGTCTTCGGCGTCCTCATCGGCGCCCCGACCCTGCGGCTGCGCGGCGACTACCTCGCCATCGTCACCCTGGGCTTCGGAGAGATCTTCCGCATCGCGGCCAACAACACCGACGGCACGTCGGGCCCGGACCTCACCAACGGCTCCAACGGCGTCTCGTCGATCCCCGACCTCAAGATCCTCGGCTTCGACCTCGGCATCCAGCACGACATCGCCGGCTTCACCATCGGCCGGTTCGCCAACTACTTCTTCCTGATGCTGATCATCACGGCCGTCGTCGTCCTCGTCTTCCGGCGCAGCGGCGACTCCCGCATCGGCCGTGCCTGGGTCGCCATCCGCGAGGACGAGACCGCCGCGCTCGCCATGGGCATCAACGGCTTCCGCGTCAAGCTCATCGCCTTCGCCGTCGGCGCCACCCTCGCCGGCCTCGCCGGCACGGTGCAGGCACACGTCACCTACACCGTCACCCCCGAGCAGTACCTCTTCGCCGGCACCACGCCGCCCAACTCCGCCTTCCTGCTCGCCGCGGTCGTCCTCGGCGGCATGGGCACCATCGCCGGTCCGCTCATCGGCGCCGCACTGCTCTTCCTCATCCCCAACAAGCTCCAGTTCCTCGGCGACTACCAGCTCCTCGCCTTCGGACTCGCACTCGTGCTGCTGATGCGCTTCCGCCCCGAGGGCCTCATCCCCAACCGGCGCCGCCAGCTGGAGTTCCACGAAGAGGCCGAAGCGCCCGCAGTCCTGAGCAAGACAGGGGCCTGACCACCATGACCACCGACACCACCACCAAGGACACCACCGCGGGCGCCCCCGCCCCCGGCACCCCCGTCCTCGACGCACGCGGCGTCACCATGCGCTTCGGCGGCCTGACCGCCGTACGCGGCGTCGACCTCACCGTCAACAGCGGCGAGATCGTCGGCCTCATCGGCCCCAACGGCGCCGGCAAGACCACCTTCTTCAACTGCCTGACCGGCCTGTACATCCCGACCGAGGGCGAGGTCCGCTACAAGGACAAGGTCCTGCCGCCCAAGTCCTTCAAGGTCACCGCCGCCGGCATCGCCCGCACCTTCCAGAACATCCGGCTGTTCGCCAACATGACGGTCCTCGAGAACGTCCTCGTCGGCCGCCACACCCGCACCAAGGAAGGCTTCTGGTCCGCCGTCCTGCGCGGCCCCGGCTTCCACAAGGCCGAGGCGGCCTCCCGGACACGCGCCATGGAACTCCTGGAGTTCGTCGGCCTCGCCGACAAGGCCGAGCACCTCGCCCGCAACCTCCCCTACGGCGAGCAGCGCAAGCTGGAGATCGCCCGCGCCCTCGCCAGCGAACCGGGCCTGCTGCTCCTGGACGAGCCCACGGCCGGCATGAACCCCCAGGAGACCCGGACCACCGAGGAACTCGTCTTCGCCATCCGCGACAAGGGCATCGCCGTCCTCGTCATCGAGCACGACATGCGCTTCATCTTCAACCTCTGCGACCGCGTCGCCGTCCTCGTCCAGGGCGAGAAACTGGTCGAGGGCGACAGCGCCACCGTCCAGGGGGACGAACGCGTCGTCGCCGCCTACCTCGGCGAACCCCTCGAGAACGACCCCGGCGCCGCGGAAGCCGCCGAGGTCGAGGCCGCCGAGGCCGCACAGGCCGACACCACCACGGACACCTCGGCCGGCAAGGAGAACGACCGATGACCGCACTGCTCGAGGTCGAGGACCTCCGCGTCGCCTACGGCAAGATCGAGGCCGTCAAGGGCATCTCGTTCAAGGTCGACGCGGGCGAGGTGGTCACCCTCATCGGCACCAACGGTGCCGGCAAGACCACCACCCTGCGGACCCTGTCGGGGCTCCTCAAGCCGGTCGGCGGCCAGATCAAGTTCGGCGGCAAGTCGCTCAAGAAGGTCCCCGCCCACCAGATCGTCTCCCTCGGCCTCGCCCACTCCCCCGAGGGCCGGCACATCTTCCCCCGCATGAGCATCGAGGACAACCTGCGCCTCGGCGCCTTCCTCCGCGACGACAAGCCGGGCGTCGAGAAGGACATCCAGCGGGCCTACGACCTCTTCCCGATCCTCGGCGAACGCCGCAAGCAGGCCGCGGGCACCCTGTCCGGCGGCGAGCAGCAGATGCTCGCCATGGGACGCGCCCTGATGTCCCAGCCGAAGCTGCTCATGCTGGACGAGCCCTCCATGGGCCTCTCCCCCATCATGATGCAGAAGATCATGTCCACGATCGCCGAGCTGAAGTCGCAGGGCACCACCATCCTGCTCGTCGAGCAGAACGCCCAGGCCGCCCTGTCCCTGGCCGACCACGGCCACGTCATGGAGGTCGGCAACATCGTCCTGTCCGGCAGCGGCCGGGACCTCCTCCACGACGAGTCCGTCCGCAAGGCGTACCTCGGCGAGGACTGAGCCGACGGCACCCGGCACGCGAGGGCCGCCACCGGAGTGCGGTGGCGGCCCTCGCGCGTCGGTGCCGTGGCGTCACCTCGTCGAACACCGCATGGTGACCAGGCCCGGGCACCGTGCGTAAGCCACGTGCCGGAGGACTACTGTTCCAGCTCCGCCGCGCGTCGCTTGAGGTCCTCCGCCTCCGCGTCCCAGTCGGGACCGAAGCACAGCAGGTCGGCGGCGGTGAACACCCCACTCGTGCCGCTCCCGCCAGGTGGCGTCACTCATCGACCCAACCTCGCCTCACTACTGGAACAGAAGGCGGTCCCTCACCGACAGAGCCGGTGTCACCCGGATGTCCGTAGCACCATCTGATGGTGCCTTCACTTCACCCCTCCAGAAGATCGGTGACGTAGTCGCGGAGCTGAGGAGGAAGGTCGTCGACGGCGATCTCCCGCAGAGGCGAGAGGTGATCGACCTGGACATGGCCGGTGGAGGTGAGTTCGATGATCGCGTGCAACTCGGCTTCCAGGGCGGATTCCTCCCCCTCCGAGGCCGCGGTCGCCGCCAGCAGGGTCGCCAGAGCGGAAGCCTGAGCAGACGTGTACACACCCACGCGGTCCGACACTTCGTCGGCCGCGCGCTCTCGCACCGTTGCGTCGACGTCCAGAATCGTCCGCGCCATGCCGATGAAATCGTGAGACCTCACTGTGAAACACCCCTTCCGGTTCGGAAGCAGCAGTTCCGTCCTTGTCGTGCACCCGCAGACGGACCTTGTCACGTACGTCATCATGGTCGTCCCACCGGAGCCGAGCCTGCCGGAGGGCTACTGCTCCAGCTCCGCCGCGCGCCGCTTGAGGCCCTCCGCCTCCGCGTCCCAGTCGGGGCCGAAGCACAGCAGGTCGGCGGCGGCCTCGCGCAGCAGCTCCGGGTCGTCCGGACGCTGGAGGCAGGCCAGCCGGTAGGCCAGGTTGCGAGCCCACGGCGGCAGCGCCGTCCAGTCCTCGGCGAGCACGTCCCGCAGCATCGCCCGGATCTCGTCCGCACTCGCGAACGTGACCGTCTCGACGAACTCCCGGACGGCGTCCCGGACTTCCCGGCTCTCGGCACCGGCCCTGTCCAGAGCCCTGCCGAGGTTCCTGGCCACGGAGGCCGGGCCGCCTTCGCCTGATCCGACGCCCGGTGTCATCGGTCCCCGTAGTCCTCCAGCCGGGAGCCGAACAGCGCGTCGGCCCGGTGCCGGTGCGGCGCGAACGCGGGCCGAATCCTCGGCATCTGCGGCCTCAGAGGGCAGTTGGCAGCCGGCGCCCACCCGTTCGGCGATGCGTACACCTTGGCCGGGAAGTCGAAGCGCGGCGTGCTGCGCAGCGGATGGCCCGTCACCGTCGCCGTCCAGTCGTCGTCGGAGGTGAGTCTCATTGGAACAGAAGGCGGTCCCTCACCGACAGGGCCGGTGTCACCTGGATGTCCATGGCGCCCGCGCACTCGCCCATGTGAAAGTCGACGGAGATGTGGGCCCCCGCCCCCCCACCGGAGCCGGAGACGGACAGGCGCGTTGCGCCCTCACGGTAGACATCCGTCAACTCCATGCCCTGCTCGTTCACCCAGCGAACCCGGACCGACCTCGACAACACGTCGTAGGAGAAAACGAGACTCTGTCCGGAAGCGTCCTGAAGAGTGACCGTCCGCACCCCGTCTTCATCCGAGTCCGGCCATTCACCGAGGGCTTCATAGACTTCTTCGTCCTCAGGGGTGAGGAATTCTCGATACATAGGGTGGTGCCTTCACTTTCCACTGTACGGCGGCCAGTGGTCCAGACTGCCGTGGATACTCACGTTCGGGCCACTACCACGGAAGATGACCGTCGAGAGTCTACTCCCGCCCTCGGGAAGGATCTCCCAGGTACTTTCGACGCCGAGTGCTCCGTGCGGGCCGTGCAGGACGGACTCCGTCACGCCGAATTCGCCGCTGCCACCGGGCCACTCCTTGGTGAACGTCCGCCCGAACGGCTGCTGGGCGGCCTGGGTCAGGTGATTGCTGACATACTGCCGCATCTCCGGTGTGTCCGGTATGCCGATCCGGTTGAGTTGCAGCTCGTTCTGGAGAGCCCTCGGCGAATTGTGCGAGTCCGGCTTGATGTTCTTGTTGAACAGATAGTCCAGTTTCCGGGGGTCGACCTCCGCGTTCCCTCCTTTCCCTTCTTTGTAGGGAGAAAGACCGAGAGGATCCGCCCAGGTGTGCGGATTGTAGACGTAGGCGGCCGGATTAGGTGCGGGAGTCAGGCCCAGCGGATCCGGGGTGAGATAGCGTGCCGTCTCGGGGTCGTAATGCCGGAAAAGGTTGTAATGGAGGCCGGTTTCGGGGTCGTAATACTGGCCGGGAAAGCGGAGAGGCGTGTAGGCGCTGCTGTTCCGGTTCCAGGCGGTGGTGCCCCAGAGGGTGGTACGGGTGCGCCATGCGATGCCCCCTCTCTCGTCGACCAGCTCGGTGGGCGTCCCGACGAGGTCCGTGACGATGGCGAAGAACCGGTGGTCCATCTCCCCTTGAGTCGCGTCGCGTCCGAGGATGCGCTCGGTCTGTGCGAGAGGGAACGAGCCCCGGTGGTCCCAAGTGAGGGCGACGGCATGCGGAAGATCACTGGAGGTGGTCGTCTGTTCGCACAGCGTCATGCCGTCCCAGGTGAACCGGGTCTCCTCCAGGACGGTCACGCCGTCGTCGGCGAGACGCTGTTTGGCGGTGCGCCGGCCCAGCGGGTCGTAGCGGTAGTTCCAGCGCGTGCCGTCCGGTGTGACGATCGAATCGAGACGGTTCTCCGGGTCCCACGAGTACCGCCACGTCTCCGGTTTGCGCGACAGGCGCGTCCGCCGCCGAAGAACCACGCGACCGAGAGGGTCGTGCTCGAAGCGGCTGTCGCCGGCGCGGATGAGGGCGGTACCCACGTAGGCACGAGGGCCCGTCGACTCATGCCCAGGATGCGCGGAGGGCCACGAGGCTTCCGTCTGGTTGCCGGTGGGATCGTAGGCGTAGCGTTCGGTCCAGTCGAGGGCGTGAACGGCGGTCACGCGCCCGGACCCGTCGAGTTCGAACGTCCGCGTACCGGACAACCGGTCAGCCACGGAAGTCAGGTGCCCGTCGCCACGGTAGGTGTAGGTGCGACTGTTGAGCGCGAGTTCGCCGACTGCGAGGCTCTGGGCGGACAGCCTGCCGGCCGCGTCCCAGGACGACGACAACGTCATCGCCTCCCCGTAGGAGCGCAGCACTTCGCGGTCGGCGGCGTCGTGGGTGAAGCCGACCCGGTGGCCGCCGGCGGCCATCGAGACGAGCCGGCCCGCCGCATCATGGGCGTACGTGGTGGCATGCCCGGCAGGAGTCACCCGCCGGGTACGGCGACCGAGTGCGTCGTACGTGTACGTGATGGCGCGGCCGTCGACGAGTTCGGCCTTGAGCAGGCCACGCCGGTCGTACTGACGGACCAGACCGCCGCCCGGACCGTTCGCCTCCAGGAGACGCCCCGCCGGGTCGTACACGTACGTGGTGATCCGGCCCGCCGCGTCCTTACGGGCCAGCCGGCCCAGTGCGTCGTACTCGAAGGAGACGACACCACCGAGCGCGTCGGCCCGCGCCGTCAACTGGCCCGCCGCATCCAACCGGTAACCGACCGTGCGACCGTCGAAATCGGTCTCCGCGACCAGGCGACCCGCCGCGTCGTACTCGTAGGTCCAGCTGAGGCCCTGCGGGTCGGTGACCCGCGTGAGACGCAGGCCGGCATCGTGCTCGAACTCGTAGCGGGCGCCGTCCGGGCCGGTACGGGCGGCGAGAAGGTCGAAGTGGGTGTACTGGAACCGGGTCGTCCCCCCGGCCGCGTCGGTGTGGGTGAGGCAGTTGCCCTCACCATCGTAGGTCCACGACTCGGTGGCCCCGTCCGGGCCGGTGCGGCGGACCAGGTGGCCGTCCTCGCTCCAGACGAGGCGGGTGACCCCGCCCACCGGGTCGATGACACGCACCACTCTGCCGAGAACGTCACGTTCCAGGCGGGTGGTTCCGCCGATCTGGTCGGTGACCTGCACGGGCAGCCCCATGAGATCGCAGCGCATCGTGGTGGTCGCACCGAGAGGGTCCGTGACGGAAGCCGAGCGGCCGTGCGCATCGTAGGCATAACGCGTGGTGTGACCGGCCGGATCCGTGACCGCGATCCGGTTGCCGTGCTCGTCGAACCGCTGGAGCCACCGCGCACCGTCGGGCTCGGTGAGTTCCGTCGGCATCCCGGACGGTCCGCGTACCAGGCTCAGCTCGGAGCCGTCCGGGCGGACCATGCGGACCAGTCGACCGCTCTCGTCGTAGGCGAAGGCGGTGGTGCGGCCGAGCGGGTCGGTACGGCTCAGGAGGTGGCCCTGCGCGTCGTAGCCGAAACGCGTGGTGTGGCCCAGCGGATCGGTAGTGGCGATCACCCGGCAGCACTGGTCGATGAGGTGCCGGGTGACCGCGCCGTCCGCCGTGGTCAGCGTCGTCGTGCGGTGGCCGGTCTCCGGGTCCGGGTCCGTGTACGCCAGGGTGATCTGGACGTGGCCCGCCTCGCCGCCCTCGGCGACGACGCGGTCACGGTCGTCGTAGGCGTAGTCGTAGCGGCTCCCGTTGGAGTCGATCCAGGCGGTCACGCGGCGGCGCTCGTCGTAGACGAACCTGGTCGTGGCACCGGACGGCTTGGTGACGGCGGTCAGATTGCCGTCCTCGTAGCCGTACGACATCAGGGGCAGGCCGGTTCCGTCCTGGCCCACGAGGGACAGCCCCGTGATCCGGCCGTCCGCGCACGTCACCCGCACCTCGCGGCCCGCCGAGTGGACCAGCGCCAGCGGCAGACCGTCATGGGCCCGGTCGACTTCGACGCTGTGACCGTTGCGTTCGGTGATGCGCGACAGCCAGCAGGTGGCGTCACCGCCCGGTTCCGTGCCCACCGGGGCGGCGAAGCGGCGCACCAGGCCGCTGTCCGGCTCGGTGACCGTGTAATCGCCGTCGGCGTCACGCGCCAGCAGCGTCCGTGCCGTGCCCGACTCCGGGCGGGTCGGGGCCCCGGGCACCGGATGCGGATACGTGACCAGCAGACCGTCGGCCGTGACGTGGACGACGCCCACCGGATCGACGACGAGGCGCTCGTCGGCCGTGGAGGACCACGACGGGCCCAGGAACCTGCCCGAGGTGAGGCCCGACTCCGTACGCCGCGTGAACGTCAACGGCAGGATGCCCGGGATCACGACGTCCGACTGGGGCAGGAACATCCGCCCCGAGGCGAGGTCCACCGGGTCCGTACCGTCCGTGACACGCTCACCGTCGGGACGGTTGTGCGTACCGTCCGGCGCGTCGTCCACCAGCCGGCGCAGCCGCGCCGCGTCGGCCGCCTCCTCCGCGACCCGCACCCCCTTCACCGCCGCACCGCCACCACCCGTGGCCACGGTCAGCGCCAGGTCCGGGATCAGACGGCCGAAACCCTCCGCCGGGTCCTTCATGAAGTCGCTGACCATCTGCTTGCCCGTGCCGACCGGGTCGTTGGCCGCCACCACCAGCCCCGCCGCCAGACTGTTGAGCGACGTCGCGTACTCCGCCGGGTGCGTCAGGTTGTACGGGTCCATCGGATTGACACTGCGGACGAAGTTAAGCAGCCCCGCGGTGCCCTTGATGATCCCACCGCCGACATGGTCACCCATGATCTGCATCTCCTGCAGACCGTCACCCAGCTGATCCGCGTACGACGGCTTCTCCGGAGCCTTGTCCCGCGCCGCGCGGACCGCACTGCGCGCCGTCTCCGCAGCGGAGTTGCGCTGCTTGCGCGCCTCCGTCAGCAGATCCTGCGCGTCCTGCATCAGCTTCTTGCCCGGGTCGTCGAACGTCGGCGCCGGACACGGCGGCAGCGTGGACGGGTCCCGCTTGTCCGGCGCCTGCGCGTTGTAGCGGTCGACGGCCTTGTTGTAGTCGTCGACCTTCTTGCGATGGGCGTCCGCCGCGTCCTCCGACGCCTTGACGCCCTCCTTCCACTTGTCGATCGCCGTCTGCGCCTGGCCCTGCGCCCACTCCACGGTCCCCGCGAACGACTCCAGCGCCCCCGCCGCCTCCTCACAGGCGTCCGCACCCTTGAACCACTTCGGCGGCTGCGTCCGCACCGCCTTCCGCAGCGCCTCGGCGGCCTCGCCCTTCAACTCCGAGGAGTCCAGCCCCTTCAGACCGTCGCCGACCCCGTCGAACGACGACTGAAATCCCCGCAACCGCTCGGCCGTCGACCGGATCTTCGACGCGCTGCCGTAGATCAGCTTCGTCTTGTCCTCGGTCTGCCCGAGATCCATCTCGTCGACCTCGGCACCCATCCGGTTCGCCACCGAGCGGGACTGCTCCCGCACCCAGTCCGCACCGGACTCCCAGCCGACGTCGTCCAGCCGGTCCGCCGTCCAGTTACCGGCGTCCTCGACCCGGTTGCCGACCCACTCGACACCGTCCTCGACCGCGTTCTCCACCGAGTCCGGAGTGATGTCGCTGATGAAACCGCCGATACCCACGCTCAGTTCCCCCCGGAGTCACCCTGCTGTGCCTGCTGCTGCGCGCGTTCCTCGGGCGACGGACCGAACGTGTCGTCCAGCGCCTGGTCGAACTGCTCGTCCGAGATCCCGAGCGCCTGGTTGAGCAGGTCCGCCCGGCGCCCGCCCTCACCCTCGGTCAGGACCGTGCGGCCGGTGTCCTTCCACGTCTGCGAGATGTCCTGCCCCGCCTGCTCGAACGACTGCGCACTCCAGTCCGGATCCAGATAGTCCGGCGTGAACACGTCGCCCCAGCCCTGCTGGGTGATCTCCTCCTCCGACGCGTGCGGATTGCCGCCCATCACCGAGTTCACACCGACCTTCAGCGCGCCCTCGACGTACTGGTCGTGCTCCCACTGCGTGCCCGCGGCCAGACCCAGGCGGTCGGCGATCTCGCTCGCGTCGTGGACCAAGGCGCGCACGCCCCACTCCCAGCGCTCGCAGAAGTCCTCGAAGTCGGTCGACAGACCGTGGTGCCCGGCCTCCATACCGGTCATCGCCAGCTCGGAGAAACCCTTGCCCATCACCGAGCCCGTGGAGTCACCGATCTCACCGAGCTGGTCGATCGTGCCGCCCAGCCCCTTGGTGAACTTCGCGACCGCCGCCTTGTCGAACTGCAGGTCGGGTCCGTCCCCGCTCATGCCCGAACCCCCTCGCCCGCGTCGACGGCAGCCCCGTCCGGAACGATGCCCACGACCGGCGGGAAGAACATCGACCCGTCCTCCGTCGCGATGTCCACCGCGAGCCCCGCCGGCTCACCCAGCGACGGCACGATCTCGTCGACGATGCGGGCACCGAGCAGCACCGCGTACTCCATGGGCCGCCCGCCCGGCGCGTGCAGCAGGGCGAAGCGGGCCAGCGCGGCCTCGTCGGTGAAGGCGCAGACCCAGCGCACCCCGCCCGAACGCGCGCTCCACAGACCGCCGTCGGCCAGCGGCACCAGCAACGCCGATCTCCGCATCTCGCCCACCAACGCCCGCGGATCACCGACTCCCGCCCGCCGCTCGGCGATACGCCCGGCGAGCACCGTCCCTGCCTGCTCCACGGCTCCTCCCCCGTCCTCCGGTGCCTGGCGGCACCCTAGGACAGGACGCGGTGGGCGAGGCGGACGGTTCTGTGCAGGATCGGTGTGAACCGCACGACGAGGCCCGCGCCCCCTGCCGCACAGGGAACACGGGCCTCGTGAGGTACCGGGCGTCAGCCCTTGGACGCCTTCTTCTCCTCGGCGTCCTGGATGACCGCCTCGGCCACCTGCTGCATCGACATCCGCCGGTCCATCGACGTCTTCTGGATCCACCGGAACGCGGCCGGCTCGGTGAGCCCGTACTGCGTCTGCAGCACCGACTTCGCCCGATCCACCAGCTTCCGCGTCTCCAGCCGCTGCGAGAGGTCCGCGACCTCCTGCTCCAGCGCCTTCAGCTCCGTGAAGCGCGAGACGGCCATCTCGATCGCCGGAACGACATCGCTCTTGCTGAACGGCTTCACCAGGTACGCCATCGCACCGGCGTCCCGCGCCCGCTCCACGAGGTCGCGCTGCGAGAACGCGGTCAGCATCAGCACCGGCGCGATGCTCTCCTCGGCGATCTTCTCGGCCGCGGAGATACCGTCCAGCTTGGGCATCTTCACGTCGAGGATCACGAGATCGGGCTTGTGCTCCCGGGCCAGCTCCACGGCCTGCTCGCCGTCACCGGCCTCACCGACGACGGAGTACCCCTCCTCCTCCAGCATCTCTTTGAGATCCAGCCGGATGAGCGCCTCGTCCTCGGCGATGACGACGCGGGTCGTCAGCGGAGGCACGTGCGACTTCTCGTCTTCGGGCACGTCAGCGGGCTGGGGCGACTCGGGGGCGGTCACGTGGGCGCTCCTTGTTCGGGGCAGGCGGTACTGCTGACAAGAGCCTACCTAGCTGCGACGGATCGAAGTGAACCGGTACACTTCCGAGCGATCACCAATCTTGCCCGGTTGGAGGAACTGGTCAGACTCGCGGCACTCAAAATGCCGTGCCCTTTGGGCATGTGGGTTCGAATCCCACACCGGGCACATTCCCGAGCGGAGGCTCACGTTCTCGTGAACCTCCGCTTTTTGCTGCCCACGGCGCCTCCTGGTGACGCACGGTGAGCGCATGAGTATCCACAGCACTGACGTACGACAGAAGGCCCTGACCCTGCTGCGCGGCGGCGCGAAGAACGCGGATGTGGCCCGGGCGCTGAACGTCCCGATGGGCACGATCGGCTACTGGAAACACCTCGATCGCGCCAAGCGGGGCGAAAGTCCGGGCAGACACGATCCACGCTGTCCCAGGTGTGACGGGCGGGAACTGGACGAAGCCGCATACAGCTATCTGCTGGGCCTCTACCTCGGCGACGGCCACATCAGCCATTACTCCGAACACCGTGTGCCCAACCTCATGGTCACCTGTGCCGACTCGTGGCCCGGCCTCATCGAGGACTGCGAAGAGGCCATGCGTGCGGTCTTCCCCGACAACGCGACCTGTCGGGTCCGCAAGACCGGCTGTCACAATGTGAAGGTCTACTCGAAGCACCTGCCGTGCCTCTTTCCCCAGCACGGCCCCGGGAAGAAGCACGATCGCCGGATCGCCCTCCACCCCTGGCAACAGGCGATCGTGAAGGTTCACTCCTGGAGCTTCATCCGCGGCCTGATCCACTCCGACGGCTGCCGGATCACCAACTGGACCACCCGACTCGTCGGCGGCGTCCGCAAGCGCTACGAGTACCCCCGGTACCTTTTCGCCAACAAGTCCGACGACATCCGGAAGCTCTTCACCGACACCCTCGACACGGTCGGTGTCGAGTGGACGACCCTCGCACGCGGCAGCGACCCCTTCAACATCTCCGTCGCCCGCAGAGCCTCCGTCGCGCTCATGGACGCCCACGTCGGACCCAAGTACTGACCTACCGGGGACCGTCGTCCTCGCCGATGTGGTGGACGCGGACCAGGTTCGTCGTGCCCGAGACGCCCGGCGGGGAGCCGGCCGTGATGATCACCACGTCGCCCTTCCGGCAGCGGCCGTACTCCGTCAGGAGTTCGTCCACCTGGTCGACCATCGCGTCCGTGGAGTCCACGTGCGGGCCGAGGAAGGTCTCCACGCCCCAGGTCAGGTTCAGCTGGGAGCGGGTCGCCGGTTCCGGGGTGAAGGCGAGCAGCGGGATGGGTGAGCGGTAGCGGGACAGGCGGCGGGCGGTGTCGCCCGACTGGGTGAAGGCGACCAGGTACTTGGCGCCGAGGAAGTCGCCGATCTCCGCCGCCGCGCGGGCGACGGCGCCGCCCTGGGTGCGGGGCTTGTTGCGGTCGGTCAGCGGGGGCAGGCCCTTGGCGAGGATGTCCTCCTCGGCCGCCTCGACGATGCGGGCCATCGTGCGCACCGTGTCGGCCGCGTGCTTGCCGACGCTGGTCTCGCCGGAGAGCATCACGGCGTCCGTGCCGTCGATGACCGCGTTGGCCACGTCGGAGGCCTCCGCGCGGGTCGGACGGGCATTGTCGATCATGGAGTCGAGCATCTGGGTGGCGACGATGACCGGCTTGGCGTTGCGCTTGGCCAGCTTGATCGCGCGCTTCTGGACGATTGGGACCTGTTCGAGGGGCATTTCGACGCCGAGGTCGCCCCGGGCGACCATGATGCCGTCGAAGGCGGCGACGATGTCGTCGATGTTCTCGACGGCCTGGGGCTTCTCGACCTTGGCGATGACGGGGAGGCGGCGGCCCTCCTCGTCCATGATGCGGTGGACGTCGAGGACGTCCCGGCCGCTGCGCACGAAGGACAGGGCGACGACGTCGAAGCCGTTGCGCAGGGCCCAGCGCAGGTCGTCCTCGTCCTTCTTGGACAGGGCGGGGACGGAGACGGCGACGCCGGGGAGGTTGAGGCCCTTGTGGTCGGAGACCACGCCGCCCTCGATCACGGTGGTGTGCACGCGGGGGCCGTCGACGGCGGTGACCTCGAGGCAGACCTTGCCGTCGTCGACGAGGACGCGTTCGCCCGGGGTGACGTCGTCGGCGAGGCCGGCGTAGGTGGTGCCGCAGATGTGGCGGTCGCCGCCGACGCCCTCCTCGACGGTGATGGTGAAGGTGTCGCCGCGTTCAAGGAGTACGGGGCCCTCGGTGAAGTGGCCGAGCCGGATCTTCGGGCCCTGAAGGTCGGCGAGGGTGCCCACGCTGCGGCCGGTCTCGTCGGAGGCCTTCCGGACGCGGTGGTATCGCTCTTCGTGTTCGGCGTGGGTGCCGTGACTGAAATTGAAGCGGGCGATGTCCATTCCGGCGTCGACCAGGCTCTTGATCTGGTCGTACGAGTCGGTGGCGGGCCCCAGTGTGCAGACGATCTTCGCTCGGCGCATGGGTCGAGCCTATGACCTACCGCCGGGTAGTGAATTGGCCACACATGACGACTCAACAACCTCTGAGTAAAGGGTCATTGACAAGTGTTGAATTGTGCACCGGTTCGCTCCGATGAGCGTGTCTACCGGCGCCCACTCTTGACAGGTGTCATGCCCAGGACAGAATCTACGCGCGTTGTTGATGATGTGACGGGTCACCGAGGAGAGTCAGTCATGCCGTTGAACCGCCGGAAGTTCCTGAGCAGGTCCGCCGTGACGGGGGCGGGGGTGGCGCTGGCCGGCGCGGTGGCGGCTCCGGCGGCCGAGGCGGCCCCCGCGCACCGGGGTCCCAAGAAGCCGAAGCGGTACGCGCTGACGGTGCTCGGCACGACCGACCTGCACGGGCACGTCTTCAACTGGGACTACTTCAAGGACGCGGAGTACACGGACGCGGCGGGCAACGCCCAGGGCCTGGCCCGGATCTCGACGCTGGTGAACCGGATCCGTGAGGAGCGGGGCCAGCAGAACACGCTGCTGCTGGACGCGGGTGACACCATCCAGGGCACGCCGCTGACGTACTACTACGCGAAGGTGGACCCGATCACCGCCGAGGGCGGCCCGGTCCATCCGATGGCGCAGGCGATGAACGCGATCGGGTACGACGCGGTGGCGCTGGGCAATCACGAGTTCAACTACGGCATCGAGACGCTGCGGAAGTTCGAGGAGCAGTGCGACTTCCCGCTGCTCGGTGCAAACGCGGTGGACGCGAAGACGCTGAAGCCGGCCTTCCCCCCGTACTTCATGAAGACGTTCCGGGTGAAGGGCGCGCCGCCGGTGAAGGTGGCGGTGCTGGGGCTGACGAACCCCGGCATCGCGATCTGGGACAAGGCGTACGTGCAGGGGAAGCTGGCGTTCCCGGGGCTGGAGGAGCAGGCGGCGAAGTGGGTGCCGAAGCTGCGTTCGATGGGTGCGGACGTGGTGGTCGTCTCGGCGCACTCGGGTTCGTCGGGCACGTCGTCCTACGGTGACCAGGTGCCGTACGTGGAGAACGCCGCGGCGAACGTGGCCCGGCAGGTGCCGGGGATCGACGCGATTCTCGTCGGGCACGCGCACGTGGAGATCCCGGAGCTGAAGGTCGTCAACGAGAAGACGGGGAAGACGGTCGTGCTGTCGGAGCCGCTGTGCTACGCCGAGCGGCTCACCCTGTTCGACTTCGATCTGGTATTCGAGCGCGGCCGGTGGCAGGTCGAGTCGGTGCGGGCGTCGCTGCGTGATTCCAGCACGGTGGAGGACGACCCGCGGATCGGCAGGCTGCTGGCGGACGAGCACGCGCAGGTCGTGGCGTACGTCAATCAGGTGGTCGGCACGGCGACCGAGACGCTGACGACGGTGGAGGCGCGGTACAAGGACGCCCCGATCATCGACCTGATCACCAAGGTGCAGGAGGACGTGGTCAGGGAGGCGCTGGCGGGCACGGAGTACGCGTCGCTGCCGGTGCTGGCGCAGGCGTCGCCGTTCTCGCGGACGTCGGAGATCCCGGCCGGCGAGGTGACGATCCGGGACCTGTCGAGCCTTTACGTGTACGACAACACGCTGGTGGCGAAGCTGATGACGGGGGCGCAGCTGCGGGCGTACCTGGAGTACTCGGCGGAGTACTACGTGCGGACGGCGGCGGGTGCGCCGGTGGACGTGGAGAAGCTGACGAACGCCAACGGCCGCCCGGACTACAACTACGACTACGTGTCGGGGCTGACGTACGAGATCGACGTCGCTCAGGCGGCCGGTTCGCGGATCAGGAATCTGTCCTTCGGGGGTGCTCCGCTGGACGACGCGCAGCAGTTCGTGCTGGCGGTGAACAACTACCGGGCCAATGGCGGGGGTGCGTTCCCGCACGTGGCGTCGGCCAAGGAGCTGTGGTCGGAGTCGACGGAGATCCGTACGCGGATCGCCGAGTGGGTGACGGCGAGGGGTGTGCTGGACCCGAAGGACTTCGCGTCGGTGGACTGGTCGCTGACGCGGGAGGGTACGCCGGTGTTCTGACGCGCCGATCGCGGTTCGCGGCCTCAGATTCCGTCCGCCAGCGGGGTGAGTTCCCGGTAGTGGCGTGCGGACGGGATCTGGGGCCGTCCGCGTTCCAGGCCGAAGGTGGTGAAGGCGGTGCGGCCGGGCAGGGGGTAGGGCTCCTGCCCGGTGAGGTCGTTGAGGATGGTGGCGCTGCGCCAGGCGGCGAGTCCGAGGTCGGGTGCGCCGACGCCGTGGGTGTGGGTCTCGGCGTTCTGGACGTAGACGGAGCCGGTGACGCGGGGGTCGAGGGAGAGGCGGAAGCGTTCGTCGACGCGGGGGCGTTCGCGGTTGTCGCGGTGCAGGTACGGGTCGAGGCCGGCGAGGATGCGGCCGAGGGGGCGTTCGCGGTAGCCGGTGGCGAGGACGACGGCGCCGGTGGTGAGGCGGGAGCGGGTGTTCTGCTGGGTGTGTTCCAGGTGGAGTTCGATCCGGGTGGCGGTGACGCGGCCGGCGGTGCGGACGCGGACGCCGGGGGTGAGCACGGTGTCGGGCCAGCCGCCGTCGAGGGTGCGGCGGTAGAGCTCGTCGTGGATGGCGGCGCTGGTGTCGGCGTCGATGCCCTTGTGGAGCTGCCACTGTGCGGCGACGAGGCGGTCGCGTACGGGTTCGGGCAGGGTGTGGAAGTAGCGGGTGTGGTCGGGGGTGAAGTGCTCCAGACCGAGCTTGGAGTACTCCATGGGGGCGAATGCCTCGGTGCGGCCGAGCCAGTGGAGGCGTTCGCGGCCGGCGGGGCGGTGGCGGAGCAGGTCGAGGAAGATCTCCGCGCCGGACTGGCCGGTGCCGATGACGGTGACGTGTTCGGCGGCGAGGAGCGCGTCGCGGTGGTCGAGGTAGTCGGCGGAGTGGATCACGGGCACGCCGGGGGCGTCGGCGAGGGGTCTGAGCGCGTCGGGGACGTGCGGTTCGGTGCCGATGCCGAGGACGACGTTGCGGGTGTGGGTGCGGCCGACGGCGTCGGCCTCTCCGTCGGCGTCGAGTCGGGTGTAGTCGACCTCGAAGAGCTCCCGCTCGGGGTTCCAGCGGACGGCGTCGACCTGGTGGTGGAAGCGGAGGGTGGGCAGGTGTTCGGCGACCCAGCGGCAGTAGGCGTCGTATTCGGCGCGCTGGATGTGGAAGCGTTCCGCGAAGTAGAAGGGGTAGAGGCGTTCGCGGGCGCGGAGGTGGTTGAGGAACGTCCAGGGGCTGGCGGGGTCGACCAGGGTGACGAGGTCGGCGAGGAACGGGACCTGGATGCGGGCGCCGTCGATGAGCTGGCCGGGGTGCCAGCGGAAGGCGGGGCGCTGGTCGTAGAAGACGGCGTCGAGTGCCGGGAGGGGGTCGGCTAGGGCGGCGAGGGAGAGGTTGAAGGGGCCGATGCCGATGCCGACGAGGTCGCGGGGTGTCGCCGGGGTGTGGGGGGTGGGGGCGCTCATCGCGGGGTGTGTCCTTCCACGAGGCTGAGGAGGCCGGCCAGGTCGTCGGGCCGGGTGTGGGGGTTGAGGAGGGTGGCCTTGAGCCAGAGCCGGCCGTCGGCGCGGGCGCGGCCGAGGACGGCGCGGCCGGCGGTGAGCAGGTCGCGGCGTACGGCGGCGACGTCGGTGTCGGTGGCGTGTGCGGGCCGGAACAGGACCGTGCTGATGGTGGGCGGGGCGTGGAGGGTGAACCCCGGGTGGCTGTCGACGAGGGCGGCGAACTCGTGGGCGCGGGCGCAGACTTCGTCGACGAGGGCGCCGAGGCCGGTGCGGCCGAGGGTCTTGAGGGTGACGGCGATCTTGAGGATGTCGGGCCGGCGGCTCGTGCGTGGGGAGCGGCTCAGCAGGTCGGGCAGTCCGGCGTCGGTGTCGTCGTCGGCGCAGAGGTAGTCGGCGCGCTGGCGCAGTGCGGTGAGGTCGTCGGGGTTCTTGACGGCGAGGAGGCCGGTGGCGATGGGCTGCCAGCCGAGTTTGTGCAGGTCGAGGGTGACGGTGTCGGCGGCGTCGAGGCCGGCGAGGCGGGCGCGGTGGCGGTCGCTGAAGAGGAGACCCGCGCCGTAGGCGGCGTCGACGTGCAGGCGGGCGCCGTGGGCGGCGCAGAGGGCGGCGATGTCGGGCAGGGGGTCGATGAGGCCGGCGTCGGTGGTGCCGGCGGTGGCGGCGACGAGGTGGGGGCCGGGGAGGGTGGTGAGGGCGTCGTCGAGGGCGGCGGGGTCGAGGGTGCCGGCCGGGGCGGGGATGCCGACGGGTTCGGGGAGTCCGAGGAGCCAGGCGGCGCGGGGCAGGGAGTGGTGGGCGTTGGTCCCGTGGAGGAGCCGGAGGCCGGCGCCGCGGGTCTCGCGGGCGAGCAGGACGGCGAGCTGGTTGGATTCGGTGCCGCCGGTGGTGACGAGGGCGTCGGCGGCGCCTGCCTGCTCGGCGAGGGCGCGGGTGACCAGGGTTTCCAGGGTGGAGGCTGCGGGTGCCTGGTCCCAGGAGTCGAGGGAGGGGTTGAGGGCGCTCGCGGCGAGGTCGGCGGCGGCCGCGACGGCGAGGGGCGGGCCGTGCAGGTGGGCGGCGCACAGGGGGTGGGCGGGGTCGGCGGCGCCTTCGGCGAGTGCGGTGACGAGGACGCGCAGCGCGTCGGGGTCGCCCCGTTCGGGCAGGACCTCTCCGAGGGCGTCGCGCAGTCCGGTGGTGACGGCGTCGGGTCCGCCGGCGGGCAGTGGTCCGCCGCGGGCGGCGGCGCCGGCGCGCAGTGCGTCGAGCACGGTGTCGCACAGCGGCCGCAGGGCGTCGGGGCCGTGCGGGCCCGAGGCGAGGGGCGGCATGCCCATGGGCTGTCCTCCGGGCGCGGGGACGGGATCTACAGGGTGTACGCGGTTGCGTGTCCGCGCCCGGAAAGCCGAACGATCAGAACCCGAAAGGGGGTAATTCGGCGGGAGTGGGTGTGCCGGGGCGGCGGTGCGGCCGGCCTCCGCGGGGTCGGGAGGCCGGCCGCGTCGCCGGGTCAGCCGGCCGGGGTGCCGCGCACCCGCAGGGCGCGGGCGAGGTCGTCGAGCTGGTCGACGAGCTTGCGGCGCAGGGCGGGGACGGGGTCGGCGGTGGCGAGGCATTCCTGGCCGAGGCGCAGGGTCTTGGCGTCGACGGCGTGCGCGGGGAAGGCCCAGCGGCCGACGGCTTCGGCGATGGCGGGGCCGCGGCGGGCGGCGACGGCGACGGCTTCGGCGTAGTAGCGGGGGACGTAGCCGGCGACGAGGTCGGCCTGTTCGGGCTGCCAGAAGCCCTGGGCGGTGGCGGTGAACAGGTAGTTGGACAGGTCGTCGGAGGCGAACATCGCGGCCCAGGCGCTGCTCTTGGCCTCGGCGTCGGGCAGTGCGGCGCGGCAGCGGGCGGCGCCCTCCTGGCCGGTGGCGCTGGGGTCGCGTTCGAGTTCGGCGGCGATCGCCGTCTCGTCGGTGGCGCCGAGGACGGCGAGGCGGGTGAGGATGCGCCAGCGCAGTTCGGGGTCGAGTTCCGGGCCGCCGGGGACGGTGCCGTCGGCGAGCCAGGCGGCGATGGTGTCCGGGTGGGCGGCGGCGTCGATGTAGTGGCGTACGGCGATCAGGCGCAGGCCGGGGTGGTCGCCGTCCTCGGTGCGGCGGATGAGGTCGCGGCACAGGTCGGAGAGGGTCGCCAGGGCGGCGGGCCGCTGCTCGGGGGTGAGGTGGCGGTCGGCGATCTGGGTGGCGGCGAAGGCGAGGACGCCCGCGACGAGGGCGAGGTCGGTCTCGTGCGGGAGGTGGGCGCGGGCGGTGTCGAGGTAGGCGGTGGCGGGGAGTTCGCCGTCGCGGACGGCGTCGCGCAGGGCGTTCCAGACGACGGCGCGGGTGAGGGGGTCGGGCAGGCCGGACAGGGCGGTGCTCAGGGTCCGGAAGGAGTCGGCGTCGAAGCGGATCTTGGCGTAGGTGAGGTCGCCGTCGTTCAGGACGACGAGTGCGGGCCGGGCGCCCGCGGTGCTGAGGGCGATGTTCCCGTCGGCGGGGACGTCCGCCTCGAGGCGTTGGCGCAGGGTGAGGCGGCCGGCGTCGTGCAGGTCGTGGTCGTAGGCGCCGATGGTGACGCGGTGGGGGCGGGTGCCTCCGGTGCTGCCCCGGTGCTCGATGTCGAGGTGCCAGGTGCCGTTCTCGGCGCGCAGTTCCGGCACGAGGGTGTCGACGCCGGTGGTGCGCAGCCAGGCGTCGGCCCAGGCGTGGACGTCGCGTTCGGTGGCGGAGGCGAGGGAGTCGATGAAGTCGGCGAGGGTGGCGTTGGCGAACTTGTGCCGGTCGAAGTGGGTGTTGATGCCGGCGAGGAAGTCCTTCTCGCCGAGCCAGGCGACGAGCTGGCGCAGGGCGGAGGCGCCCTTGGCGTAGGAGATGCCGTCGAAGTTGAGGAGCGCGGAGGCGGTGTCCTCGACGTTCTCGGGGGCGACGGGGTGGGTGGAGGGGCGCTGGTCGGCGTCGTAGCCCCAGGGCTTGCGGGTGACTCCGAAGTCGGTCCAGCTGCCGGTGAAGCGGGTGGCCTCGGCACAGGTCTGGTAGCCCATGTACTCGGCGAAGGACTCGTTCAGCCAGATGTCGTCCCACCACCTGAGGGTGACGAGGTCGCCGAACCACATGTGGGCCATCTCGTGGGCGATGACCATGGCGCGGGTCTGCCGTTCGGTGTCGGTGACGGCGGAGCGGAAGACGAACTCGTCGCGGAAGGTGACCAGTCCCGGGTTCTCCATGGCGCCGGCGTTGAACTCGGGGACGAACGCCTGGTCGTAGGAGTCGAAGGGGTAGGGCTCGGCGAACTTCTCGTGGTAGCGGTCGAAGCAGGCGCGGGTGACGTCGAGGAGCTCGTCGGTGTCGGCGTCGAGGTGGGGGGCGAGCGAGCGGCGGCAGTGGAGGCCGAAGGGCAGGCCGCGGTGTTCGGTGCGCACGGAGTGCCAGGGGCCCGCGGCGACGGCGACGAGGTAGGTGGAGATGAGCGGGGTGGTGGCGGCCTTCCAGTGGCCGTCGCCGGTGTGTTCGGTGATGCCGTTGGCGAGGACGGTCCAGCCCTCGGGCGCGGTGACGGCGAGGTCGAAGACGGCCTTGAGGTCGGGCTGGTCGAAGGCGGCGAAGACGCGCTGCACGTCGTCCATGAACAGCTGGGTGTAGACGTAGGTCTCGTCGTCGGTGGGGTCGGTGAAGCGGTGCATGCCCTCGCCGGTGCGGGAGTAGCGCATGGCCGCGTCGACGCGCAGTTCGTGCTCGCCGGGGGCGAGGTTCTTCAGCGGCAGGCGGTTCTCGTCCAGGGTGTCCGGGTCGAGGGGGTGTCCGTCCAGGGTGACGCTGCGCAGCTCGGCGGGCTTGACCTCGACGAAGGTGTCCGTGCTGTCCGTCCCGGCGCGGACGGTGAACCGGATGACGGTACGGGAGTCGAAGGTCTCGTCGCCACCGGTCAGATCGAGGTCGATCGCGTAGTGGTGGACGTCGAGGAGCTGGGCACGGGTCTGCGCTTCGTCGCGCGTCAGTACGGACATGCAGGACATGCTGCCTGATGCGGTGGGCGGGGCACAGGGGCGGATCGGTACGCGGGGTTTATCCGGTCCGCGCCGGGTCCGCGCCGGGCGCGGGGTGCCCGGGGCGGGTGCGGGGCGGAGGGGGTGCGCGGTCGGGCGCCGTCGTGGTGCCGCCGCGCCCGCCCTCTGCCCGCGGGGGCGTGGGTCAGCCGGCCCCGTTGCCGGTGTCCTCCGCGATGCGCTCGTGGTGGTGGATGACCTCGGCGATGATGAAGTTGAGAAACTTCTCGGCGAACGCCGGGTCGAGTTTGGCGCTCTCGGCGAGGGCGCGCAGCCGGGCGATCTGCTTGGCCTCGCGGGCGGGGTCGGCGGGCGGCAGCTGGTGGTGGGCCTTGAGGTGGCCGACCTGCTGGGTGCACTTGAAGCGCTCGGCGAGCATGTGGACGACGGCCGCGTCGATGTTGTCGATGCTGTCCCGCAGCCGGGCCAGTTCCTCGCGGACGGCGGGGTCGGCGGCACCGGTACCGGTGTTGCTGGTGGTCATGGCCGACCACCCTAAGGGCGCCGCGCCGGCCGCCGCAGACCGTCTCAGGCCGTGAGCGGCGCCGGGGCCCGGCTCGTACAGTGGAGGCACGGTCAGGCGTCTTGGGGGTGCGGGCGTGGCGAACGGTGGTCCGGTGGAGCACGGCTTCCCGCACCTGGACACGGTGCGGGCCGCCATCACGGCGCTGTACAGGCGTCTGTCGTACGACACCGTCCGGACGTTCTCGGCCAGTGTGGCCCCGGCCGACGTGGCGTTCTGCGACACGGACGACCTGTATCTGGGCGCGCAGCGGGTGGCGAGCGAGCTGGTGCGCCACTACCGGCTGCCGGACGCCCGGCTGATCGTCTCCTTCCGTGGGATGACGCATGCGGCGAACGTCGAGCTGGCGGCGGGCCCGGAGTACTTCGTCGAGCTGAACGACCGCTTCCGCACGCACCGCCGGGACATCGGCGCGGCCCTCGCCCACGAGGTGATGCACGTCTACCTGCACCGGATGGACCTGTCCTTCCCGGGGACGCGGGACAACGAGATCCTCACGGACACGGCGGCGGCGTACCTGGGCGCGGGGTGGCTGCTGCTGGACGCCTTCCGGGAGGACGCGACGTCGTCGCAGAAGCTGGGGTACCTGACGCCGGAGGAGTTCGGGTACGTGCTCGCCAAGCGGGCGCTGCTGTTCGGGGAGGATCCGGCGGTGTGGTTCACCAGTCCGCAGGCCTACAGGGCGTACGTCGAGGGCAGGGCGCGGGCCCTGCGGGACGAGCAGCAGCCGCCGCTGACGGCGGCCGGGTGGGCGGGGCGCCGCCGGTACGCCCGGGACCGGCGGCGCGCGTCGGACCCGCATGCCGCCCCCGTGACGGACGCGCCCTACTCCTTCCTGCCGGACGCGCGCGGGCCGCTGCGGGTGTCGTTCCCCTGCCCGACGTGCCACCAGCGGATCGGGGTGCCGGTGCAGGGGCGGGTGCGGGCGCGGTGCGGGCTGTGCCGGACGGTGCTGGAGTGCGACACGTAGGGGCGGCGGCTCGCCCTCCCGCACCCCGGTGAGGGTGACCGCGGCCGTGCGGACTCGCCCGCGCGCGCCGGCGGCCGGGCGTACGGCACTGCGGACCCCGCCTCTCGGCGACCTCACAGTGTTTCGATATTTTGTTCGCCGCCGTCCCCACCGGCTCACCGTCCGCCCGTCCCGAGGAGCCGGCCGTGGATTCCGAGTCCACCGTCACCACCTGCTACCGCCATCCCGCGGTGGAGTGTCATGTCCGCTGCACGCGCTGCGACCGTTTCATCTGCCCGGACTGCATGCACGAGGCCGCGGTGGGCCACCACTGCCCGGAGTGCGTGAAGGACGGTGCCCGGTCCGTGCGGCAGGCCCGCACGATCGTCGGCGGCCGGATCTCGGCGACGCCCTTCGTGACGTACGTACTGATCGGGCTCAACGTCCTCGCGTACCTGGGTGAGCTGGTGCGGCCGGGGATCGTGGACCGGTTCTCGATGGTCGGCGCGCGCCTGGCCGGGCCGGACGGCGGCCACTACGTCTACCAGAGCGTGTTCCCGGCGGACTTCCGTGCCGAGGGTGTCGTGGCCGGCGAGTGGGAGCGGATGCTCACCGGCGCCTTCCTGCACCTGGAGCCCACCGAGGGCGTGTTCGGCATCCTGCACATCGTGATGAACATGGCCGCGCTGTGGCAGCTCGGCCGCGTGGTGGAGCCGATGCTCGGCCGCGTCCGGTACGCCGTCCTGTACCTGCTGTCGGCGCTCGGCGGTTCCGTGCTGTGCCTGCTCCTCGCCGATCCCGCCCAGCCCTCTGTCGGCGCGTCGGGCGCGGTCTTCGGCCTCGGAGCCGCGTACTACGTCCTGGCCCGGCGGCTGGGCGCGGACATGGCGCCGGTCAACCGCTTCATGGGCTTCCTGCTGCTGTGGCTGCTGATCTCCGCGGGGCTCACCTCGTGGCAGGGCCACCTGGGCGGTCTGCTGACGGGCGGTGCGGTGGCCGCGGCGTACGCGTACGCGCCCCGCGACGGACGCCGGGTGCTGGTGCAGGCGGGCGCCTGCGCGGGTGTGGTGGTGCTGCTGGCGGTGTCGGCGGCGGTCAAGGTCTCGGAACTGTCAGGTGGAGGTATCCCCCAGTGAAACGTGCCGGTGTGCTGCTCCTCGCGGCCGTCCCCGTGGTCGCCACGGGGGTGTACTTCCTGATGCCGGCGGACTCGGCCGACGCCCCGGCCACTCCGCCGGCCACCACCGCCCAGTCGGCCCGCGACGACGCCAAGGACCGGGCCGAGCAGGAGCGGAACGCGGACGACGAGCTGATCGCCGACCTGCCGCCGGGGCTCGCCGCCCCGGCGAAGAAGGAACTGGCGCAGCAACTGGTGTCCAGCGCCGAGAACTCGACCACCGACTGGCGCAGCGCCTACGGCACCATCGAGGACCTCGGTCAGGGCGACGGCTACACCGCGGGCATCATCGGCTTCTGCACCGGCACCCACGACCTGCTCGCCCTGGTCGAGCACTACACCGAGGAGCACCCGGACAACGGCCTGGCGAAGTACCTGCCGGCCCTGCGCGAGGTGGACGGCACCGACTCCCACGAGGGCCTCGACCCCGGCTTCACGGCCGCCTGGGAGGCGGAGGCGCGGCTCCCCGCGTTCCGCACGGCCCAGGAGCAGGAGCGCGACCGCGTCTACTTCCAGCCGTCGGTGCGCCTGGCCAAGCTGGACGGGCTCGGCACGCTGGGCCAGTTCGTCTACTTCGACGCGATGGTCTTCCACGGCCCCGACAGCGACGCGGACGGCTTCTACAGCCTGCGCGAGCGTGCCATGGAGAAGGCGAGGACCCCGGGCGAGGGCGGGTCCGAGAAGGCCTACCTGGACGCTTTCCTCGACGTCCGGCGCGACGCCATGCTGGCCAAGCGGCCGGACATCGACACCTCACGCGTCGACACGGCCCAGCGCCGGTTCCTGAGGGCGGGGAACCTGGCCCTGGACACGCCGCTGGTGTGGGAGATGTACGGGGACACCTACAAGCTGCCCTGAACATGCGACGGCGCCTGCCCGTTCGTCCGGTCGGGGACAGGGCAGGCGCCGTCAGTGTTCCGCACGCCTTTGTGCGGGACGACTGGTGGGGCTTCCGGCGTCAGACCGCCAGTGCGCGGTCCGTCGGGCGGATCGGGGCCGGCAGGTCGCTGGCTCCGGTCAGGAAGCGGTCCGCGCCGCGTGCGGCGGAGCGGCCCTCGGCGATCGCCCAGACGATGAGCGACTGGCCGCGGCCGGCGTCACCGGCGACGAACACACCCGGCACATTGGTCTGGAAGTCGGCGTCCCGGGCGATGTTACCCCGTTCGTCGAGCTCCAGGCCGAACTGGTCGACCAGGCCGTTCTCCCGGTCGGTGCCGGTGAAGCCCATGGCGAGGGTGACGAGCTGGGCCGGGATCTTGCGCTCGGTGCCCGGCTTCGGGGTCAGCCTGCCCTCGACGAACTCGACCTCGCTCATGTGCAGCCACTGGACGTTGCCGTCCTCGTCGCCCTCGAAGTGGGTCGTGGAGACGGCGTAGACCCGCTCGCCGCCCTCCTCGTGGGCGCTGGTGACCTTGTAGAGCATCGGGAAGGTCGGCCACGGCTGCGCGACCGGGTTCCGCTCCTCGCCCGGCCGGGGCATGATCTCCAGCTGGGTGACGGAGGCCGCGCCCTGACGGTGGGCGGTGCCCACGCAGTCGGCGCCGGTGTCGCCGCCGCCGATGACGACGACGTGCTTGCCCTCGGCGGAGATCGGCGGGGCGACGTAGTCGCCCTCCTGCACCTTGTTGGCCAGGGGCAGGTACTCCATGGCCTGGTGGATGCCGTTCAGCTCGCGGCCGGGGACCGGCAGGTCGCGGGCGGTGGTGGCGCCGGCGGCGATGACGACGGCGTCGTAGCGCTTCTTCAGGTCGGTCGCCTTGAGGTCGCGGCCGATCTCGACGCCGGTGCGGAAGCGGGTGCCCTCCGCGCGCATCTGCTCTATGCGGCGGTTGATGTGCCGCTTCTCCATCTTGAACTCGGGGATGCCGTACCGGAGGAGGCCTCCGACGCGGTCCGCGCGCTCGTAGACGGCGACGGTGTGGCCGGCCCGGGTCAGCTGCTGGGCGGCGGCCAGGCCCGCGGGGCCCGAGCCGATGACCGCGACGGTCTTGCCGGACAGGCGCTCCGGGATCTGCGGGGCGACGTCCCCGGTCTCCCACGCCTTGTCGATGATCGAGACCTCGACGTTCTTGATGGTCACCGGCGGCTGGTTGATGCCGAGCACGCACGCCGACTCGCACGGAGCCGGGCACAGGCGGCCGGTGAACTCCGGGAAGTTGTTGGTGGCGTGCAGGCGCTCCTGCGCGGCCGACCAGTCCTCGCGGTAGGCGTAGTCGTTCCACTCGGGGATCAGGTTCCCGAGCGGGCAGCCGTTGTGGCAGAACGGGATGCCGCAGTCCATGCACCGGCTGGCCTGCTTGCTGATGATCGGCAGCAGGGAGCCGGGGACGTAGACCTCGTTCCAGTCCTTGACGCGTTCCGTGACGGGCCGGGTCTTGGCGACCTCGCGGCCGTGGTTCAGGAAGCCCTTGGGATCAGCCATTGGTCGCCGCCTCCATCATCTTCTCGGTGATCTCGGTCTCGGAGAGACCGGCTCGCTCGGCGGCGTCCTTGGCGGCGAGCACTGCCTTGTACGTACGGGGAATGATCTTGCTGAAGCGCTCCGCAGCGGCCGGCCAGTCGGCGAGCAGCTTCCGGGCGACCGTGGACCCGGTCTCCTCGGCGTGGCGGCGCACCACGTCGTGCAGCCACTCCTTGTCCGCGTCGTCCAGTGCCTCGACCGCGTCGAGGTTGCCGGCGTTGACGTTGTCCGGGTCGAGGTCGACGACGTAGGCGGTGCCGCCGGACATGCCGGCCGCGAAGTTGCGCCCGGTCTCGCCGAGGACGACCGCCTGGCCGCCGGTCATGTACTCGCAGCCGTGGTCGCCGACGCCCTCGGAGACGACCAGCGCGCCGGAGTTGCGGACGCAGAAGCGCTCGCCGACCTTGCCGCGCAGGAACATCTCGCCGCCGGTGGCGCCGTAGCCGATGGTGTTGCCGGCGATGGTGGAGTACTCGGCGAGGTGGTCGGCGCCCCGGTCGGGGCGGACGATCAGCCGGCCGCCGGAGAGGCCCTTGCCGACGTAGTCGTTGGCGTCGCCCTCCAGGCGCAGCGTGATGCCGCGCGGGACGAAGGCGCCGAAGGACTGGCCGGCGGAACCGGTGAAGGTGATGTCGACGGTGTCGTCGGGCAGGCCCGCGCCGCCGAACTTCTTCGTCACCTCGTGGCCGAGCATGGTGCCGACCGTGCGGTTGATGTTGCGGATGGCGACCTGGGCTCGCACCGGTGCGGCACCGGTGGCGTCCGTGGCGCCCAGCGCGTCCGAGGCGAGCTTGATCAGCTCGTTGTCGAGGGCCTTCTCCAGGCCGTGGTCCTGGCCGACGGCCTGGTGGCGGACCGCGCCCTCGGGCAGCTCGGGCACGTGGAAGAGCGGGGCCAGGTCCAGGCCCTGCGCCTTCCAGTGGTTCACGGCGCGGGTGACGTCGAGGGCCTCGGCGTGGCCGACGGCCTCCTCGATGGAGCGGAAGCCCAGCTCGGCGAGGATCTCGCGGACCTCCTCGGCGATGAACCGGAAGAAGTTCACGATGTACTCGGCCTTGCCGGCGAACCGGTCGCGCAGCACCGGGTTCTGGGTGGCGATGCCGACCGGGCAGGTGTCCAGGTGGCAGACGCGCATCATGACGCAGCCGGAGACGACGAGCGGCGCGGTGGCGAAGCCGAACTCCTCGGCGCCCAGCAGCGCGGCGATGACGACGTCGCGGCCGGTCTTGAGCTGGCCGTCGGTCTGGACGACGATCCGGTCGCGCAGACCGTTGAGCAGCAGGGTCTGCTGGGTCTCGGCGAGGCCGAGCTCCCAGGGGCCGCCCGCGTGCTTGAGCGAGGTGAGCGGGGAGGCGCCGGTGCCGCCGTCGTGGCCGGAGATGAGCACGACGTCCGCGTGGGCCTTGGACACGCCCGCCGCGACCGTGCCGACGCCGACCTCGGAGACCAGCTTGACGTGGATCCGCGCCTGCGGATTCGCGTTCTTCAGGTCGTGGATCAGCTGGGCGAGGTCCTCGATGGAGTAGATGTCGTGGTGCGGCGGCGGGGAGATCAGGCCGACGCCGGGGGTGGAGTGCCGGGTCTTGGCGACCCAGGGGTACACCTTGTGGCCGGGGAGCTGGCCGCCCTCGCCGGGCTTGGCGCCCTGGGCCATCTTGATCTGGATGTCGTCCGCGTTGACCAGGTACTCGGAGGTGACGCCGAAGCGGCCGGAGGCGACCTGCTTGATCGCCGACCGGCGGGCCGGGTCGTACAGGCGCTCCGGGTCCTCGCCGCCCTCACCGGTGTTGGACTTGCCGCCCAGCTGGTTCATGGCGACGGCGAGCGTCTCGTGCGCCTCCTGGGAGATGGAGCCGTACGACATGGCGCCGGTGGAGAAGCGCTTGACGATCTCGGAGACGGGCTCGACCTCGTCGAGGGGCACCGGCTGCCGGCCGGAGGTGAAGCCGAAGAGGCCGCGCAGCGTCATCAGGCGCTCGGACTGCTCGTTCACGCGGTCGGTGTACTTCTTGAAGATGTCGTACCGGCCGGAGCGCGTGGAGTGCTGGAGTCGGAAGACCGTCTCCGGGTCGAACAGGTGCGGCTCGCCCTCGCGGCGCCACTGGTACTCGCCGCCGATCTCCAGCGCCCGGTGCGCGGGCGCGATGCCGCTGGCCGGGTAGGCCTTCGCGTGGCGGGCGGCGACCTCCTTGGCGACGACGTCGATGCCGACACCGCCGATCTTGGTGGCGGTGCCGTTGAAGTACTTCTCCACGAAGCCCTCGTCGAGGCCGACGGCCTCGAAGACCTGGGCGCCGCGGTAGGAGGCGACGGTGGAGATGCCCATCTTGGACATGACCTTGAGGACGCCCTTGCCGAGGGCGTGGATCAGGTTGCGGATGGCCTGCTCGGGCTCGCCGTCCTCGGTCTGCAGGAAGGTGCCGGCGCGGACCAGGTCCTCGACGGACTCCATGGCCAGGTAGGGGTTGACGGCCGCGGCGCCGTAGCCGATGAGCAGGGCGACGTGGTGGACCTCGCGGACGTCGCCGGCCTCGACCAGCAGGCCCACCTGGGTGCGCTGCTTGGTGCGGATGAGGTGGTGGTGGACGGCCGCGGTGAGCAGCAGCGACGGGATCGGGGCGTGCTCGGCGTCCGAGTGGCGGTCCGACAGGACGATCAGCCGGGCGCCGTTCTCGATGGCGGCGTCGGCCTCGGCGCAGATCTCCTCTATGCGCGCGGCGAGCGCTTCGCCGCCGCCGTGCACCCGGTACAGGCCGGAGAGGGTCGCGGCCTTGAAACCGGGCATGTCGCCGTCGGCGTTGATGTGGATGAGCTTGGCCAGCTCGTCGTTGTCGATGACCGGGAAGGGCAGGACGACGCTGCGGCAGGAGGCGGCCGTCGGGTCGAGCAGGTTGCCCTGCGGGCCGAGCGAGCTGCGCAGGGAGGTGACCAGTTCCTCGCGGATCGCGTCCAGCGGCGGGTTGGTGACCTGCGCGAAGAGCTGGGTGAAGTAGTCGAAGAGCAGCCGGGGGCGCTCGGACAGCGCGGCGATCGGCGAGTCGGTGCCCATGGAGCCGATCGGCTCGGCACCGGCCTTGGCCATCGGCGCGAGGATGACGCGCAGCTCCTCCTCGGTGTACCCGAAGGTCTGCTGGCGCCGGGTGACCGAGGCGTGGGTGTGCACGATGTGCTCGCGCTCGGGCAGGTCGGACAGCTCGATCTCGCCGGCCTCGAGCCACTCGGCGTACGGCATCTCCGCCGCGAGCTGGGCCTTGATCTCGTCGTCCTCGATGATGCGGTGCTCGGCGGTGTCCACGAGGAACATGCGGCCGGGCTGGAGGCGGCCCTTGCGGACGACCTTCGCCGGGTCGATGTCGAGGACGCCGACCTCGGAGCCGAGGACGACGAGGCCGTCGTCGGTGACCCAGTAGCGGCCGGGGCGCAGACCGTTGCGGTCCAGGACGGCGCCGACCTGGGTGCCGTCGGTGAAGGTGACGCAGGCGGGGCCGTCCCAGGGCTCCATCATCGTGGAGTGGAACTGGTAGAAGGCGCGCCGGGCCGGCTCCATGGAGTCGTGGTTCTCCCACGCCTCCGGGATCATCATCAGCACGGAGTGCGGCAGTGACCGCCCGCCCAGGTGCAGCAGCTCGAGGACCTCGTCGAAGGAGGCGGAGTCCGAGGCGTCGGGCGTACAGATCGGGAACAGCCGCTCCAGGTCCGGGGAGGCGCCGAAGACGTCGGAGACGAGCTGGGACTCGCGGGCGACCATCCAGTTGCGGTTGCCCTTGACCGTGTTGATCTCGCCGTTGTGCGCGACGAAGCGGTACGGGTGGGCGAGCGGCCACGACGGGAAGGTGTTCGTGGAGAACCGGGAGTGCACGAGCGCGATCGCGGACGCGAAGCGGCGGTCGGACAGGTCCGGGAAGAAGGGCTCGAGCTGGCCGGTGGTCAGCATGCCCTTGTAGACGATGGTCCGCGCGGACAGCGACGGGAAGTAGACGCCCACCTCGCGCTCGGCGCGCTTGCGGAGCGCGAAGGCGCGGCGGTCGAGGGCGATGCCCCGCGAGGCGCCGTCAGTCACGAAGACCTGGCGGAAGACCGGCATGGTCGAGCGGGCGGTGGCGCCGAGCATCTGCGGGGCGACCGGGACCTCGCGCCAGCCGAGGACGGTGAGGCCCTCCTCGGCCGCGATCGTCCCGATCCGCGTGACGGCGTCCTCGGTGCCGTCCGCCGGCAGGAAGGCGATGCCCACGGCGTACGCCCCGGCCTCGGGCAGCTCGAATTCGGCCACCTCGCGGAAGAAGGCGTCCGGCACCTGGGAGAGGATGCCCGCGCCGTCGCCCGAGTCGGGCTCGGAGCCGGTGGCACCGCGGTGCTCCAGGTTGCGCAGGACGGTCAGGGCCTGGTCGACAAGGGTGTGGGAGGCCTCGCCCGTGAGGGTGGCGACGAAGCCGACGCCGCAGGCGTCGTGCTCGTTGCGGGGGTCGTACATACCCTGCGCAGCAGGGCGAGCATCCATGAAGGACCAGTTCTGGCCATTCGCGGAGTGCTGGGACGGCTGGCGCGGCGTACGCATCGGCTCTCCCGTCGTCGTCAGGTGGCATGTGGCAAGTTGCCGAGGGACGACGTTGGCCCTCTGCGGTGGGTGCAAAATTTGATGCAGATTACATGATGGAGCGGTTCTCGGTAACCGGGATAATCCGTTCCATCATGCGGACATCGGCGGGTCTTCCGGCGGGGTACCGGATCCCGGCGACGGAAGCCTTGGAGACCGCTGCGGACAGATCGGTGTCCGTCGGGGCCCTGGGGGGCGGGGGGAGCGTCGTCGCCCACTCCGCGAGTACACGTCGGGCGTCGTTGCCCGCAGCGCTTACGGCTCATGCCCGATGGTCATGCACTCGAAACCAGCGAGTAACGACTACTTATGCGGTCCGACGCATAAGTTCGAGGCCTGGCTATCCTACGGCCGTTCCGAACAGGCTGCCCAGGAGATATGTCACACCCGCCGCGGCGCCACCGAGCGCGAGCTGCCGCAGTCCGCTGTACCACCAGCTGCGCGCCGTCACCTTGGCCACCACCGCGCCGCACAGGAACAGACCGGCCAGCGCCAGCAGGACGGCGGGCCACAGCGCACTGGCGCCGAGCAGGAAGGGCAGGACCGGCAGCAGGGCGCCCAGGGCGAACGAACCGAACGACGACACGGCCGCGACCAGCGGGGACGGCAGGTCGCCGGGGTCGATGCCCAGCTCCTCGCGGGCGTGTATCTCCAGGGCCTGCTCGGGGTCCCGGGACAGCTGTCGGGCCACCTCGCGGGCGAGCTCCGGCTCGACGCCCCGCGCCTCATAGAGGGCGGCCAGCTCGGCCTCCTCGTCCTGCGGGTGCTTCCTCAGCTCCCGGCGCTCCACGTCCAGCTCGGCCTCGACGAGCTCGCGCTGGGAGGCGACGGAGGTGTACTCGCCGGCCGCCATGGAGAAGGCACCGGCGGCGAGACCGGCGAGGCCGCTGAGCACGACGGTCTGCTGGCCGGCCGCCCCGCCGGCGACGCCGGTCATGAGGGCGAGGTTGGAGACCAGGCCGTCCATGGCGCCGAAGACGGCGGGGCGCAGCCAGCCGCCGTTCACGTCCCGGTGGGTGTGGTTGTCGCGGTGCGCCTCGTGCAGCGACGCCTCGGTCTCGATGATGGCCACGGGTCCCCCAGAGGTCTTTTTGGACGAGTTCTACTTTTCGACAACACCAAACGTACGTCGGTCATGCCCGTCCCGCCAGCAAGGAAAGGCTGGGCTTACCTGCGCTTTCGTGCCCGCGCGGACTCGCGTGATCCCTTCTGCCCCCATGCCGACCGGGTGACGCTGGGGCGTGTGAGGCTGCGCGGCGAGCCGCACCGGGGACAGTTCCGCAAAGGGCTGTGCGCCTCTTCGGGCGCCGCCTGAGAGGAGAGGCCGCATGGCATCCACCGCCTGCATTCCCTCGGTCCCCGCCCCGGGGGACGCCGCCGGGCTCCGTGAACGGGCGCGCGGCGCGCTGCTCGGTCTGGCCGTCGGGGACGCCCTCGGGGCGCCGGCCGAGAACATGAAGCCCTCCGAGATCCGCGCCCGCTGGGGCCGCATCACCGGATACGTGGCGGAGCGGCCGTCCGGCACGGACGACACGGAGTACGCGATCTTCTCGGGTCTGCTGCTGGCCCGGCACGGTGCCGCGCTCACCCCGGCCCACGTGGAGGCGGCCTGGCACGAGTGGATCGCGGACCGGGAGGAGGGGCCCTTCCGGGGCGCGGGCTTCAGCGAGCGCGGCACCCTGGAGAACCTGCGCCGCGGGCTGGCCGCCCCCATCTCCGCCCAGCACCGCCACGCCTGGAGCGACGGGCTGGCCATGCGGGCCGCGCCGCACGGTGTGTTCGCGGCCGGCCGTCCCGCCGAGGCGGCCCGCCTGGTGGCGGTCGACGGTTCGGTCAGCCACGACGGCGAGGGCATCTACGGCGGGCAGGCGGTGGCCGCGGGTGTCGCGGCGGCGATGACGGGGGCGCCGCCCGTGGCGGTCGTGGCCTCGGCCCTGGCCGTCGTCCCGGACGACTCCTGGACGGCCCGCTGTCTGCGCCGCGCGATGACGGCGGCCCACCTCGGGGAACGCGCGGTCCGCTCCGCGGTGGTCATCGGCGGCTACCCGTGGACGGATCTCGCCCCCGAGGCGGTCGCCCTCGCCTTCGGCGCGTTCGCGGCGGCCGACGGGGACTTCACCGACGCCGTGCTGACGGCCGTGAACATGGGCCGCGACGCCGACACCACGGCGGCGGTGGCCGGCGCGCTGGCCGGGGCGAGCCGCGGGGTGGCCGCCATCCCGACCGAGTGGGCCTCGGCCATCGGCCCGGCCCGCGGCTCCTGCCTGCCGGCGATGGCCGGGCACCATGTGCTGGAGATCGCGGACCTGCTGGTGCCGGGCGTCCGGCCGGCGGGAGGTGGGGTCGCGGGAGGACCAGGGCCCGCGGAGCGCCGCGCCCCGGCGCCCGGGCACGAGCCCGCCGCGCTCGTGGCACGGGTGCCGGACGGCGGAGCGGCGGAGGTGTGGCCGTGACCCGCTCCCGCCCCGCCGACGAGGAAGCGGCCACCACGGCGTACGTGGCCCACCCCGACGACGACACCGCCCGGCCCGCCGTCGGCGGTGCCGCCTCGCCGGTCGCCGACGGCGGACCTCGCCCCTCGCCCGGGAAGGCGCCCCGGCGGGTCGAGGGGCTGCTGCTCGGCCTCGCCGCCGGGGACGCGGCCGGCTGGCCCGCCGCCCGGCACCGGGCCGCCCGGATGCCCGAGTGGACCCGCCGTCTCACCCGCGAGCTGGACACCTTCGCCGAGCAGAACGCGACGACCACCCTCCCCGTCCCCATCGCCCTGAACCAGCCCCCGGAGCCTCTGCGCCTCGGCCCGTCGGACGACGCCGAGTGGGCGGCGTTCGCCGCGGAGGCCCTGCTGCGCGCCGGGGACGACAGCGCGCTCGGCGACCTCAGCCGGGAGCGCCGGACGCGCGCCGCGATCGACCTCACCTGGAACGCCGTCGCCAGCGAGGTCGCCGCGGCGGCGGACCGCGCCCCCGAGATCGAGTCGGCCGTACTGCCCCTGCGCGCCCGCATCTCGGTACGGGCCGGGCTCGGCAACCTCGCCACCGGCCTGCGCCCGCCCGCCACCGGTCACGACAACCCGCACTACTTCGACGACGCCGCCTGCGTCCGGGCCTGCGTCCTGGCCGTCGCCCACCCCGGCGCCCCGCGGCTCGCCGCCGACCTCGCCGAGTTCGACGCCCGCTACACCCAGGACGGCGACGGCGTGCACGGTGCCCGGGCCATGGCCGCGGCACTGGCGTGCGCCCTCGGCGGCAGCGACGTGGAGGCCTGTGTGGCCGCCGCGCTCGCCGAGCTCCCCGAGGAGACCGAGATCGGCCGCAACACCCGGCAGGCCCTCGCCCTCACGGCCGAGGCCGACGGCGCCTTCGCCCTGGTCCCCCTGCTGGAGCACCAGATCGTCGACCACGTCTACAGCTACGGCGTCGCCGCCGCCGAGACCGTCCCGGTCGCCCTCGCCCTGGCCCGGGCCGCCCGGGGCCGGATCGCCGAGGCGGTACCGGCGGCGGCCTGCCTGTCCCGCGTCGCGGACTCCGCCCCGGCGCTGGCGGGCGCCCTCACCGGCGCCCTCGGCGGCGGCGCGTCCGTCCCCGCTCCCTGGCGCGACGCCTGCCGCACGCTCCCCGGCTGCGTTCTGCCCCGGCTCACCGGCACGGACCTGGTGGAACTCGCCGGGCTCCTGCACGCCGCGCAACCGCCCCGACCCGAAGGAGGACGCACACCATGACGGCCCGCACATCGGAGAACGGCACGGCGAGCCTGGAGGAGCGCGTCACCGGCGCCCTCGTCGGCGCGGCCGTCGGCGACGCGCTCGGCGGCCCGGTCGAGGGCTACTCCCCCGAGCAGATCCTCGAGCGCCACGGCGGCCGGATCCACGGCGTCGTCGGCCCCTGGAACGGCGACGCCTGGCGCACCGCCCGCCCCGTCGCCCCGTACCACAAGGGCGACGGCCACGTCACCGACGACACCCTGATGACCCACGCGCTGGTCCGGGTCTACGCCGGCGTCCGCGACCACCTCGACGCGTACGCCGTCGCCGAGCACCTGGTCCCGGACCTGATGACGGTGCCCCGCTGGATCCCGGAACTGGAGGCGGAGGCCCTCCCGCTCCAGCGGATCTTCCTCGCCGAGAAGTGGCTGGTGGCGAGGATCCACTACGGCCACGCGGACCCGCGCGAGGCCGGCACCGGCAACATCGTCAACTGCGGCGCGGCGATGTACATGGCCCCGGTGGGCCTGGTCAACGCGGCCGGCCCGGCGGCCGCCTACGCCGAGGCGCTGGACGTCGCGGGCGCGCACCAGTCGTCGTACGGCCGTGAGGCGGCCGGCGTCTTCGCGGCGGCGGTCGCGGCGGCCTGCGCTCCCGGCGCGACGCCGGACTCGGTGCTGTCGGCGTGCCTGTCCCTGGCGAAGGACGGCACGCGGGCGGCGATCGAGGCGGTCGCCGAGGCGGCCTCGCGGCACTCGGACTACGAGTCGGCTCTCGCGCCGCTGCGGGAGGCGGTGGCGCCGTACGACACGGTCGGCCCGGACTACCGCGCTCCCGGTCTCGGCGCCCGCCGTCCGTCCCGGCTGCACTCGATCGAGGAACTCCCCGTCGCCCTCGGCATGCTGCTGGTGTCCGGCGGCGACTACCGCCACGCGGTCCTCGGCGCGGTCAACTACGGCCGCGACTGCGACTCCATCGCCACGATGGCGGGCGCGCTGGCCGGGGCACTGGGCTCGCCCGTCCCTGAGGACTGGGCCAAGACGGTCGCGGAGGCGAGCCGCCTGGACCTGTGGCAGCCGGCGGCGACACTCACCGAGGTGGCCCGGGAGGTCTTCGAGCGGGACGTCGCGCGACGCCGCGCCCACGAACGGGCGTTCGCCGCGATCGGAGGCGCGGGATGCTCCGACTGACCTGGGTCCAGCCGGAGGACCTGATCGGCCACGAACTGCGCCAGGCCGCGCTGGACGGCCGCGACGCGTCGGCGGTCGCCGCCCGGTGGCGCTCGGCGGGCGGCTGCGACGCGCCGTCCCGGGCGGGCGCGTCCCCCCAGCCGGCCTCCCCCGGCGTACGCCTGCTGGCCGAGGAGCTGCTGGACGAACTGGCCGCCCTGCCGAACCCGTCGGCGGAGCGGGAACCGACGGACCTGGAGGCCATCAGGGCCCGGTGCCCGGACTGGCCGGCGCCACGCACCGCCACTCCCCCGGCCGTGTCCGCCGGACGGCTGGAGGCCGCCTGGCTGGGCCGGGCCGCCGGCTGCCTCCTCGGCAAGCCCGTCGAGAAGCTCCCCCTGACCGGCATCCGCCGCCTCGCCCGGGCCACCGGGAACTGGCCCCTGACGTCGTACTTCACGGCCCGGGGCGTGCCCCCGGAGCTCGCCGCCGACCACCCCTGGAACCGCCGCTCCGCGTCCACCTCCCTCGCCGAGAACATCGACGGCATGCCGGAGGACGACGACCTCGACTACCCCCTCCTCAATCTCCTGCTCCTCCAGCGCCACGGCCGGGCCTTCACCACCGCCGACGTCGCCCGCGTCTGGCTCGACGAACTCCCCGCCGGCCGCGCCTTCACCGCCGAACGGGTCGCCTACCGCAATCTGCTCACCGGTCTCGAGCCCCCGCTCACGGCAAGCCACCGCAACCCCTTCCGCGAGTGGATCGGCGCCCTGATCCGCGCCGACGTGCACGGCTGGACCAATCCCGGCGACCCGGCCGCCGCCGCCGAGCAGGCGCATCGCGACGCGACGCTCACCCACACCGCGAGCGGTGTCCACGCGGCGATGTTCGCGGCGGCGGTCCTCGCCGAGGCCGGCACCGGGACCCGCGACGTCCACGCCTGCCTGCGCACCGGCCTCACGGTCGTCCCGTCCGGCTCACGCCTCGCCGAGGCGGTGCGGCACGCCGTCCGGCTCGCGCGGACGCACGACGACTTCGACACGGTCGTGGACGCGCTCCACGCCACCCACTCCCCCGCCCACCACTGGGTCCACGCCGTCCCCAACACCGCCCTGATCGCCGCCGCCCTCGCCCACGCGGACGGCGACTTCCACGGCTCGGTCTGCCGGGCCGTGTCGGGAGGCTGGGACACCGACTCCAACGGGGCCACCGCGGGCAGCGTCGCCGGCCTGCTCGCCGGTTCCCCGGCCGCCCTGCCCGAGCAGTGGACCGCCCCGCTGAAGAACCGTCTGGCCACCTCGGTCGGCGGCTTCGACGGCATCGGCTTCGACACCCTCGCCCACCTCACCCACACGGAGGCCACCCGCTCATGCCCCGGCCCGTCGTGACTCCCCCCGCGCCCCTGCCCGTACCGGCCCCCCTGGCCGGCCTGCGCGTCCTCGATCTCGCCACCCTCTTCGCGGGTCCCCTCGCCGCCACCATGCTCGGCGACTTCGGCGCCGAGGTCGTCAAGGTCGAGCACCCGACCCGCCCCGACCCCTCCCGCGGCCACGGACCGTCCAAGGACGGCATCGGCCTGTGGTGGAAACTGCTGGGCCGCAACAAGCGCACGATCACCCTCGACCTGTCGAAGCCCGCCGGCCGGACCACCCTGCTGCGTCTCGCCGCGACCGCGGACGTCGTCGTCGAGAACTTCCGCCCGGGCACCCTGGAGAAGTGGGACCTGGGCTGGGACGAACTGTCCGCGGTCAACCCGCGCCTGGTCCTCACCCGGGTCACCGGCTTCGGCCAGTTCGGCCCGTACGCGCGCCGCCCCGGGTTCGGCACGCTCGCCGAGGCCATGAGCGGCTTCGCCGCGATGACCGGCGAGCCGGACGCGCCGCCGACGCTGCCGCCGTTCGGGCTGGCGGACTCGATCGCCGCGCTGGCGACGGCGTACGCCGTGATGACGGCCCTGTCCGCCCGCGACCTCACCGGCGAGGGCCAGGTGGTGGACATGGCGATCATCGAGCCCATCCTGACCGTGCTGGGCCCGCAGCCGATCTGGTACGACCAGCTCGGCCACGTCCAGCCGCGCACCGGCAACCGCTCCCAGAACAACGCCCCGCGCAACACCTACCGGACCGCCGACGGCACCTGGGTCGCCGTCTCCACCTCCGCCCAGTCGGTCGCCGAGCGCGTGATGTGCCTGGTGGGCCGCCCGGAGCTGGTCGACGAGCCGTGGTTCGCGACGGGCGCCGACCGGGCCCGGCACGCCGACGTGCTGGACGCGGCGGTCGGCGACTGGATCGCCCGGCACACCCGTGCCGACGTGATCGCCGCCTTCGAGAAGGCGGAGGCGGCCGTCGCCCCGGTCCAGGACGTGCGGGACGTGATGACCGACCCGCAGTACCAGGCCCTCGACACGGTCACCACGGTCGACGATCCCGAGCTGGGGCCGCTGCGCATGCAGAACGTGCTGTTCCGGCTCTCCGCCACCCCCGGAGCGATCCGCTGGGCCGGCCGGCCGCACGGCGCGGACACCGAGGAGGTGCTGACCGAACTGGGTCTGACCCCGGCGGACGTGAAGGAGCTGCGCGAGGCGGGGGTCGTATGACGCCCCCCGCGCTGACCTGGCTGTACGCCCCCGGGGACCGGCCCCGGGTGGTCGCCAAGGCCCTCGCCGCCGGGGCCGACGTGGTCGTGATCGACCTGGAGGACGCGGTCGCCCCGGACCGCAAGGAGTACGCCCGCGCCTGCACCGCCGAGCTGCTCACCGAACCGCAGCCGGTGCCGGTGCACGTGCGGGTGAACGCCCTGGCCGGGCCGCTGGGCGCGGCGGACCTGGCGGCGGTGGCCGCGCTGCCGGGGCTGTCCGGGCTGCGCCTGCCCAAGGTGACGTCCCCCGGGCAGGTCGCCGCCGTCGCCGAGGCGACCGGCGGGCCGCCCCTGTACGCGCTGCTGGAGACGGCCCTGGGCGTGGAGCGGGCCTACGCGATCGCCGCGGCCCACCCGGCGCTGCGCGGCATCGCCCTCGGCGAGGCGGACCTCCGAGCCGACCTGGGCGTACGGGGTGACGCGGGCCTGGACTGGTCGCGTGCGCGGGTGGTGGTGGCCGCACGGGCGGCGGGGCTGGCGCCGCCGTCGCAGACGGTGCATCCGGACACCCGGGACCTGGAGGGCCTGGCCGCGTCCTGCGCCCACGGCCGCGCCCTGGGTTTCCTGGGCCGCGCCGCCATCCATCCCCGTCAGCTGCCGATCATCGAGCGGGCGTATCTGCCCACCGAGCGGGAGCTGGAGGAGGCGGAGACGATCGTCAAGGCGGCCACCGCGCAGCCGGGTGCCCAGGCGCTGCCGGACGGCCGGTTCATCGACGCGGCGGTGGTGGCGACGGCCCGGCGCACCCTGTCCCTGGCCCGGCGGCCCGTCCTGGCCTGACACACGGCGAGGGCGCCCGGATCGCTCCGGGCGCCCTCGCTGACGTACGGCGGGCGGTCAGCCCTTCCGGGCCGGGTCGGCCCCGTCCTTCACGTCCTTCGCGGTGCCGGCCCCGGCGTCCTCGTCACGCGGGCTGTCCTCGGCGCTCTCGGCCCTCCCGGGAGCCTCGGCGTCCTTCGCGGCCCCGGTGTCCTTGGGGGGCACGGAGTCCTTCGCGGCCCCGGTCTCAGGGGTGGCGGCGTCCTTGGAGGACTTGGCGTCCGTGTCCGCCTCCGCGTCGTCCCCGGCGTCCTTGCCGGAGCCCTCCGCGGCCGGCTCCACCACGGCCTCCCGGCCCGGCCGCATCCGCGCCGAGACCACCATGTAGACGACCGCCAGCAGGAACACGAAGAGCGCGGTCCAGTTGTTCAGCCGCAGGCCCAGGATGTGGTGGGCGTCGTCGACGCGCATGTACTCGATCCAGAAGCGGCCCGCGCAGTACGCGGCGACGTACAGCGCGAACGCCCGCCCGTGCCCGAGCTTGAAGCGGCGGTCGGCCCAGATGACGAGCAGGGCGACGCCGATGCACCACAGCGACTCGTACAGGAACGTCGGGTGGTACGTGCCCGGCACCCGCCCGTCGGCCGACGACGTGATCTTCAGCGCCCAGGGCAGGTCGGTGGCCCTGCCGTAGAGCTCCTGGTTGAACCAGTTGCCCCAGCGGCCGAGGGCCTGGGCGAGGGCGATGCCGGGGGCGACGGCGTCGGCGTACGCGGGCATCGGGATGCCCCGGCGCCGGGCTCCGATCCAGGCGCCGAGCGCGCCCAGCGCGATCGCGCCCCAGATGCCGAGGCCGCCCTCCCAGATCTTGAAGGCGTCCACCCAGTCACGGCCGTCGCTGAAGTACAGCTCGTAGTCCGTGATCACGTGGTAGAGCCGGCCGCCGATCAGGCCGAACGGAACGGCCCAGACCGCGATGTCGGCCACCGTGCCGGCCCGCCCGCCGCGGGCGATCCAGCGCTTGTTGCCGAGCCAGACGGCAACGAAGACGCCGATGATGATGCAGAACGCATAGCCGCGCAGCGGGATGGGACCGAGGTGCAGCACCCCGCGCGACGGGCTGGGAATGAAGGCAAGTTCCATGGCAGGGTCGACGCTACCGTGTGGGACGGGGGGTGCGGCGGGCAGCCCGGCTACGGGTCCGTAACGGGCGGGGGTCCGACCGGGCCTACTTGTCGGCCTCCTGCACGAGCTGCTTCAGCTTCGCCGGGGTCATCGACTCCTCCTTGTAGATGTTCCTGCCGTTCAGCAGCACGGTCGGCGTGCCGCTGAAGCCGGCCTTCAGGAAGGCCTTGTTCGACTTGTCGACCCAGCCGTCGTGCGTGCCGTCCTTCACGCACTTCTGGAAGGCGGGGGTGTCCAGGCCGTCCACCTTGCCGGCCAGCCCGATCAGCTTGCCGTTGCCGGCGAAGGCGTCGTCGGTCTCCTCGGGCTGGTTGTCGTACAGCACGTCGTGGTAGGCCGGGAACCTGCCGGCGTCCTGGGCGCAGGCGGCGGCGTTGGCCGCCTTGCGGGAGCCGCTGCCCCCCATGTTGCCGTCGATGATCGTCGCCAGGTGGTACTCGACCTTGAGCTGCCCGGTCTTGGTCAGCTCGTGGATCGTGTCGCGGTACGTCAGCTCGAAGGCCTTGCAGGCCGGGCAGCGGAAGTCCTCCCAGACGGTGAGCGTCGACCCGGCGCTCTCCTTGCCGACGGGGATGGCGAGGCTGTCCTTGCCCTGCGCGCCCGAGGGCGCCACGACCGGGCCCGCCGACTCGCTGCCGTCGTCCTTGCCGGCGTTCGCGGCGATCACGCCGATCACCGCGGCCAGGCCCATGACGCAGACCACGGACGCGCCCACGATCAGCGCGCGCCGGCGCTTGTCCCTGGACCTCTGCTTCTCGCGCTGGGCCGCCAGCTTCTCTCGGGCGGTGCGCTTTCCGTCTCGGTTCTTCTCGCTCACACCCCGCAGAACGAACCGGGGAGGCGCACAGCGCCTCCCCGGTCCCAGGTCCACCCGTACGAGGGACCCCCTGTCATGTGCTTGCCGTCACGCCTGCCGGCGCACGCCCTTCGCCAGGTCGGCGGCGAGCGTGCGGACGCCCTCCAGGCCGGCCGCGTCGTCGGGGGCGTCCAGCATCCGCTTGACGAAGGCGGAGCCGACGATCACACCGTCGGCGAAGCCGGCCACCTCGGCGGCCTGCGCCGCGTTGGAGACGCCGAGTCCGACGCAGACCGGGGTGTCGGTGGTGGCGCGGGTGCGCCGCACCAGGTCCTCGGCCTGCGCGCCGACCGACTCGCGGGTGCCGGTGACGCCCATGAGGGAGGCGGCGTAGACGAAGCCGCTGCCGGCCGCGGTGATCTCGGCGAGCCGCGCGTCCTTGCTGCTCGGCGCGACCACGAAGACCGTGGCGAGACCGTGCTTGTGGGCGTGCTCCCGCCACAGCGCCGACTCCTGCACGGGCAGGTCGGGCAGGATGCACCCGGCGCCGCCCGCGTCGGCGAGCTCGGCGGTGAAGCGCTCGACGCCGTAGCGGTCGATGGGGTTCCAGTACGTCATGACGAGGATCGGCTTGCCGGTGGCCTCGTGCGCCTCGCGGACCGTGCGCATCACGTCGGCGATCCGCACGCCGCCGCGCAGGGCGATGTCGTCGGCGGTCTGGATGACCGGGCCGTCGAGGACGGGGTCGCTGTGCGGCAGGCCCACCTCGACGACGTCGGCGCCGCCGTCGAGCGCCGCCTTGACCGCCTCGATGCCGCCGTCCACGGAGGGGAACCCGGCCGGGAGGTAGGCGATCAGGGCGGCGCGGCCCTCGGCCTTCGCCGCGGCGAGGGTGTCGTTCAGAAGCTGCACGTTCCCGCTCACTTGGCGTCCCCCTCGATCTCGGCGGTGGTGCCGGCCTCGTCGGCGGCGACCTCGGCGTCGGTGTCGTACAGCCCGAAGTAGCGGGCGGCGGTGTCCATGTCCTTGTCGCCGCGGCCGGACAGGTTGACCACGATCAGCCCGTCCGGGCCCAGCTCCCTGCCGACCTCCAGGGCGCCGGCCAGCGCGTGGGCGCTCTCGATGGCCGGGATGATGCCCTCGGTGCGCGACAGCAGGCGCAGGGCCTGCATGGCGGCGTCGTCGGTGACCGCGCGGTACTCGCCGCGGCCGGAGTCCTTGAGGTGGGCGTGCTCGGGTCCGATGCCCGGGTAGTCGAGGCCGGCCGAGATGGAGTACGGCTCGGTGATCTGGCCCTCGTCGTCCTGGAGGACGTAGGACCGGGAGCCGTGCAGGATGCCGGGCTCGCCCGCGGTCAGGGTGGCCGCGTGCTCGCCGGTCTCGACGCCGTGCCCGGCGGGCTCGCAGCCGATCAGGCGGACGTCGGTGTCCGGGATGAAGGCGTGGAAGAGGCCGATGGCGTTGGAGCCGCCGCCGACGCAGGCGATGGCGGCGTCGGGGAGGCGTCCGGCCTGCTCGAGGAGCTGGCGGCGGGCCTCGACGCCGATGACGCGGTGGAAGTCGCGCACCATCGCCGGGAAGGGGTGCGGGCCGGCGACGGTGCCGAACAGGTAGTGGGTGCGGTCGACGTTGGCGACCCAGTCCCGGAAGGCCTCGTTGATGGCGTCCTTCAGGGTGCGGCTGCCGGACTTCACGGCGATGACCTCGGCGCCGAGCATCCGCATCCGGGCGACGTTGAGCGCCTGGCGCTGCGTGTCGATCTCGCCCATGTAGATGGTGCAGTCCAGGCCGAACAGCGCGCAGGCCGTGGCCGTCGCCACGCCGTGCTGGCCGGCGCCGGTCTCGGCGATCACGCGGGTCTTGCCCATGCGCTTGGTGAGCAGGGCCTGGCCGAGCACGTTGTTGATCTTGTGTGAGCCGGTGTGGTTCAGGTCCTCGCGCTTGAGGAAGACGCGGGCTCCGCCGGCGTGCTCGGCGAAGCGGGGGACCTCGGTGAGGGACGAGGGACGGCCGGTGTAGTGGACGAGCAGGTCGTCGAGCTCGCGGGCGAACTCGGGGTCCGACTTGGCCTTGTCGTACTCGACGGCGACCTCGTCCACGGCGGCGACGAGGGCCTCCGGGATGAACTTGCCGCCGAACGCGCCGAAGTAGCCCTCGGCGTTCGGGATCCGGCCCTCGGGGTCGGGGATGAAGAAGTTGCTGGGCATGCGTGAACCTCACGGTGAGTGTCCGGTGTGACCAATCGCCGTGGGGGCGAGGACTCGTTGTCGGCTGCCGGCCGTCGTGGGCCGGTCGCGCAGTTTCCCCGCGCCCCTATGGGGCGCGTTGCCATCGACGGCCGTTGACCTGGCCGGGCTCGTCTCCGATCACGTACCGCACCCGGCGCCCGTGCACCCGGCGTGCGGGCGCGCGACAGCCTCGGGGCCGGCAGCCGCGCGCGAGGCGGGCGTACGGGTCCCGGGGGGCCGGGGCGAGGGTGAGCGTCATCGGGGTCAGCCTACCGGCGGGTCAGCCGCGGCCGTGTCGCAGTGCCGGGTGCTCGCCCGCGGCCACCAGGTCGGAGACGGCGGTCCTGGGGTCGCGGCCGGTGACCAGGGACTCGCCGACCAGGACCGCGTCCGCGCCCTCGTTGGCGTAGGCGATGAGGTCGTGCGGGCCGCGGACGCCGGATTCGGCGACCTTGACGATGTGCGCGGGGATCTCGGGGGCGACCCGTTCGAACGTGCCGCGGTCGACCTCGAGCGTCTTCAGGTTGCGCGCGTTGACACCGATGATCTTTGCGCCGGCGTCCACCGCCCGCTCGACCTCGTCCTCGTCGTGCACCTCGACGAGCGGGCTGAGTCCGATGGACTCGGCGCGCTCGATCAGCGACTCCAGGGCCGGCTGGTCGAGGGCCGCGACGATCAGCAGTACGAGGTCGGCGCCGTGCGCCCGGGCCTCCCACAGCTGGTACGACGTGACGATGAAGTCCTTGCGCAGCACGGGAATGTCCACGCGCGCGCGGACGGAGTCCAGGTCGGCCAGCGAGCCGCCGAAGCGGCGCTGTTCGGTGAGGACGGAGATGACGGCCGCGCCGCCCGCCTCGTAGTCCGCGGCGAGTCCGGCCGGGTCGGCGATGGCGGCCAGCGCGCCCTTGGACGGGCTGGAGCGCTTGACCTCGCAGATGACCTTGACGCCGTCGCCCCGCAGGGCGCTGACGCCGTCCTTGGCGGGGCGGGCCTTGGCCGCGCGCTCCTTGAGCTCGTCGAGGCCGACGCGCGCCTGCCGTTCCGCGAGGTCGGCACGGACTCCGTCGATGATCTCGTCGAGCACACTCACGCGAGCGGCCCCCTTTCAGACGGCGAAACGTGTGGTCACTGCGATGGTATCCGGAGGAGCGCGCAGGCCCCGCATCCGGTGGACGGCGGTCTTGCCACCTGGACGTTCCCCCGGCGGTCAGGGGTGGAGCCAGCCGCCGAACGGCAGGTTGCGGACCACGGTGAAGACCAGCAGCAACGTGCCCAGCGTCCACAGGTGCGCCGGGCCCAGGTCGATCCGGACGGGCCGGCCGCGCGCCGCGCGCACCACCCAGACGGTCCACAGCACGGCGAAGGCCGCGTAGCCGAGGACGGCCGGGGCGTTGGCGTGCAGCGCGGTCAGGACGTCACCGTGGACGAACGCGTGGGCGCTGCGCAGGCCGCCGCAGCCGGGGCAGTAGACGCCGGTGAAGCGCAGCAGCGGGCAGGTGGGGTAGTGGCCGGGTTCGTTGGGGTCGACGCTCCCCACGTAGGCGAAGGCGCCGGCGACGGCCGCCAGGACCCCGGCCGGTACGGCCACGCGGGCCGCGGCGGCCGCCCCGCCGGGGCGGGGCAGGGTGCTGCTCGGCGTCGGTCTCGGGCTCTCGTCCACGCCCCGCATTCTGCCCGGCACGGCCCCCGCGCGCACGTGAGGGGCGGCCCCGGCACCGAGTGCCGGTCCACCCCTCAGGGAGTACTGCGCGACCGCGGCGGGTCAGCCCTTGGCGCCGGCCGGCTCGCGGCTGACCTGGTGCACCGGGTGGTCCTCCTTCGGCTGGCCGAGGCCCATCGCGCGCATGATGAAGCCCACGACGCCGCCGAGGAGCACGACCGCGATGCCGGCCCAGAAGCCCGCCGGCTGGGCCGCCACCATGAACACGCCCGCGATGCAGAAACCGATGAAGGTGATGATGACACCCGCCCAGGCGGCCGGGGTGTGACCGTGGCTGCTGCCCGCCATTGCTTGCTCCTCGTTGCTGTGTACGTGTCTGAGCAGGACGCTCGCGCCCATTGTCCCGCACGGGTGCGCGCGTCGTGACCGGGGGTGGCCCTCCACGCGCGCGTGGCGGTGACCGGACGCCCCGGAGGTGCGTGGCGGGTGTACGGGTGCCCCTCGGCGCACGGCCGAACCGCGCCGTCGCGCCGGGTGCGCGCGGGTCAGGCGCCGGTCGGGTCCTCGCCCCGGTCCAGGGCCTTCCACAGGTCCTCGGGACGGTCGGGGTCCACTGCCTTGGCCGTGCGGCGCGGACGCGGGGTGCCGTCGCGTTCGTAGCGCCCGGACATGGCGGGCCACAGCCGGCCGTAGCGCAGGGCCAGCAGCCCGGCCAGCAGGAGCAGGACGCCGCCGGCAGCGGCGACGTAGGGCCAGGCGGTGTGGGAGAGGGCGTCCACGGTGGCCGACGTGTCGCCGGCGGCCTCGGCGGCCCTGTCGTCCAGGGCGGAGCCGTCGGAGGCACCGGCCAGGGCCGCGGCGACGGTTCCCGCGCCGCTCAGCGCGAGCAGGGCGGCGACGGCGAACCGGCCGGCGCGGCGGACGGCGAAGACGGCGACGAGCGCGGCGAGGCCCACTATCGCGAGCGCCGCGGGGACGCCCGTGACGTCGCTGCCCTTGGCGGTCAGGGGGAACGCGCCGCCGGCCACGGTCGCGGTGCCCTCCGCCCACTCCTGCCGGGTGGCGAGCAGGACGACGGCCGCGCCGAGCGCGCCGCACAGCAGGGCGGCGGCGAGGCTCCGGCGGCCGGCCCGGGCGGGTCCTGCGGCGGGGGTACGGGGGTGAGGAACAGCTGTCACGTACTCCACTATCGCCCGAACCCCGGGCGATACGTCACCCGGGGTTCGGAATGCGGGGCGTGAGAATGGCCCTATTGCCCGAGCCGGTTGGCCGTGTGCACGGCCCGCAGCACCGCCGCCGCCTTGTTGCGGCACTCGGTGTCCTCGGCGACCGGGTCGGAGTCGGCGACGATTCCGGCGCCCGCCTGCACGTAGGCCGTGCCGTCGCGCAGCAGGGCCGTGCGGATGGCGATGGCTGTGTCGGAGTCGCCCGCGAAGTCGAGGTAGCCGACGCAGCCTCCGTACAGGCCGCGGCGCGACGGTTCGAGTTCGTCGATGATCTGCAGGGCGCGCGGCTTCGGGGCGCCGGAGAGGGTGCCGGCCGGGAAGCACGCCGTGAGGACGTCGAAGGCGGTGCGGTCGGGGGCGACCCGTCCGGTGACCGTCGAGACGATGTGCATGACGTGCGAGTAGCGCTCGACGGACATGAAGTCGACCACCTCGACCGACCCGGGTTCGCAGACGCGCCCCAGGTCGTTGCGCCCGAGATCGACGAGCATGAGGTGCTCGGCGCGCTCCTTGGGGTCGGCGAGCAGCTCGTCGGCGAGGGCCTGGTCCTCCTGCGGGGTGGCGCCGCGGGGCCGGGTGCCGGCGATGGGGTGGACCATGGCCCGCCCGTCCTCGACCTTGACCAGCGCCTCGGGGGACGAGCCGACGACGTCGAAGCCGTCGAGGCGCAGCAGGTACATGTAGGGGGACGGGTTGGTGGCCCGCAGCACCCGGTACACGTCCAGGGCGCTCGCCGTGCACGGCGTCTCGAACCGCTGCGAGGGGACGACCTGGAAGGCCTCGCCCGCGCGGATGCGCTCCTTGATGTCCTCGACGGCGTCCTGGAAGTCGGGGCCGCCCCACTGCGCGGTGTACTCGGGCAGCTCGGAGGGCGGCAGCGCGGCCGGGGGCTGGGCCACCGCGCGCGTGAGGTCGGCCTGCATGGCGTCCAGGCGGGCGACCGCGTCGGCGTAGGCCTCGTCGACGCCCGTCTCGAGGTCGTTGTGGTTGATCGCGTTGGCGATCAGCAGGACCGAGCCCTCCCAGTGGTCCATGACCGCGAGGTCGCTGGTGAGCAGCATGGTCAGCTCGGGGAGCCGCAGGTCGTCGCGCTCCCCCGGGCCGACCTTCTCCAGCCGGCGCACGACGTCGTAGCCGAGGTAGCCGACCATGCCGCCGGTGAACGGCGGCAGGCCCAGGTCGTGGGCAAGGTCTCGGGGAGTGTGCAGGGCCTCGACGGTGGCGCGCAGGGCGGCGAGCGGGTCGCCGCCGGTGGGGACGCCGACGGGCGGGGTGCCCTGCCAGTGGGCCTCGCCGTCCCGCTCGGTGAGGGTGGCGGCACTGCGGACGCCGACGAAGGAGTACCGCGACCAGGACCGTCCGTTCTCCGCGGACTCCAGCAGGAACGTGCCGGGGCGCTCGGCGGCGAGCTTGCGGTACAGGGCGACCGGGGTGTCGCCGTCGGCGAGGAGCTTGCGGCAGACCGGGACGACCCGGCGGTCGGCGGCCAGCTTGCGGAAGGTGTCGAGGTCCATGACGTCCATGGCGGCGAACCCTACTGACCCGTGCCGGCCGCGTCGGCACCCGCGCCGTCCGCGAGCAGCACGTCGGCGTCGAAGCAGGTGCGGGTTCCGGTGTGGCAGGCGGCGCCGACCTGGTCGACCTTGACCAGGACGGTGTCGGCGTCGCAGTCGAGGGCGACGGACTTGACCCACTGGAAGTGCCCGGAGGTGTCGCCCTTCACCCAGTACTCCCCGCGGCTGCGCGACCAGTAGGTGCAGCGGCCCGTGGTCAGCGTGCGGTGCAGTGCCTCGTCGTCCATCCAGCCGAGCATCAGCACCTCCCCGGTGTCGTACTGCTGGGCGATGGCGGGCAGGAGGCCGTCGGAGCTGCGCTTGAGGCGCGCGGCGATCTCCGGGGCGAGCGGGCTGGGGCGCCGGGAGGAGCTGCTGGTCATGACGCCATTGTGCCGCGCACGGGTGACACGCCCCGGCGCCGTCCACTGGGCGGACCCGGCCGGCGGCCGTAGGCTGACTCCATGTCGACATTCGCCAAGCGTGAACGGCTCCTGCTGGCCGACCTGTTGGAGACGGCGGGTCCGGACGCCCCCACCCTCTGCGACGGCTGGCGGACCCGGGACCTCGCCGCGCACGTCGTGGTCCGCGAGCGCCGTCCGGACGCCGCCGGCGGCACCCTGATCAAACAGCTGGCGTCCCGTCTGGACCGGGTGATGGAGGAGTACGGCGCGAAGCCGTACGAGGAGCTGATCCAGCTGATCCGCACCGGGCCTCCCCGGTTCTCGCCCTTCCAGCTCAAGCAGGTCGACGAGGCCGCGAACACGGTGGAGTTCTACGTCCACACCGAGGACGTCCGCCGCGCCCAGCCGGACTGGTCGCCTCGCGAGCTGGATCCGGTCTTCCAGGACGCCCTGTGGTCCCGGCTGGAGCGCACCGCCCGGCTGGTGGGCCGGGGCATCCCGACGGGGCTGGTGCTGCGCCGCCCCAACGGCCAGACGACGGTCGCGCACCGGGGCACGCCGGTGGTGACGGCGACGGGCGAGCCGTCCGAGCTGCTGCTGTTCGCGTACGGCCGGCAGAGCGCGGCGAAGGTGGAGCTGGAGGGCGAGAAGGACGCGATCGTACGGCTGGGCGAGACGAAGCAGCTCGGGATCTGAGCGCCCGGCCGTCACGCGGGGAGTTCGGCGCGCCGCAGGGCCGGCGCGCCGAGGGCGACCAGCCCGCCGAGGCCGCACACCACGGCGCTGACCGAGAAGACCGGGCCGGTGCCCCAGACGCCGATGGCGGCCGCGGTCACCGGCATGCTCAGCGGCGCCACCCCCAGGCTGACGATGCCGGCGACGGCGGTGACCCGGCCCAGGTAGGCGGGCTCCGACTGGGTCTGCAGCAGCGCCCCGCACACGGCGCCGCTGAGTCCCGTGAGGAGTCCGACGAGCACCGCCGTGCCGACGGCCCCGGCGAGGGCGGGCACGTGGGCCAGGACGGCGATCGCGCCGGCGCCGGGGACGATGGTGCCGGCGGCGACCAGTCCGGCGTACGGCACGCGTCCGCGGACGGTCAGCAGCAGGGCGGCCGCCCCGGCCCCGGTGCCGAACCCGGCGAGGACCCAGCCCATCCCGGAGGCGCCCCAGCCCCGCTCGTCCGCGAGCAGGGTGAGGCCCACGTTGAGGGGGCCGACGAAGCCGAGGTCGCCGAGGGCGATGGCCACCATCAGCGGGGCGAGGACACGGTGGCGGCGGATGTAGCGCAGTCCGGCCCGCAGGTCCCGCCAGGCGGTGGTGTCCGGGGCGGCGTCCGTGGTGCCGTCGGAGGGCAGTTCCCGCATCCGTACGGACACCAGGAGCGGCAGCGACGCGGCGATGAGCAGCCCGGCCAGCGCGAAGGCGGCGGCCGATCCGCCGACGGCGACGCCGAGCCCGCCCAGCGGGGCGCCCACGACGGCCGCGAAGCGGACCGCCAGCCCGCGCATGCCCTGGACGCGGGCGAGCTGGTCCCTGGCGGTGATCCGGGCGGGCAGCGCGCCGACGGCGGGCATGAACACGGCGTCGACGGTACCGAAGACGAGGGCGAGCAGCGCCAGCAGCCACAGGCCGGGGTCGGTCGCGAAGAGCACGGCGGCGACCGCCAGGACGGTGACGCACCGTACGGCGTCGCTGCCGATGACGACCCGGCGGGGGCCTAGCCGGTCGGCGACCACGCCGCCGCCGAGCATGAGCAGCGCCCGGGGGACCGCGCTCACGGCGGTGACGACGCCTGCCTGGGCGGGGGTGCCGTTCTGGACGGCGGCCCAGGACAGCGCCAGGAAGAAGACGGTGTCGCCGAGCATGGAGGCGGTGTAGGCGGCGATCCAGCGCAGGACGTTGCGGTCGCGGTGGGCCGGGACGGGAGCGGCGGCGGCCTGCGGTGTCAGCGTGTTCGCCACGGACGTGGGTCCTCTCGGAGGTGGTCCTCTCGGACACGGAACGACGACCTGTGCCCGTGCGGCGTTCGCGGGCCCCTCTGGTGCGGGCGCGGGAAAGCCCCGGCCGTGCGGCGGCCGGGGCTGACGGGCGGGGTGCTAGCGGACGGGGTGGCCGGCCTCCCGCAGCGTGTCCTTCACCTCGCCGATCCGCAGGTCGCCGAAGTGGAAGACGGACGCCGCGAGCACCGCGTCGGCGCCCGCCGCGACGGCGGGCGGGAAGTCGGCGAGGCGTCCGGCACCGCCGGAGGCGATCACCGGGACGGTGACGTGCTTGCGGACCGCCGCGATCATCTCCAGGTCGTAGCCGTCCTTCGTGCCGTCCGCGTCCATCGAGTTGAGCAGGATCTCCCCCGCGCCCAGCTCGGCGGCCCGGTGCGCCCACTCGACCGCGTCGATGCCGGTGCCGCGCCGGCCGCCGTGGGTCGTCACCTCGAAGGTGCCCGCCTCGGTGCGGCGCGCGTCCACCGACAGCACGAGGACCTGGCGGCCGAAGCGCTCGGCGATCTCGCGGATCAGGTCGGGGCGGGCGATGGCGGCGGTGTTGACGCCGACCTTGTCCGCGCCGGCCCGCAGCAGTTTGTCGACGTCCTCGGCGGTGCGTACGCCGCCGCCCACGGTCAGCGGGATGAACACCTGCTCGGCGGTGCGGCGCACCACGTCGTAGGTCGTCTCGCGGTTGCCCGACGAGGCGGTGATGTCCAGGAACGTCAGCTCGTCGGCGCCCTCGGCGTCGTACACCTTGGCCATCTCGACGGGGTCGCCCGCGTCGCGCAGGTTCTGGAAGTTGACGCCCTTGACGACCCGGCCGTTGTCCACGTCCAGGCAGGGGATGACTCGGACCGCCAGGGTCATGAATCCACGGCTCCTTCGATGCCTCTTACTGCTCTCTGAATGCTTCCAGCTCCACCGACACCAGGACCCGGGAGTCGACGAAGCCCTCCACGACCAGCACGGTCGTGGCCGGGCGCACGGAGGCGAACAGCTCCTTGTGGGCCCGGCCAGCGGCGTCGACGTCCCGCGAGTGGGCGAGGTACACCCGGGTGCGGATCACGGACTCGATGCCCAGTCCGAACTCGCCGATCGCCTCGAGGGCGGTGGCGAAGGCCACCCTGGTCTGTTCGTAGGGGTCGCCCTCGCCGTACAGCACGTCGCCCTTGAAGGCGGTCGTGCCCGCCACGACGACACGGTCGCCCGCCGCGACGGCCCGTGCGAAACCGAAGGACTCTTCCCAGGGACTTCCGCTCTGCACGCGCCGTACGGCTTCGGACGTCATGTCGCCACTGCCTCCAGGGCCTCTTCGAGGGTGAACGCCTTCGCGTAGAGGGCCTTCCCTACGATGGCGCCCTCGACACCGGACGGGACGAGACCGGCGATGGCGCGCAGGTCGTCCAGGGAGGACACGCCGCCGGAGGCCACGACCGGGCGGTCGGTGGCCGCGCAGACGTTCCTCAGGAGCTCCAGGTTGGGGCCCTGGAGGGTGCCGTCCTTGGCGATGTCGGTGACGACGTACCGGGCGCAGCCCTCCTTGTCGAGGCGGGCCAGCGTCTCGTAGAGGTCGCCGCCGTCGCGGGTCCAGCCGCGGCCGCGCAGCGTGGTGCCCCGGACGTCGAGACCGACCGCGATCCTGTCGCCGTGCTCGGCGATGACCTTGGCGACCCACTCGGGGGTCTCCAGGGCGGCGGTGCCCAGGTTGACGCGGGTGCAGCCGGTGGCGAGCGCGGCGGCGAGGGTGCTGTCGTCGCGGATGCCGCCGGAGAGCTCGACCTTGATGTCCATGGCCTTCGCGACCTCGGCGATCAGCTCGCGGTTGTCCCCGGTGCCGAACGCGGCGTCCAGGTCGACCAGGTGCAGCCACTCGGCGCCGGAGCGCTGCCAGGCGAGGGCGGCCTCCAGCGGGGAGCCGTAGGAGGTCTCGGAACCGGACTCGCCGTGCACGAGGCGGACGGCCTGTCCGTCGCGGACGTCGACGGCGGGGAGGAGTTCGAGCTTGCTCATCTCTACAGGGTCTCGATCCAGTTGGTGAGGAGCTGGGCTCCGGCGTCGCCGGACTTCTCGGGGTGGAACTGGGTGGCCCACAGGGCGCCGTTCTCGACGGCCGCCACGAAGGGCTTGCCGTGGGTGGACCAGGTGACCCTGGGCGCGGCGATCAGCGGGTTGTGCGACTCCAGCGACCAGTCGTGGACGGCGTAGGAGTGCACGAAGTAGAAGCGGGCGTCCGCGTCCAGGCCGGCGAAGAGCTGGGAGTCGGCGGGTGCCTCGACCGTGTTCCAGCCCATGTGGGGCACGACGTCGGCCTGCACGGGGCCGACCGTGCCGGGCCACTCGTCCAGGCCCTCGGCCTCGACGCCGTGCTCGATGCCGCGCGTGAAGAGGATCTGCATGCCGACGCAGATGCCCATGACGGGGCGCCCGCCGGACAGCCGGCGGTCCACGATCCAGTCGCCGCGGGCGGCCCGCAGGCCCTCCATGCAGGCGGCGAAGGCGCCGACGCCGGGGACGAGCAGCCCGTCCGCGTTCATCGCCTTGTCGAAGTCACGGGTGATCTCGACGTCGGCGCCCGCGCGCGCGAGGGCGCGCTCGGCGGAGCGGACGTTGCCGAAGCCGTAGTCGAAGACGACGACCCGCTTGGCGGGAGCGGTCAATTCCACACCTCCAGCCTCATGACGCCCGCGACGAGGCACATCGCGGCGCCGACGGACAGCAGGACGATGAGCTGCGTGGGCATCTTCTGCTTGACGAAGGAGATGATGCCGCCGACCAGGATCAGGCCGACGAAGATCAGCGCGGTCGAGGACCCGTTCACAGTGCGCCCTTCGTGGAGGGGAGGATGCCGGCCGCGCGCGCGTCGCGCTCGGAGGCGTAGCGCAGGGCCCGGGCGAGCGCCTTGAACTGGCACTCCACGATGTGGTGCGCGTTGCGCCCGTAGGGGACGTGCACGTGCAGCGCGATCTGCGCCTGCGCGACGAAGGACTCCAGGATGTGCCGGGTCATCGTGGTGTCGTACTCGCCGATCATCGGCGCCATCTTCTCGGGCTCGGTGTGCACGAGGTAGGGGCGGCCGGACAGGTCCACGGTGACCTGGGCGAGGGACTCGTCCAGCGGGACCGTGCAGTTGCCGAAACGGTAGATGCCCACCTTGTCGCCGAGGGCCTGCCTGAAGGCGGCGCCCAGGGCGAGCGCGGTGTCCTCGATGGTGTGGTGGGAGTCGATGTGCAGGTCGCCGTCGGTCTTCACGGTCAGGTCGAACAGACCGTGCCGGCCGAGCTGGTCGAGCATGTGGTCGTAGAAACCGACGCCGGTGGCGATGTCGGTCCTGCCGGTGCCGTCGAGGTCGATCTCGACGAGGACCGACGTCTCCTTGGTGGTGCGCTCCACGCGCCCGACGCGGCTCATCCGCTCTGCTCCTGTTCCTTGAGATCGCGTACCGCAGCGAGGAACGCGTCGTTCTCCTCCGGGGTGCCGGCGGTGACCCGCAGCCACCCCGGTACACCGTTGTCCCGGACCAGGACGCCCCGGTCGAGGATCTTCCGCCAGGTGGCGTGCGCGTCCGCGAACCGCCCGAACTGGACGAAGTTCGCGTCGGACTCGGTCACCGCGTAGCCGGTCGCGCGCAGTTCGGTGACGAGCCGGTCCCGCTCGGCCTTCAGCTGCTCGACGTACTTCAGCAGCGTGTCCGTGTGCTCCAGGGCGGCCAGCGCGGTCGCCTGGGTCACGGCCGAGAGGTGGTACGGCAGTCGGACGAGCTGCACGGCGTCCACGACGGCCGGGTGCGCGGCGAGGTAGCCGAGGCGCAGGCCCGCCGCGCCGAACGCCTTCGACATCGTGCGGGAGATCACGAGGTGCGGCCGTCCGTCGAGCAGCGGCAGCAGCGAGGCGCCGTGGCTGAACTCGACGTAGGCCTCGTCCACGACCACCATGGTCGGCTTCACCGCCTGCGCGGCCTCGTACAGGGCGAGGACCGTCTCGGCCGGGACCGCGTTGCCGGTGGGGTTGTTGGGGGTCGTGATGAACACGACGTCCGGGCGGTGCTCGGCGACGGCCTTCTCGGCGGCCGTCACGTCGATGGTGAAGTCGTCGCGGCGCGGCCCGGAGATCCAGCCCGTGCCGGTGCCGCGGGCGATGAGCCCGTGCATCGAGTACGACGGCTCGAAGCCGATCGCCGTGCGGCCGGGTCCGCCGAAGGTCTGCAGCAGCTGCTGGATGACCTCGTTGGAACCGTTGGCCGCCCAGACGTTGCTCACGTCGAGGGGGTGTCCGGAGGTCCGCGTCAGGTAGTCGGCCAGCCCGGTGCGCAGCTCGACCGCGTCCCGGTCGGGGTAGCGGTTGAGGTGGCGGGCGGCCTCGCGGACCCGCTCGGTGATCCGCTCGACCAGCTCCTCGGGCAGCGGGTAGGGGTTCTCGTTGGTGTTCAGCCGTACGGGCACGTCCAGCTGGGGGGCGCCGTAGGGGGACTTGCCGCGCAGCTCGTCCCGTACGGGGAGATCGTCGATTCCGAACGTCACTTGCTCTCGGGGACCTTCCACTCACTGTGCCCGTTCTGCTCGCCTCCGGCGAAACGCGCCTTGATCGCCGCGCCGTGCGCGGGCAGGTCCTCCGCCTCCGCCAGCGTCACCACGTGGTGCGCGACCTCGGCCAGCGCGTCCCGCGTGTAGTCGACGACGTGGATGCCGCGCAGGAAGGACTGGACCGACAGGCCCGAGGAGTGGCAGGCGCAGCCACCGGTGGGCAGGACGTGGTTGGAGCCGGCCGCGTAGTCGCCGAGGGAGACGGGCGCCCAGGGGCCGACGAAGACGGCGCCGGCGTTCCGCACGCGATCGGCGACGGCAGCGGCGTCGGCGGTCTGGATCTCCAGGTGCTCGGCGCCGTACGCGTCGACCACCCGCAGGCCCTCGTCGATGCCGTCGACCAGCACGATCGCGGACTGGCGGCCCTTGAGCGCGGGGACGATCCGGTCGTCGACGTGCTTGGTGGCCGCGACCTGCGGCTCCAGCTCCCGCTCGACCGCGTCGGCCAGCTCCGGGGAGTCGGTGACGAGGACGGCGGCCGCCAGTGGGTCGTGCTCGGCCTGGCTGATCAGGTCGGCGGCGACGTGCACCGGGTCGGCCGTGGCGTCCGCGAGGACCGCGATCTCGGTCGGGCCGGCCTCGGCGTCGATGCCGATCCGGCCGGTGAAGTACCGCTTGGCGGCGGCGACCCAGATGTTGCCGGGGCCGGTGACCATGTTGGCGGGCGGGCAGGACTCGGTGCCGTACGCGAACATCGCGACGGCGGTGGCGCCGCCGGCCGCGTACACCTCGTCGACGCCGAGCAGGGCGCAGGCGGCGAGGATCGTCGGGTGGGGCAGCCCGCCGAACTCGGCCTGGGGAGGCGAGGCGAGCGCGATCGACCCGACGCCGGCCTCCTGCGCGGGCACGACGTTCATGACCACGGACGACGGATAGACGGAGCGGCCACCGGGCGCGTACAGACCGACCCGGTCGACCGGCACCCACTTCTCGGTGACCGTGCCACCGGGCACCACCTGGGTGGTGTGGGTCGTACGGCGCTGCGCGCGGTGGACGAGCCGGGCGCGGCGGACGGACTCCTCGAGGGCCGCGCGCACGGCCGGGTCGAGCTCCTCGAGCGCGCGCGTGAGCGCGGCGGCCGGGACCCGCACCTGGTCGAGCCGGACGCCGTCGAACTGCTCGGCGAAGTCGATCAGCGCCGCGTCGCCACGATGATGCACGGCCTCGCAGATCGGACGCACCTTCTCCAGGGCGGCCGAGACGTCGAAGTCGGCTCGGGGCAGCAGGTCGCGCAGGGCGGGGCCCTCGGGGAGGGCGTCGCCGCGCAGATCGATTCGGGAGATCACGGAACCAATTCTCTCAGACCCGCGTCGGAGCCCGTTCGCGCGTATCAATGGCTGATACAGAAAGCGACCGCTCGTCACGGCCGGCCGCGGAACCGGCAGATCATCCTCACTTTGAGTGTTCAGGGCATCACCCAGCGGGCATGAACGGTTGTACGAAGCGTGTGTGACCCGCGAGTAGCCGGGGAGGGAGTGAAGCGACATGACCGGAGGGGACGGCCGCCGTGACGGAGAGCTGCCGGACGACCTGACCGCCGCCGAGGCGGGCATGTGGCAGGCCTTCCGCAACGGCAGCGTGTACGACCTCAGCAGCGGGGACGCGCTCGTCGACGATCCGCACGGCGGGCAGCCCTGGGGCCCCGAGCGGACCGTGCGGGCCCGCATCGTGTGCTGGCTGCTCCTCGACGGCCCGCCGGCGCTCGCGGGCCGCGTGTCCTCGCTGCAGCTCGTGGGGGTGCGGATCAGCGACCGGATGGACCTGGCGGGCGGCACGGTGGTGCCGTACGTCGAGCTGCGGGGCTGCCGCTTCGATCGGGAGGTCCTGCTGCCCGAGACCCGCTTCACGACCCTGCGGCTGGTGGACTGCTCCGTGCCGCGGCTGGAGGCGGCCCGGCTGCACACCGAGGGCGACCTGCACCTGCCGCGCTGCCGGATCCCGGGCGGGATCCGGCTCACCGACGCCCAGATAGGCACCGACCTGCTGCTGAGCCAGGCCGTCGTGCACCGGGACCGCAGCGGCCGTTCCATCGCCGCGGACGGCATGACCGTCGGCCAGGACCTGCAGGCCGAGATGCTGGAGTCGTACGGCGAGGTGAGCCTGCGCAGCGCCCAGGTCGGGGTCTCGCTGAGCCTGCGCGGCGCCCGGCTGCTCAACCCGTACACGCGGCACGCGCTGAACGCCCCGCGGCTGGCGGTGGAGCGCACCCTGTACCTGACGCCGGCGGGCCTGGGCAGCCCGATGGTGCCGGGCACCACTCCGGCGCAGGGGACGCGGATCCAGCGGTTCGAGTGCGAGGGCGGGGTGCGGCTGGACGACGGGCGGTTCGGCGACGCCGTCGACTTCGAGCACGCCCGGTTCACCTTCACCGACGACCAGGAGCTGTCGCTGCGCCGGGTGCAGACGCCCGAGCTGCGGTTCCTCGGGGAGCGGCCGGCGCGGGGGCGGGTGGTGCTGTCGGGGGCCCGGGTGGTCAACCTGATGGACCGGGCGGCCAGCTGGCCCGGCCCCGGCCGGCTGCAGATGGGCGGCTTCTCCTACGAGAACCTGGTGCCGCGGGGGCCGTTCCCGCTGGAGAAGCGGCTGCGGTGGGTGGGCGCCGCGACCGCCGAGTACCACCCGGAGCCGTACGAGCGCCTCGCCGCCGTGCTGCGGGCCGGCGGCGAGGACGAGGACGCCCGCGAGGTGCTGCTCGCCAAGCACCGCCGGCGCCGCGAGAGCCTGCCGCTCGCCGCGAAGCTGGTGGGGTACGCGCAGGACTGGACGGTGGCCTACGGCTACCGGCCGGGACGGGCCGCGGTGTGGATGGCGGTGCTGTGGGCGGCGGGCTCGTTCGCCTTCTCGCGCACCGACCATCCGCCGCTGAAGAGCGGCGAGCATCCCGACTGGAACCCGGCCCTGTTCGCCCTCGACCTGCTGCTGCCGGTCATCGACCTGGGCCAGGTGGGCTACTGGCAGCTGCGCGGCGGCTGGCAGTGGCTGGCGACGGCGATGATCCTGCTCGGCTGGATCCTCGCCACGACGGTCGCGGCCGGCGCGACCCGACTGCTGCGCCGCCACTGACCCCGCCGCCCCCGCCCCGCCCCGCCCCGCCCACGGGGCCACGCCACGGACAGGGCGGGCGCGGCAGGACCACAGCAGCCACCCGCGCACGACGGCGTCATCCGGACAGGTGGACACGGCGTGTGGTCCGGGTGGGTGAACCCGCGGGCCGAAGGCGAAGCCGGGGCCGCCCGGCGCACAACCATCGCGCACCGTGGGCCGTCGTACTGGCCATGCTGCGCGCGTTCCTCCGTACGTCGCGGCCCGCCGCCGCACCGACCGACGACGACGGGGCCGACGTGCTCCTCGACGCCCCCGACCACCGCCTCGCCCCCGCCCTGGTCGCCGCGGCCCGCGGCGAGTACGGGCCCGCGGCCGGTCTGCTCGCCGGCACCCGGAAGAACGCGGAGTGGGAGCACCGCGACCGCTACGCGACCCGCCTGGCCGCCTTCGCCCGCTCCCGCTCCGAATGGCTCGAGCGCTGGCACGGCGCCGCCCCGGACGACCCCGGTGCCCTGCTGGTCCGGGCGCGGCTGGCCGTGGACCGCTGCTGGGACTCACCGGCCCGCGCCGAACTCCTGCCTCAAGTGGGCCCGGCGGTCACGGCGGCCACCGACGACGGCGGGCCCGACCCGGTGCCGTGGCACGTCGCGCTGGACGCCGCCCGGGGCGCGCACGCGGGCCACGCCGAGTTCGAACGGCTGTGGGAGCAGGCGGTCCGCCGCTCCCCGCACCACTACGGCTGCCACGTCGCCGCCCTGGAGTACCTGGCGGCCACCTCGCCCCGCGCCCACCGCGAGTGCCTCGACTTCGCCGAGACGGCCGCGCAGGACGCCCCCGAGGACGCACTCGTACGGGCGCTGCCGCTGCGGGCGGTCTTCGCCTGCCTGGTGGCCCCCGGCGGCGCGGCACGGGCACCCGGACACGACCCCGTGCCCGGCGTGGGCCGGGCCCGGCTCGACGAAGCGGCCGACCGCGCGATCGCCCTCTCGGCCGCGCACCCCGCCGCGGACCCCTGGCCGGCGGAGCTGCGCAACCTGCTGGCGTACGTCCTGGTGCGCCTGGAGCGCACGCGGGACGCGGCGGAACAGCTGCGGCTGACCGGCCCGTACGTCACGTCCTTCCCGTGGGACCGGGACGCGGACGACCCGCTCGGCCGCTTCCTCCAGGTGCGCGGAAACCTCCGCGCGGCGGTGCGGTCACGGCGGTGACGGCGGGTTCGCGCCATCCACGAAGTGGGCACGGCGGTCGCGTCCGCCCCGGCGCCCATTAGGCTTCTGCGTCGTGACCACCGTCCGGCTCCCCCTCTTCCCCCTGAACACGGTGCTGTTCCCGGGGCTGGTGCTCCCGCTCAACGTCTTCGAGGAGCGCTATCGCGCCATGATGCGCGAGTTGCTGAAGACCTCCGAGGAAGAACCGCGCCGGTTCGCCGTCGTGGCGATCCGCGACGGTTACGAGGTCGCGCCCAGCGCCCCCGGCATGCCCGACCCGACGGCCGCGCCCGAGCGCGGGCCCGCGGCCGGCTTCGGCACCGACCCGGCCAGGGCCTTCCACAAGGTGGCCTGCATCGCGGACGCCGCCACGATCCGGGAGCGGGCCGACGGCACCTTCGAGGTTCTGGCGACCGGGACGAACCGGGTGCGCGTGCTGTCGGTGGACGCCTCGGGACCGTTCCTGACGGCCGAACTCGAGCCGCTGTCCGAGGAGCCCGGAGACGAGGCGGGAGCGCTGGCCGAGGGCGTGCTGCGGTCGTTCCGCCAGTACCAGAAGCGGCTGGCGGGGGCCCGCGAGCGCTCCCTGGCGACGGGCGCGGACCTGCCGGACGAACCGGGTGTGGTCTCGTACCTGGTCGCCGCCGCGATGATGCTGGACACGCCGACCAAGCAGCGGCTGCTCCAGGCACCGGACACCGCGTCCCGGCTGCGCGACGAGCTGAAGCTCCTTCGCACCGAGACCGCGATCATCCGTACGCTGCCGTCCCTGCCGGCGTCCGACCTGACGCGCGGCCCGACGAGTTTCAACTGAGGTACTGGCCCGGATGGCGAAGAAGTCGAAGAAGCAGCAGCCGGGGGGAACGCCCGCGACGGTGGCCCTCACGGCGGCCGGGGTGACGTACACGGTCCACGCCTACGACCACGACCCGGCCCATCCGTCCTACGGCGAGGAGGCCGCCGAGGCGATGGGGGTGGCGCCGGAGCGCGTCTTCAAGACGCTGGTGGCGGACGTCGACGGCGCGCTGACGGTCGCGGTGGTCCCGGTGGCGGGCCAGCTGGACCTGAAGGCGCTGGCGTCCGCGGTCGGCGGCAAGCGGGCGGCGATGGCCGACCCGGCCCTGGCGGAGCGCACCACGGGCTACGTGCGGGGCGGCATCTCCCCCCTCGGCCAGCGCAAGCGGCTCCCGACGGTCCTGGACGCGTCCGCCTCCGGCCACGCCACGATCTGCGTGTCGGCGGGCCGCCGCGGCCTGGAGGTCGAGCTGGCACCCGCCGACCTGGCGAAGCTGACGGCCGCGGTCCTCGCCCCCATCGGCCGCGCCTGACCGGTCGGGGGACGTCGCGTCCGGCCGTCGTGCCGGGCATCACGCCCGGCGCCCGGCACGGCGGCACGGGACAGGGGCCCTACGCGGACTTGCCGCCGTGGGACCCCTGCGGGTACTGCGGCGGGTACGGCTGCTGGGCGTACGGGTCGGGGTCCCGGGGGCCGAACAGGCCCGTCAGCCCGAGGTGCACCGCGAGCGCGGCGAACGGCCAGGCCAGCCACGCCCCCTTCGCGCCCAGCTTCAGCGGCGCCGGGAAGGTCGTGCCCCTGCCCACCTCCCGCGCGTGGGCGATCACGTCCTGTCCGGGGCCCAGCCACACCCCGACCTTCCAGGCCAGCAGCGAGCCGAGGAAGGCACCGACGCCCAGCGCCACCACCAGCGGCACGCCCCCGCGCCGCCGCAGCAGGAAGACGACCAGCGCGCTGAGCACGCCGAACCCCAGCGCGAGCAGCGTGAACGTACCGTCGACGCCGATCGCCTGCTCGCCCTCGGAGTCCTTCAGGTAGACCACCCAGTTGCCGTCCACCAGGTCACCGACCAGCGGCACGCTCGGTGCCAGCCACCACCACAGCACGCCCAGCAGGGCGCCGGAGAGGGCCACCGCCACCAGGGTCACGGCTGCCTGCCGCACTTCGGTCAGCATCCCGGGGCCGTCCTGTTCGCCGTGGTGGTCGTACGCGGTGCCCACCGCATGCGCGCCCACGGGCGGAGGCACCGGCCCGTCCGGGGACGACGAGTGCTCGTTCGGCGGCGGAGGGGGAGTCAGAGGTGCGGTCACCCCGCCATCGTGCCAAACGCGGCTGTGCGCCGCGTCACCGGACGGCGGCCCGGCGGTACGCCCAGGTGGCGACGGCCAGCGAGATCACACCGACCGACGCGCACACCGCGAGGTCGCCGAGGACGAAGGCCCAGTCGGGATGCGGCCCGAAGGTGCGCGCGAAGGCCTCCACGCCGTACGTCGAGGGCAGCAGGTCGCGGGCCAGCCGGACCGCCTCCGGCATCCGCTCGGCGGGCAGCACGCCCAGCAGCAGCGCCGCCGACATGCCGAGCTGGCCCAGCAGGGTGGCGAGCTCCGGCCGGGGCGCGAGCAGGCCCAACGCCGCGCCCAGCCCGGCGAGCGCGGCGCCCGCCAGCGGGATGACGGCCACCAGCACCCACAGGTGCGTCATCGGCAGCCCGAACAGCAGGCACCCGACCACCGCCGTCACCACGGTCCCGGGCACGGTGAAGGACGCGTACGCGCCCGCCGCGCCCAGCACCACCGCGGCCGGCGGCACCGGCAGCGTCGCGTAGTGGTCGAGGCCGCCGCTCGCGCGCAGCTGGCCGAAGTACTGGGCCAGGAGGTTCAGCGCGACGAAGGCCACGACGAGCACCGCCGACCCGGCGACCACGGCCTGCGCCTCGCCGCCGCCGTCCACGACGCCACGCATGAGGATCATGATGCCGACCGACTGGAACGTGGCCACGAACAGCAGCGGGATCCGCGCGACCCGCGCCCGGGACAGCTGCGCCCGGTACACGGCCGCCAGGGAGGGCCACAGCCGCGCCCGGGGCCCGAGCGGTGCCGTGCCCCGCTCCTCGGGGGCCACGGCACCGTCGGGCAGGACTTCGGCGGGTACGACACTCACGTCGCGCTGCTCCCCTTCACCACTCGTCGCTGAGCCAGTCTGCACTTAGCCGGTCCTCACGCAGGCGCTCGCCCCGTCCGGTACGGAGGCGGCGGCGCGCGGTCCCGTCGCTCGCGGGTTCACGTCCTGACCAGCCCCTGCCGTGCGGCGCCGCCCAGCGCCAGGTACACGTCCTCCAGGCTGGGCGTGGCCAGGGTGAAGTCGTCCAGCGCGGCGAACGCGGCCCCGCCGGTGACGGTGGCGACGACCGTGCGGGCCTCCTCCGGGGCGAGCCGCAGCGTCCAGCGGCGTCCGGACTCGGCGGCCCGGTCCCGCAGCGCGGCGACCTCGGGCACGCCCAGCGGTGCGCTCTCCCGCCACACCAGGTCGACGCGGACCTCGCCGGCCACCTGCTCCTTGAGCCCGGCCGGGGTGTCGCAGGCGATCACGCGGCCGCGGTCGAGGACGGCGACCCGGTCGAGGACGGTCTCGGCCTCGATGACGTTGTGGGTGACGAGCAGCACGGTCGTGCCGCGCTCGGCCCGCCGGCGGTCGACGGCGGCCCAGACCGCGCGCCGTGCCACCGGGTCCATGCCGGTGGTCGGCTCGTCCAGGACGAGCAGCGGGCGCTCCCCCACCAGGGCGGCGGCGAAGCAGGCCAGGCGCCGCTGGCCGCCGGAGAGCTTCTTGAGCGGGCGCGAGGCGATGGGGGTCAGGCCCAGTTCGTCGAGGACGGCGTCCCGTTCGGCGCGCGCGTCGGCGGCGTCCAGGCCGCGCAGCCGCCCGGTGGTCTCGGCGGCGAGGGAGACGGTCAGCTCGTCCAGGGCGCTGGACTCCTGACCGAGGTAGGCGAGGATGCGCGCCGCCCGCTCGGGGTGGCGCACGATGTCGTGGCCGAGGATCTCCACGCTGCCGCCGTCGGGCCGCATCAGCCCGGTGAGCTGGCGGACCAGGGTGGACTTGCCCGCGCCGTTCGGCCCGAGCAGCCCGAAGATCTCACCGCGGCGGATCTCCAGCGTCACGTCGTCGGTGGCCCGGACCTCGGGGGCGGCGGGAACGCCGCGCCGGCCGCGTACCGCCGCATAGGTCTTGGTCAGTCCGCGCGCCACGCACACGGCATCGCCACCGGGTCGAAGTGCCTGGGGCGCGCGCGTGTTCACAAAGGACGAGAGTACGTGGTCGTGAACCCCGCCTCGTCCCGGGGTCCGCCCATAAGCATCAATTCGGCCAGGGCGTCACTCCCCGGCGGGAGCACGCTCGGTGGCGGTCCGCACGTCGACCTCCCGCCAGAACCCGGCCCTGATCGCGTACCGGTCGTGCTCGTCGATCTGGTCGTCCTTGTGGGCCAGCAGCCCGAAGCGCGCGGCGTACCGCAGCAGCTCCCCGTCGACCCGGTGCGGGATGCGGGGGTACATGCCCGACAGCTTCTGCAGGTGGCCGTGGTCACCGAGGCGTTCCACCCAGCGGCGGGCGAAGACCTGCCCGACCTCGTAGGGGTCGCCGCCGACCGTGGTGATGTCCTCCTCGCGGTCGGCCCAGCGCTGCTCGGCCGTGGTGAGCTGGGCCAGGGTCGGCAGGGAGACGGCCTCGGCCTGCTCGGCGGCGGGCCGGTCGACCCAGCCCTTGTCGGAGGACCAGCGCAGGGTGGCGGTCGGCGGGTGGGCGGCGGGCTGGGCGCCGGGGGCGCGAAGGGCGGCCAGGTCCTTGGGGGTGGGCACGCCCCGGGCCGGCGCCGGGCGCTCCTCGGTGCCGTTGCGCGCGGCGGAGTCCGCCGTGGGGTGCTCCGGCTCCGGGGCGGGCCGTTCGGCCGCGGCGGACAGGGCGGACTCGGGCAGCGGCGCGGACAGGATCGCGGCGATCTCGGGCCGGGGCACGGGGGGCGGGGCGCAGATGCCGCCGACCTCCTTGGCCCGCACCGCCTTGGTGATCCAGGCACGGTCCAGCACGCGGCGCTCGTCGGCCTCGGCGACCAGGTCCTCGGACTGGTTGTAGTCGCCGTCGGCGGCCTGCACGGCCCACAGGTGGACGGCGACGCCGTGCTCCTTGGCGGCCATCATGCCGGGCAGCAGGTCACCGTCGCCGGTCACCAGGACGACGTCGGAACAGGCCCGGTTGCGGGCCAGCTCCGTCAGCTCGGCGTGCATGGCCGCGTCCACGCCCTTCTGCGCCCAGCGGCCGTCACTGCGCGTGAGGGCTCCGAGTCGCACGGTGACCCGGGGCATCACGCGCAGCCGGCGGTGCTCGGGCTGCGGGACGCGGTCGGGGGCGCCGTCGAACCAGTAGATGCGCAGCAGGGGCTGCTGCGTGTCGGACTCGGCGCGGTCGCGCAACCCCTGGACGAGGGCGGCGTGGTCGACGGTGATGCGCGAGCGCGAGGGCTCCCCGGCGAGGAGACTTGCGGCCGCCCCCAGCAGGTACCCGGCGTCCACCAGGACGATGCAGCGGTCCACGCGGTCCACCCTCTTTCCGGGAGGTTTGCTTCGGGCTTCCTTCGAGTCTGCCCGACGGCGCGGAGGTTAACGGCCCGAACTCGATCTTCGGCGTGGCGTTTCGGCGGCCCGCCGCCCGTCGAGCCGCGTCACGCACGGTAATTACCCGATATGCGTTCTTTTTCAGCCTATGTGAATCTGATGCGGAACCTGGCCCGACAGATCCCCCTCAGGAGGTAGATCACCATGGCCAAGAACAAGAACAACCGTGAACGTAAGCAGTCCCAGTCCGCCCGTGCCCCGCAGACCGCCGAGGCGGCCGTGCTGGACCGCGAGGAGCAGCACGCCCCGCAGATGCCGTCCGGCGACCTGGCCTCCCGCAAGCGGCAGAAGCGCTTCGGCCACAACTGACGTCCGGCGCACGGGCCGTTGCGCCCGCCGTGACCCGAAGGGGCGCACCCGGTACCGGGTGCGCCCCTTCGCCGCTCTCCTCGGTCAGCCCGCCAGGCAGGACGGGCCGAGCAGCACCTTCAGGTCGCCGAACAGCGCCGGGTCGGGCTTCACCCGGTGCCGGTCCAGGCGCAGCACCGTGGTCTTCGTCGGCCCCTGGAGCTTGATCCGCACCTCGCTGTCGCCCCGGTGGTGCGTGAGGATCTCCCCGAGGCGGCTGACCATGGGCGGCGTGACCCGGGTCGCCGGGATGGTGAGGACCACGGGCGCGTTGGCGCCCGCGTTGGACAGGTCCGGGATCATCAGCTCCATCGCGACCAGCCGCGGCACGTCCTCCCGCTTGTCGAGGCGGCCCTTGACGAACACCACGGCGTCCTCGACGAGTTGGGTGGACACCAGCTGGTAGGTCGCGGGGAAGAACATGCACTCGATGGAGCCGGCCAGGTCCTCGACGGTGGCGATGGCCCAGGCGTTGCCCTGCTTGGTCATCTTGCGCTGGAGACCGGAGATGATGCCGCCGATGGTGACGACCGCCCCGTCGCCGAAGTCGCCGCCGGTGAGCTGGGAGATGCCCGCGTCGGCCTTGTCGGACAGCACGTGCTCCAGGCCGAAGAGCGGGTGGTCGGAGACGTACAGACCGAGCATCTCCCGCTCCTGGGCGAGCAGATAGGTCTTGTCCCACTCCTCGTCGCCGAAGGTGACGTCGAGTCCGAAGCCGGGTTCGTCGCTCTGCTCCTCGCCCATGCCGCCGAAGAGGTCGAACTGGCCCTCGGCCTCCTTGCGCTTGACCGCGACGACGTTGTCGATCATCGGTTCGTACTGCGCGGTGAGGCCCTTGCGGGTGTGCCCCATCTCGTCGAAGGCGCCGGCCTTGATCAGCGACTCCGTCGTCCGCTTGTTGCAGACGACCGCCTCCACCTTGTCCAGGTAGTCGGGGAAGGACACGTACTTCCCCTTGGCCTTGCGGCACCTGATGATCGATTCCACGACGTTGGTGCCGACGTTGCGCACGGCGGAGAGGCCGAAGAGGATCACGTCGTCGCCCTGCGCGGCGAAGTTCGACATCGACTCGTTGACGTTGGGCGGCAGCACCTTGATGCCCATCCGCCGGCACTCGTTCAGATAGACGGCCGACTTGTCCTTGTCGTCCTTGACCGAGGTGAGCAGCGCGGCCATGTACTCGGCCGGGTAGTTCGCCTTCAGGTATCCGGTCCAGTACGAGACCAGTCCGTACGCGGCCGAGTGCGCCTTGTTGAAGGCGTAGCCGGCGAAGGGGACCAGCACGTCCCACAGTGCCTGGATCGCCTCGTCGCTGTAGCCGTTCTTCCTGGCGCCGGCCTGGAAGAGGACGAAGTTCTTCGCCAGCTCGTCGGGCTTCTTCTTGCCCATCACGCGGCGCAGGATGTCGGCCTCGCCGAGCGAGTAGCCCGCGATGATCTGGGCGGCCTTCTGCACCTGCTCCTGGTAGACGATCAGGCCGTAGGTGACCGACAGGACCTCCTGGAGGGGTTCCTCCAGCTCCTTGTGGATCGGCGTGATCTCCTGGAGGCCGTTCTTGCGCAGCGCGTAGTTGGTGTGCGAGTCCATGCCCATGGGGCCGGGCCGGTACAGCGCGGAGACGGCGGAGATGTCCTCGAAGTTGTCGGGCTTCATCAGCCGCAGCAGGGAGCGCATCGGGCCGCCGTCGAACTGGAACACGCCAAGGGTGTCGCCGCGCTGGAGCAGTTCGAAGGTCTTGGGATCGTCCAGCGGCAGCGACAGCAGGTCGAGCTCGACGCCCTTGTTGGACTTCACCATCTTGACGGCGTCGTCCATGATCGTGAGGTTGCGCAGGCCGAGGAAGTCCATCTTCAGCAGGCCGAGCGACTCGCACTGCGGGTAGTCCCACTGCGTGATGGTCACGCCGTCGGTGTGCCGCACCCAGATGGGGGCGTGGTCGACGATGGGCTCGCTGGACATGATCACGCCGGCGGCGTGCACGCCCATCTGCCGGACCAGGCCCTCGACGCCCTTGGCGGTGTCGATGACCTTCTTCACGTCCGGCTCGTTCTCGTACATCGAGCGGATCTCGCCGGCCTCGCTGTACCGCGGGTGCGTCGGGTCCGTGATGCCGTTGAGGTCGATGCCCTTGCCGAGGACGTCGGCGGGCATGGCCTTGGTGAGCCGGTCGCCCATCGCGTACGGGTAGCCCAGCACGCGCGCGGAGTCCTTGATGGCGTTCTTCGCCTTGATCTTGCCGTAGGTGCCGATCATGGCGACCTTGTCGGCGCCGTACTTCTCCGTCACGTACCGGATCACCTCGACGCGCCGGCGCTCGTCGAAGTCGATGTCGACGTCGGGCATGGAGACGCGCTCGGGGTTGAGGAACCGCTCGAAGATCAGGCCGTGCGGGATCGGGTCGAGGTCGGTGATGCCCATCGCGTACGCCACGATCGAGCCGGCCGCGGAGCCTCGGCCGGGGCCGACGGCGATGCCCTGGTTCTTGGCCCACATGATGAAGTCGGCGACCACGAGGAAGTAGCCCGGGAACCCCATCTGGATGATGACGTCCATCTCGTACTCGGCCTGCTTCTGGCGGTCCTCGGGCACGCCGCCGGGGAAGCGGCGCTCCATGCCGCGGCGGACCTCCTCCTGGAACCAGGTGATCTCGGTGTAGCCCTCGGGGATGTCGAACTTCGGCATGAGGTCGCGCTTCTCGAACATGCCGTCGGTGTCGATCATCTCCGCGACCAGGAGCGTGTTGGCGCAGCCCTCCTGCCAGGCGTCCGAGGAGTCGATGGCGTACATCTCGTCCGTGGACTTCAGGTAGTAGCCGGTGCCGTCGAAGCGGAAGCGGTCCGGGTCGGAGAGGTTCTTGCCGGTCTGGATGCACAGCAGGGCGTCGTGGGCGGTCGCCTCGTGCGCGTAGGTGTAGTGCGAGTCGTTCGTCACCAGCGGCGGGATGCCGAGCTTCCTGCCGATCTCGAGCAGGCCGTCGCGGACCCGGTGCTCGATGTCGATGCCGTGGTCCATCAGCTCCAGGAAGTAGCGGTCCTTGCCGAAGATGTCCTGGTAGTCGGCGGCGGCCTTGAGGGCCTCGTCGAAGTGGCCGAGGCGCAGCCGGGTCTGCACCTCGCCGGAGGGGCAGCCGGTGGAGGCGACGATCCCCTCGGACCACTGGGAGATGGTCTCCTTGTCCATCCGGGGCCACTTCTGCAGCCAGCCCTCGGCGTACGCGTCGGAGGAGAGGCGGAAGAGGTTGTGCAGCCCCGTCTTGTTCGTCGCCCACATCGTCTTGTGGGTGTAGCCGCCGGAACCGGAGACGTCGTCCCGCTTCTGGTGCGGCTGGCCCCACTGGATCTTGCGCTTGTTGCGGCGCGACTCGGGGGCGACATAGGCCTCGATGCCGATGATCGGGGTGATTCCGGCCTTCTTCGCGGAGTGGAAGAAGTCGTACGCCCCGTGCAGGTTGCCGTGGTCGGACATGGCGATGTGCGTCATGCCCATCTCGTTGCACGCGTCGAACATGTCCTTCAGCCGCGCGGCACCGTCCAGCAGCGAGTACTGGGTGTGGACGTGCAGGTGCGTGAACGGCGGCTTGGACACGTGCGGCCTCCTGGGAAAACAATGGGCGACGGGCTGCGGTCAGTCCGGGGGGTCAGCGTCGAAGTCTATGCCCCGGGACTGACACTCCGGGGCTCCGGCCGCGTACCTTCGTGCGGGGCCCCGCGCGTCGGGCCGGCCCCGGCCGCGGGCACTCCCGCGTGCCCTCGAACGTTGGTCCGAGTGGAGTTTTCCGCTCCGCCCGCCACGCACCACCCGTACCAGGAGGCACCCAGCGATGTCGGTTTCGCAGCTCAGCGACGAGCACCGCGGCGAGGAGATCCTCGCCGTCTTCGACACCGCGTTCGGCGAGCTCCTGGCCGCCGACCCGGCCGCGTTCCGGGTGAAGTTCCGCAAGATGGCGGCCTCGGCCTTCGCCTTCTACCGGGGCACGGCGTGCCTCTTCTACCACGACCTGGACGCGGAGAGCGGCGGAGGGAACGCGGCGCGGGACGGCGGGAGGACGTACAGCGGCCCGTACCTGGACGAGCGGACCTCCCGGGTGTGGATCCACGGCGACCTGCACGCGGAGAACTTCGGCACGTACATGGACTCCACCGGCCGCCTGATCTTCAACGTCAACGACTTCGACGAGGCCTACGTCGGCCCCTTCACCTGGGACCTCAAGCGCTTCGCGGCCTCCGTCGCGCTGATCGGGTACGCGAAGGCGCTCGGCGACGAGCAGATCACCGAGCTGGTGCGGGTGTACGCGGGCGCCTACCGCGAGCGGATCCACTCGCTGGCCACGGGCGCCAAGAGCGACGAGGTACCGCCGTTCACGCTGGACACCGCGGAGGGCCCGCTGCTGGGCGCGCTGCGCCTCGCCCGTTCGCTGACCCGGTTCGGGCTGCTGGAGTCGATGACGGAGATCCGCGACTTCGAGCGCCGCTTCGCCGCCGGCGGCGGCTCCGTCGAGCTGGACGCGGCCACGCGGTACAAGGTGCTGGCCGCCTTCGACGGCTATCTGGAGACGCTCCCTGAGTCGTCGCTGACCCGCCCGGACTCCTACCGCGTGAAGGACGTCGTCGGCCGCCGGGGCATCGGCATCGGCTCCGCCGGTCTGCCGTCGTACAACATCCTCCTCGAGGGCAACAGCGACGCCCTGGAGAACGACGTCGTGATCTACGTCAAGCAGGCCCAGACCCCGGCGGTCTCCCGGCACGTCACCGACCAGGCGATCCGGGACTACTTCCAGCACGAGGGCCACCGCACGGTGATCTCCCAGCGCGCCCTCCAGGCGCACGCCGACCCGTGGCTCGGCTGGACCGAGCTGGACGGCGCCGGACAGCTGGTCGCCGAGGTCTCGCCGTACGCGGTCGACCTGGACTGGGGCGACATCGACGACCCCGAGGAGATCGCCGAGGTCGTCGCCGACCTGGGCCGGGCCACGGCCGCGATGCACGCGGCGGCGGACGACCAGTCCGGGGAGTCCCTGGTGCCGTTCTCCACCGAGCGGGCCATCGACGCGGCGATCGCGGCCGACGAGGAGGGCTTCGCGCCCCTGCTGGTCGACTTCGCCCACACCTACGGGGCACGCGCCCGCGCCGACCACCAGACCTTCGTCGACCTCTTCCGCAACGGCCGGATCCCGGGTCTGTGACCGCCGCACTCCTCACAGGGACCCTTTAGGGGGCTCTTACCGGCCCCCATGACAGACTCTTCTCTCGCTATGGACATATCCGGAACCCCGCTCAGAGCCGTGCGCGCGGCGCTGTTCACGGCCCTCGTCGTGACGCTCAGCACCGCGTCGCACGTGCTGCTGTCCGGGGTGCCGCTGCCGCTGCCCACGGTGGCCGCCGTCGCGGCCGCCGTCTTCCTGATCGCGTACGCCCTGGCCGGGCGGCGCGAGCGCGGCTTCGGGCGGATCGCCGCCCTGCTGATCCCGCTGGAGCTGGCCGCGGACACGGTCTTCACCACGGGCCAGCACGTCTGCTACGGCAGGGCGGGCGGCCCCGTCGCCGGCCCCCTGCGCTCCGTGGGCTTCGACGTGCTGTGCGGCGACGGCATGGGCGTCCAGGCGGGTGTCGCCGCCCCGCTGACCCGGGTCACCGGCGCCGACGGCGACCGGCTGGCGGCCACCCTGGCCCACGCCGACCCCGCGACCGCCTGGCTGCTGCTGGGCGCGCACGTGGGCGTCGGCCTGATCGCGGCGGCCTGGCTGCGGCGCGGCGAGCGCGCGCTGGCCCAGCTGCTGAGCGCGGTGACGGCGACGACCTTCCGGCCCCTGCTGCTCGCCGTCGCGGCCGTGACCGTCCGGCGGGCACCGGCGGGGGGGCGGGCCCCCCCCCCGGGGGGGCGGCCCCCCCCCGCCCCCCCCGCGCGCGACCCACACAACCGGCGAGGATGAA
>NZ_JBHXFL010000034.1:0-80560 GCF_042724095.1 Streptomyces sp. NPDC127100
AGTCGTTGGTTCTCCTGAGGCCTCATCCATCCAGTCGTTCAGATGCTCACGCGTGAAAGCGAAAAGAAATAAAAGTCTAAAGAAGAGGGGGGGGGGTAGGGGGGTGTATATAGAAACCCCATAAAAACCGCCCCTGACCTGCGGTTATTTTCGTTTCGGGGGGTCCAAAGAATAGGGGTCGCACCCCCTCTGACCTGCGGTTATTTCCGTAGACGCCTTTCACCAAATCCTGGCGTTTTTTTCAAGTATGGCGAGTTTTGGGGCCAATCGGAGCACTTCAGTTTAGCCTTCGGGTGTAATTTGCGAGAATATACTTGTTTGAGTCGACCTTTGGAAAATTTCATACGTGCGAAAAGGCCATAAAGAGCGCGCGCGCGTCCCCCCGTCGCAATTTACTCAAACCCACCCAAACTAGGACATTTTCTTAGGAGCCAAACCGACTGAAACCGGACATGCAAGACATACCGGGGCATCTCGTCGCATCCGACTGATAGGCGATAATGGGGATTATCGGCCACGGACGCGCCGTAGGTCAAGGAATCGTAAACAAAAAGTACGTAGAAAACGCACCAAAACGGACAGTCTATACCGCCTTGTTGTGGGCCAAAACGGACTTTACGTAAGATCACCATTACCTAGCCTTTACACCAGGTGTGTACAATGGAAAGCGCACCGACCGAACGACACGGACCGAACGGCCTACACGCCTTCGACCCACACCGATCGGAACGCCTGGGCAACCAGGCGTGATAGGATGCGAACGCAACAAACCGCACCGCCGGGCACCGCGCTACGACAGGCGGGACCAGGCGGGACGTGGTAGGGTGGTCTCACCACACACCGCGTTCACGCGGTTCGGAACGGCCTAACTGTTCCGGGCGCATGCCACATGCGAGGCGTCGGCGATTCACGGTCCTAGACCGTTTAGCTATCGCCTCGCGGTATGCCGCCGGATAGAGGGCGGGCCGTCTGGTTCCGAACCAGGCGGGAACATGGTAGGGTGGTACCACCGCACCAAACGCGGTGACAGTCGGCGGCCGACTATAACGCTAGGGCCTGGGTAGCCTCAATGCCCGCCTTGCACCTAGGGCTCACGGGGTTGTGTAGGACACGGGTTTCCAGGCGACATTCCCGCCTGGGCGGCTAACCCGTGGTAGGATCGCAACACCAGCTAGACCTGCACCACCTACGTAGGATCGCCCCCGTGGCGTGAGTACGGATAGGCTGCCGTCGCCTGTAAACCGACGGTGCACCACCGGCACGGGATGACTGCCTTCGGGCTGTAAACCGCGCCAGACCCGGTCGGGGTCCGTACCGACCACCAGGCGAACCGGCCTGCGGGAACCTGCCCGTAGGTGTGACGCGAATGGTAGGACTTTAGGTCCATGCCGTAGACCCCAGAAATGGGCGAGCGCGGGTAACGCATAGCCTGGTAGCATTGCCCCCGGACTATGGGGCGCGGCCTGGTTTGACTAACTAGGCGGCACGCGATAGTCTGGTATCCATCAGCCCACACCCGATGACTACGGGAGACAACCATGAACACCTGCACCTCCAGCATCCCCTGCACCGACGCGGCGACGCACGTTGCCCTCATGCAGATCGCCAATCCGTCCGACGAACACCCCACCGGCATCCAGGCCAAACGCCTGTTCTGCGAGTACCACGCCATGCGGTCCGGCGCGTGGGGCATCTGGCCGATCGAAAACGACTCCGACTACGGCGTGCCCCTGGGCGCGGCGGGCCTGGCGATCAACAAGGTCGAAACCGACCGGCGCTACGGGGACATCTCCGAGATCGAATACGACTACAAGATCGAAACCCTCATGGGCGCAATGGGTGACCTGTCCGGCCCGTCGTTGGACAAGATGACCTGCGCCGACATCTACGACCGGGGGTGCACGAATCGCGTGACCGACGAGATTGGTGTAGACTCGGTGTGCGCCGATTGCCACGAGATCGCGGCCCGTGCGATCGGTGACATCGTGGACCCGGTGCCGGTAGGCTCGGACATGGCCCCGAACTGGACGCGACGCCAGGACTCTAACGTGAGGTGGGCGGAACGCCAGGAGCGCAACGGCACCAGGCCCGCCGGGCACGCCGCCGCCGTGTGCCGGGAGCTGTCACGCCTGATCCGTCGCCGGGCGGACCGCGAGGTCGCCCGTCGCACGGCGGAATTCCGGGCAGGACTGGCGGCGGGTGAAATCCCGGCGTATGAGATCGACGGACGCCTGGACGTGATCGACCGTATCGCGGCGGGTGTCACCCTCGACAAGGCCTGACCGCTAGGTCCCCCCGTCTTGAAACCAGCCTACGCCGTGTGCTAGGGTAGTACCACCGCTAGCACACGGCGGGGGGTGGGGTTGAGATGCCGCACCGCATCCGCTAGACTGTTCCACACCAGCCCACATCCGACTGACTATCGGGAGATCATCATGGGACGCCGTACGTCTCGCAACAAATTCCAGGCGCGCGCTGCCGAACACCGCGCGCAGCAGGCCAAACCCAACACCCCCCGCACGGGACCGACCTCGCGTGTCATGCCGACCGGTTCGATCCAGGCTGCCCCGGCACAGGTGCGGTACACGCGCCCCAAGGGCATCAAACTGCAGCCGTTCTCCGACGTGATCCCGTCGACGCCTCGCGACTACGCGACGGTTCGGGCGGATCACGTCACGCAGGACACAATGGTCTGGGCGCGCATCGACGCGGACACCCGCAAAAAGTGCACGGCGTCCGAGGAGAAGTGTCTCGCTAACCACGGGGACAAATGCATCATCGGCCGGGTGTGGGAGAACACCATCCCCGACAGGCAGGCCATGGACTTTGAGCGGATCAAGATGGCCACCCGTCCCTCGCACGAGTCGACGATGATGGCCACCGATCGCCCGTCGGGTGCGGAGAAATTCCACACGTACGCCCAGCGTCACGAGGACGACTCCCAGGCGGGGCTCTACCGCGACGGCCTGGGGCGCATCATGCGCACGGCGGACATGGACGAGTCGACCGATGGTGCGGTTCGTGCCACCCATGACTGGCGGGAATCCGACCCCACACACCTGACGTGTGAGTTGACGGACACCGGCCGGGTGCGTATCATGGTGGTGAACGGCCGGACAGGCGAACGCCAGCCGCGTGGTAAGGTGGTCGTGTACGGCACCGAGGGTGTCATGACCACCACGGACTACGCCCAGATGCACGGCGTGCCGATCCAGCGCAACGCGACCCAGCGTGCGTCGGCGGAGGCGCGCGCCAAGGGTGACCGTGCGGCGGCGCGACAGGCCGAACGCGAGGCACGCGAAACGGCACGGGCGCAGCGCAAGATCGACCGGGCCTCCGGGCGTGGTGCGACGGTTGCCGACCGTCGTGAGCGCGATGAGCGTGCGCGTACGTTCCTGGCCGGACAGGGGATCTCTAACCCCACCGCGCGCCAGATGAACCTCGCCCGTGAGATCATGATTCGTCGCGACCAGGTCGCCGCTATGACCGGGGGTAACTGATCATGACGGTCACGAACGGTCAGACGCCTGCGGTATGGTTGACGCTAGACGAGGCCGACTGGCAGGGTCTCCGTATCCCGGCGTGGGTTTGGGCCGCCATTGGCCCGAGGCGCGTCGGTACGGTCTACCGGTCCGGGTACTGGGGTACCGTCAACACGGTCACGGCCGTGCGCGTCAAGGTCGGGCGCATCCGCCTGCGCGGCGGGCGCATGGTCCCGGCGGCCGTGTCGTACGAGATCACCGAGTACGATGGTGACGACGTGCGCGACAGGTCTCACATGACCGCCTGGCACTACCCGGTTGACTTGCACGGCAGGCCTGATGTAGTCTTGCAGGGACCGGGTGACACCAGGCCCCGCCGCGAACGAGGCCGCGCCTGATGGGCGCGGTACGTCACGGATGGGCGCACCTGTGGTGGATGCTGACGCATGACGCGTCAGCCATCATGTGCACGGTCGCGATAGTCGTCCTGATCATCGGGTTCGTCTTCGGTGACTACACCGACAGGCGCGGCAGGTAGCCATTCCTGCGAGGGTGGTGCGATGTGTGCCGATTGCCATGCGCGCGTAATCTGTGCGCGCGTACGGCGTCGTCTTGACGCATCGCACCGCCGCATGATAGACTTTAGTCAGTTCGTTGGGGAGATCGAATGAACAGCATGCTCGTGGGTAAGCTCAAGTGCACCGACTGTGACAGCATGGTGCCGGACCCGGATCAGGTCGGGGAGGGCAAATTCAGCAACGGCTCGCGGTGCGAGTTCATCGACTGCGAGGGCATCTACCTCGACCCCACCAAGCCGCGCCGCTGGTACGTCAACGTGTACGAGCTGGACCGCGCCTTCGGTGGGCGCGAGGAGGGCGACTGGTGGTACGACACGGGTACGCCCGTGGACTACTACGAGGTATGCTTCACCGAGGCCTTCGCCTGGTTCCGCGCGCGCAAGCTGGCGGCGGAGAAGTACCTGTACGACGGGCTCCTCCTGTCCAAGATCAACTACCACGGGGGATGCTACGAGGTGAAGGTGCAGACGCACCCCGCCAAGGCGTTCCCGGAGACGCGCCCGCACTACGAGTAGGGCTGATCTCGTAGGCGGGTGACGACTGTGTTCCCATGACCAGTCGTGTTCGATCAGGTGCCGAGCCTAGTCAGCTTGACGCACCTGGTCGTTCATGGTAGGGTGGTAACACCAAACGACGGAATGAAAGGTTTGGTCAGATGCTGTGCATCAAATTGACGCAGCCGCTGCCACTCAGCGCGCCGGGTCGACTGTCGCAGTTCAGCGACGTGGACGACTGGGAGCGCCCGGACCTGCGCGAGGGTGTTGACATCATCGTCCTCGGCGTGAACTCCGTCGACTGGGGCACGCCGGACGGCAACGACAGCGTCCTGGCGTGCATCACCGAGTCGTTCTACAACGACTCGACGGACACCTGGGTGGAGTACTGTCCGCAGTCCGGCCTCACCTCCGGTGAGATCGTGCAGTGCAACCTGCGCGAGCTGACCGAGCACGAGTTCGAGCTGCTCATCGAGAAGATCGGCGAGTCGCTCGCGGAGCAGGGCTGCAAGCGCGACGCCATGGCCCACAAGATCAGGCACAAGAAGGGGAACAATGACTGACACGACCAAGTCCTGCACGGAGCTGGCGCTCATCAACCTGGAGCGTACGCTGCGTGACGCGCTCGGTGAGGTGGAGCGCGGCTGTGTGCTGATCGACCGGGAGGGTGACCTGTCCACGGAGGACTGGTCGCGCATCGCCCAGGTCACGCACGCGGTCGGCGACGCGTTGACCAGCCTGAACGTGGAGCGCAGCCAGGCCACCAAGGAGTCGACGATCAAGGAGATCGTCGACTTGCTGGACGGCAACGAGTCCTTTACGATGATCGTGGACAAGGTCGCCGAGGCGGGCCCGGTCACGATCCCCAACTTGCGCGAGCAGCTCCTTGCGGCGTACCGTCGTGGCGACACCGCCGAGAAGCGCAAGAACCGCCTGTACCTGGGCGACAAGATCAAGGAGGCCCTGCGGGGCGAGGAGATGGAGCGCGCCGTCATCCTCGCGGACCTGAACCAGATGATCGGCGAGGAAGGGCACCGGCGGTAATGAACCAGGAGACCTGGCAGAGAGTCGGCAAGATCGCCGCCGAGCATCACGGCGACGAGATCCAGTTCGACGGGCCCGACGCGAGATCGCAGGTCTTCGCGCTACTGGTCGAGGTCGCCGACGTGTACGTGAGCATGGGCGAGGTGGAGCGCATCAGGCAGGCGCTGAAGGTTCGCCGTGGTCACGACGTCTCGCTCGACGCCCTGCTGGAGACGCACGAGGTCTCCCGCCTATTCATGGGCACGTCCGAGCTGGACACCACGCTCGCCGCCGTGCGCGAGAACCTGGTGGGCGAGTACAGTGATGAGCCGGTCGCCAGGCCTGTGGGCCCGGCATGTAACTGTGGGAAACCGCAGATCAAGGCGGCCGCACGGCACGACGGGACGTGCCCCGTATGGCTGGCGGGCAGCAAGGGTCTGACATCCTAGTGAGACCTCTCGTCACGTTCGACCTCGGCGAGTCATCGAGTTGACTCACCGAGGTCGTACGTGGTAGGGTGGTAACACCAAACGACGAGATCTGGAAAGGTGGTGGATTTGGACGCCGACGCGTCCTTCGAGGACGTTGTCAAGGAGGCGCTGAAGTTGAGCGCCGGGCATCCGGGGCTGCCCCGTGAGCACATCGACCGAATGGCTGATATGCTCATGGAGGCGGAACCGGCGCAGTTCATCGAGTACCGAGCGTTCGTCATGGACCACATGCGCGACCTGCTCCTAGGTCTGCAGCTGGAAGACGCAACGAAGTTGACTCGCGTCAACCTACTGTGCGCCGACGCCATGCGTCGCCGTAAGGCAGCGCGCCGTCGCGAGGGTTAGTGCGAGGGTGGTGGTGTGTGTGCAAACCGATGAGGCTTGCGCATACGCCGCCAGTGTGATAGACTTAGATACACGAGAGGGGGAGCGTTGATCAGCAGCGCACGCGAGGTTCCCGAACTTCGCGCCGAGATGCTACAGTGGGCTCGTGATCCGTCGCGTGACGGATTCGCGAACTGGCTCGGCATCATGGTGCGACCGGAGACCTTCGAGGCCGCAGGCTACACGCTCGAGTGGTACGTCGAGCGGTTCGCCATGCGACTGCGCGCGGCAGACCTGTACTGCGTGTCCAAGGACATGACGTACCTGGCGCGGCATTCGGCTTCCAAGTTGGACAACGACGTGGTACTGTTGCCCGACGAGGTGCCGAGCGACTTCGGTTTCATGGTGTACCTGGAAACGCCCCTCGTGGGCGAGCAGTACACCGAGGTGACCGGCAAGGGCTTCGGTCTGGTGACATGGTCCGTGATCGGTGATAGAGTCTTCCTGGACTTCTTCGCGCCGAACGGGCCGGGCCTCACCATCGGCGCGCAGTACGGCCCCGCACTGGATGCGGCGGTCGACTCCACCCAGAGCGGTGGCGACGCGGTCGACGTACTCCAGGCGATCAGTAACGCGTTGCCTGAGTATGCGCGCAACCGCCGGGCTCCCATCCACATCAGGCCCGCCTGTGGGTACACGTTCACGCGTCAGCTGGAGTTCACCTTCGGCGAGCCGCTGTTCAATGACCTCAACATGGCGGGCGGTCTGGATCTCCCCACCTGGACGAACGAGAAGCGCGAGCTGGAGGCGCTGAAGGTCGTCGTGGCAACCTGGTTGCTGATGGGGCAGAACATCGTGCGCGTGTCGCACGTCGACCCGGACCGCAAGGCCCAGAAGCGTATCTCGCGTATCGAGGACGAGTTGCGCACACTCAACTCGGTACGGTATGCTGATCTGCGTAAGGTCAGCTACCCCGAGCGCGAGGTTGCCGACGAGCCCGGTACGCGCAACTACCAGGTACGCTGGATTCAGTCCGGCCACTGGCGCACGCTGCGCTCCGACTTCTACAAGGAGAAGCGCGGCCAGAAGGTGTGGGTCTCGGAACACATCCGAGGCCCCGAGGGCGCGCCGCTAGTCGTGGGCCCCAAAGTCAACATGCTCAGGAGGTAGTACCATGAATCGACCCGACCTGCTGAAGCATCTACTGGAGTGGCGCGACTCGGTGCCGCTGGGGACGGAGGAGTCGATCGCCAAGATCGCCTTCTTCAAGTCCTCGCAGTATCCCGAAGGTGACGCCGCCGTGGGGGCACTCGTTGCCCGGCTGTATCCGCCGGGGGCTCGCCCCATGCCCGAGGGCTTCCAGGAGGTGCGCACCCCGGCTGGAGTGCGCAAAATCCGCACGATCCCCAGGCCCAACGACCCGGTCCTTCTCGGGCCGGACAAGTTCGCCTGGACGAACGACTACTCGTTCATGCGAACGATGACCTGTCAGAACCACCCGACGGCGCGGTACTTGACAAAGAACCCGTTCGATCGTAGCATTCACATCAGAAGGCTGCCCGATGGGGACGACTTCGAGCGCAGCGACACGGGCGAGTGCAAGTGCCCGATCACCGATCTCGTGCCCGTGTACTCGCAGCACTACGTCGACCTCCTGGACAAGTTCAACAGCGAGGCGTTCGAGGCGGACGCCACCGACGGCTCGCCCGAGTCCGGCCCGGACTTCAATTTCCCGCTGTTCAAGCTGACCGGCAACTTCGAGGACGGCTGGGTCCAGGTCACGCGCGAGGGTCGCGGAACCTTCGACGACGAGGTATGCTGGATTCGCCCGAGCGAGTCCGGCGTCGAGGTGCGCGAGGATGCGCCGTGAGCCTGATCGAGGTTCCGGACTCGAATGGCCCCGTCCAGGTTCACATCACCCCTGAGGGGTGCATCAACGTCCTCCAGACGGGAGATGCAATCCACTTGTGCGACCTGGATGAGTGGGATAAGCTCGACAAGGTTGTTCGAGCGGCTCTTCGTGGGCCCGACACGCAACCGTCGGGGGACGCCTAGAGAGGCCGCCACACCGCACGGGTAACCCGTTGCCGGGCCGGTTCTGCGCACGTCACGCGCGGCACCGGAACGGCACCAGGCCACCTGTTGCGCACGCAACGTGCGAGTCTAGTCCGATCAGCCAGCTTGACAAAGCCTGATTGATCGGGTAGGGTGGTAACACCAAATGGCACAGCGAAAGGTTGTTCAGTGGCACCGACACCGACTGATGTCATCGCCATGCTGGACGAGTTGTTGGGTCCGCGTGATCCGGCTATCGTTCAGGCTGAACGCGAGGCTGCGAACCGTCAGGCGCTCGGCCTGTTCATCAGGCCCGAGAACTTGCCGAACATCCAGACCAAGGGCTGCCCGAAGTGTCAGGGCAGTATGTACAAGACCGTCGACAAAGGCGGCTCGCAGTGGATCTGTCAGAACAGGCGCTGCGGGCACATCGAGGTGATCAAGTGAGCAAACCGTTCGTCAAACTGGAGCCTGCGCCCTTCCCTGGGGCGGTCACGCGCATCCAGTCCGGCTTGCGCCCCCTGAAGGAGGGCGACATCATCTCGATCGAGTGGCATCACAATCAGCCCGCCCTCGGTCAGGACGTGGCCGGGAAGGTCAAGTACCTCGCCATGCGCGAGGGAGTCGGCAAGTTCGGCGCGATGTTCGAGGCAGAGATCACGCTCGAAGCGGGCTGGTACTCGATGGGCCTCGACCACATCCTCACGCCTGTTCCGGGCTCCGAGGAGGACGAGGGCGAGTCGGTACTGAGCTTCAAGCCGACCGTCAACCGCGCCGACTGGGAGCACACGTTCAAGCTCTCGACGACCGATCAGCCTCACTGGGACCTGTTCATCATCGGCGGCAGTGACGAGCGCCTGGCCGAGATCGCGGACCTCGTCGGCAAGTCGGTCGAGGAACTGACCGCGCGTCACCGTTAGGCGTCCGTCGTGCAATGGGTGACGAATGCGCAGGCCGTCGCGGCTTCGTGTTCGTCACCCGTTGTGCTCCACCCGGAAATAAGGGATCATGACCGAGGAGAGAACGTTGGAAGGCTCGTTGCACGACTTGAGCGTCGTGACTGGCTTCCTCACGCGGGTATTCGACTCGTACTTCGACGGCGAGACCGACACTGAAGAGTGGCGGACCTGGGACGCGAAGTGCAAGTCGGTGCGGCGCGTGCTGTGTGAGCGCATCAACTCGACGCTCGACGTGTACGAGGGCCGCGCCGACGGTCGAGGCATGTCCGCGCGTGGCGAGATGCTGCTGGGCATGGTGGAGGTCGACCTGAAGAAGTTCGACATCCATCGCACCCCGGACGGCAAGCTCTTCACGTACGAGGGCATAGAGCGAAAGGGTACTTCGGGTGACCGAGAAGAGAACGGGGAAGACGCTTCTTGACAAGGTCGGGGACACCCCTGGATTCACCTTGCGGCCCGGTGCGGGCAGCAAGGTGATCGTCCAGAGTCTCGCGACACGCAAGCAGCGTACTGTCAACCTGCTCGACGCGGGTAGGGAGTACGACAACGCTGTCAAGAAGCTCCGCGAGATCGGCTGGACATTCGACCTGTACGAAGGTTGGCAGGAGAAACGCCGATCTGCTAGACTCGAACGGTCAGCCGGGGTTGAAGCCGAAGCCCTCCGGGAGTTGCAGGAGCGGGAGGCGTCCGACGTTCCGGTGCCTGCAGCGCCTGGCATGGACAAGGTCATGAACGACCTCTTGACGGACGCACTCGGGGCAGTCGACGCCCTGAAGGGTCGACTGCGCGTGCTGCACCAGAACAACCGTAATGGCGAGCCGGTGAGACCCGAGGCCGCCATGGATCTGCTGACGATGCACATGGCGTCCATGCAGAAAGTCGTTGACATAACAGATGAACTGCGTCGCCGAGGTATGGTAGCCAAGTCGATGCGCTGATACCCGTTCGTCAGTTCGGGTGATTGGCCGATTTCGGAGGGTAGTCATACCCGGATTTCCGCGCTATGGTGTTCCTAGGGGAAACCCTGATCCCAGGCTCGCCTGTTGCGGATGACGGCGTCTCGTTCTAGGTGAGCGGACAGGCGGGGAAGGTTTCGACCTTCCTCGCCTGTCGTCACTTGACTCGACAGCACGGAACGACTAGACTCCGAGATGGACAGAGGGTGAGAGCGGGATGTACGATCGTCCAGCCGACGACCCCACGCCTGGCGTGGTAGAGTCGGTCAGACAGGGGATGCGCTTGTTCATGCGGGCGCATCATAACCGAGAGGAGCTGGCCTTGCAGAGGCGACGGCTGCTTCAGACCATGCTCGGCGCAACGGGGCTGTATATGACAGACGCCATGATCAGTGCGACTTCAGCACAGGCCACCACCCAGGAGGCCACGGCGGGCTCGGGCGAGGCACTCGCCACGCTCACGCGCACGCTGCACGAGATCTGCATCGCCCACATGGCCGGTGCGCCAGTTGTGCGTTCCCAGGAACGTGCGCTATCGTGCTGGCGTGACGCACTGGCGGCGAAGGTCAACGTCACGGGGCCGCGCTTCCTGCGCGCCGCCGAGATGGAGGCCAAGGCCGCCTGTCTGGTCGCCCAGTTCCACGGCGACCTGGGCCAGGACGACCTGGCCGTACGCTGGTACGCACGCGCGCTGGCCGTTGCGCCGATCAGCGACCAGCGCGCGTGGATTCACTCGTGCAGCGCATGGGTGCCGATGTTCAACGGGAACGGAGAGGGAGTCGTGCGCGCGGCGCAGAAGGCGCTGGAGTTCGCCACGATCTCCAATCCGATGCAGGAGGCGTTCGCCTTCAACCAGCTCGCCCGTGGTCACGCCATCCGAGGTGACCACGACCGTGCGCTGGAGGCGCTGATCAGCGCCGACAAGTCCTTCCATCGGTACGGGTACTATGGCAAGAACACCTCGCCGAGCCTGGACGGGTTCAGCAGGTGGCAGCACGCGGCGTATGCTGCCAACACGTACTCGATGCTGGGCGACGTGCACCATGCACGAGCTAACCTCGCCGTCATGGCCGAGGCCCCGTTCGTGAGTGGCATCAACCACATGCTTCACAAGACCAGCGAGGCCGTGTGCCTCGTCCACGAGGGCGAGCCGGACGGCGCAGTCGAGATGGTGCAGCAGTGCATCGACAGCCTCGACCCCGAGGACGCCGCCACGCAGCCGGTACGCGGACGCGCACAGATGTTCGTGGACCAGATGCCCACCAATCTGCGGAAGGCGCGCGCCGTGCGCGACTTCCGCGAGTACCTCGCCGCAGCCTGATTCCGGCGAGTGCGCAGTCCCCGTTCTCGGATCTCCCCCGTACCGAGGCGGGGACTGTGGGCTTTCCGGCACTGGAATCGCTCAGTTAACTCCTGCCGTGCTTGGGTTGCAAGACAAACCCCGGCATGGTAGGGTGGTAACACCGAATCGGAACTACGAAAGGTTGCCTCATGGGCGACGGAATGAGTATGCGCGAGCGCGCGGATCTCGACAGCCACATCACCGGCGGAGGCTCGCCCGGCATCGCGGACGACGTACTGCCCGCCGCGCCGGTCGTGCTGGCCTGGTACATGCTGGACAAGCGGCACTGTCCGATGGCCCCGGAACTGGTCGAGGCCATCGAGAAGGCGATCAACGAGGACGGCCTCGAGTCGCCGACTGCGCTTGCCCTGATCAAGGGCTACTACAAGAGCACCTTCAGGGCCACCGACCCGGTTCAGCACGACGCGTACGAGGCGTTCGCGCGAGGCTGGCTCGCGGGTGTCGAGTCCGAGGCGCTCGAGCTGGAGTCGACCAGCGGCGACTTCGAGGCGGGGCACTTCAGCTACCTCCTCGGCCACATCGCCGGTGACCTGGCCTACAACTACAGCTGGGCCACGCCGTACGAGCAGGACGACGAGGCCGACGACCTCACCTCGGTCGAGGAGAACGAGGAGCGGGACGAGTCCGACAAGATCGAGGTGACGCACCTCGCCACCGACGAGGGCGACGCCTGATCTAGTCCCACCCCCGAGTGCAGCCTCGCTGGTCGAAACCGGCGAGGCTGCGCGCCTCCGGGAATCGAACGGGTGTCCGGACACTCCAGTTATCTCGGTGAGAAATTGGTAAACCGGGTTCCGCGAAATTGCCCACGCCGAGGCACTTTGTGCTATGCTCCTCATGTCGACGGACGCAGGTGCACACGGTGCGTGATTCATGATCATCGGACCGTATGCTACTGACGAGATGTCTAAGTAGTTAGTGCGCTGACTCGCGGACGAAGCAAGATACTTTTCACTCTTCGTCCGGTTGTGAGCGCACAGGCTGCATAAATGCATCTTCAACGTATCGTTGACGCAGGCGACTATGTACGATATGCCCTCCAGGCTTGACGGTGGCAACACCGACCAGCTACTGTGGAGCATGTCGAAACGGCCGCACAGCGTTTCGGCGCATCGCACGACTTAGCATCACCACTGCCCGCCCCACGGGTTGATCCGATCCAACCAGTCAGCAGAAGATAGGGACATAAAGATCATGGCCGGACGTACGCGACGCCCCAGCAAGCCCGCCACCACCGAGGCCGCCGAGCCCGAGGTGGCCGAGGTCGAGGGGACCGACATCCCGCAGGAGGAGGCCGACACCGAGGCCCCCGAGACGAACGAGGAGGCCGACGTGACGACCGTCGCCGAGGACACCACCAGCACCGAGGCCGTCGAGTCCGAGGCCGCGCAGGCCGAGGCGACGCCCGCCGCGCAGCCCGAGGCCGCGCAGCCCGAGAAGCAGAAGACGCCGGACGAGTACTTCGGCGAGTTCAAGAGCATCGTCGCGGACGCGATCGAGGTCTCGGACGTCGGCACGGTCGAGGCCCCCGGTACCGGCGTGGTGCCCGAGGCCAACATGGCCAAGGTCCTGGACAGCTACCGCGCACTGCCGAACACGGCGAAGAAGTCCGAGGCCAAGGCCTGGATCGCCGACGTCATGCGCGACAGCCTCATGAACCGCAAGATGGGCGAGGCCACGGCCTACGCCAACATCAACAAGGCGGTCAACGAGGTCGGCACCCGGCGCGCGACGGCGGCCCCGGCTCGTACGCAGGTCTCGCCGACCGAGTCGTACATCGGTCGCATCGCGGCCCTGGCCCTGGCGAACAAGTTCACGCCGCAGCCCGAGGGCCTCGACGAGAACTGGGTCGAGCAGTTCAACGCCCTGATGGAGAAGGAGGGCGCGCAGGTCGACGCGTACAAGGCGTACCTCACCGAGCACGCCGCCTGGGCGGCGAAGCCCGAGGCCGAGCGCGGCGACGAGCCGAAGGAGCCCGAGGACGTCAGCCAGGTGCTCAAGGACGCGGCCAAGCTCGGACAGGGCAAGGCGGTCGGCGGTCGCCGCGCCTCGGGCGGTGCCCGGCGCAGCTCGGGCGGCGGCGGCGGTGTCCGGCGCGACGTGAAGAAGCACATCGAGGAGTTCCTCGACACGGTCGAGTCCGGCACCGAGCACCCGATCAGCGCCATCGCCAACTTCAAGTCGTCCGAGTACCCCGAGGGCGACGCCTCGCCGGGCGCCGTGGCGGCCCGCCTGTTCCCCGGCGAGGGCAAGCCGAGCACGGTCGAGGGCTTCGAGCAGGTCACCGACGGCGGCACCCGCAAGATCCGCAAGATCTGATCGGTCCGCCCCCATGGACGACACCAGGCAGGGGGGGTAGGGAGTGACGGACTCCCTGCCTGGTGTCACGCCAGGCGTGGCGTCAGAAGGTTGCACCGGAGCCAGTCCGGGTTGGTACTGGTTCGCAAGTGGCCATAGCGACGAGGTCTCGGACTAGTCATCCGACTTCCGAGTCCGGTGCAGCCCTCTGGTGGCACGCCGACTTTACAAACCACTGCCGCCCCCAGCGAGTACCCCCGACATCACATGTCGGGGGTACTCGCACTTCGTTCGAAGGTTGACGTATTTCGTAGGGTGGTGATACCCTAGGGATTACGTCGGTGATCATGAACCGGCGACAACTCAACTCGTTGTGTCCGACCCCCGAAAGGGAGCAACGAATGACAAGGCGTGAGTTGTGGGAGGCCGCAAGGTCTACCACAAGGGGCGGCGCTATGCATGGCCTACTGGTCAGTGCATCGCTCCCCCTCGGCTGCGTCAGCGAGCACACTCGACTCATCATCGATGGCGTCGAGGTGGCTGTGACTGGCGTGAAGGTTGAGGGTGGACAGTACATCATCACTTGTGCCACTGCGGAACAGAGGTGCAAGTAGTGCTGACCAACTGGCAGAAGCTGGCGCGAGTTCGTGCCGAGCTTCGGGACTACTACCAGACCCTGGCACCCCGCTACGGGGACACGCCGGACGTGGTCGAGGTGTCCCCTGACCGGATCGTGGTGGTCCTCTCTACGATGCGTATGCGTGACGTGCGCGGCGGTATGGAGATCACCCACAAGGGACTCAGGTGGTACACCATTAACCTGGTCGACGGCACCTGGGTGATGGACGAGCCGGTCGAGATCGAGAACAAACTGCCGGAACCGGAGCGACACATGAGCTACGGTGTCACCCCGGCCGACGAGCACGAGGCCAAGCGTAACTGGGAGGAGATGTGTTACCGGCCTGGCACGCCTAGCTGCCCGATGGACAACATCCCTCGGCAGCGGCAGGGCTACCGCAAGTAGTCGCTCGGGCGAGGCGTGTATCGTGGTGGTATGTTTGACGACCGCCCGCGCATATGCGCCTCGCATCGCGCGATCTATGCACAGCGGCTGGATAGTCACGCGCCTATGCGGTAGCGTCACCTATGCCAGCGCGATTCTTACGAGGTGAGTACAGTGCCCTTCGGGCGATACACAGATGCCCAGTTCGGCGTGCCCCGAGCCATGGTTGATCTGGTTGAGAATGGCTACTACGCTGTCCGCGAGGCCGAGCACTCCGACTGGGTGTTCCTGCGCGTCTCGCGCCCGGACAGCGGGCAGCACAAGGATCACATCAAGATCCAGTCGCAACACGGCGAGAGACTGAAGCTCGTCTGTCTCGTGCTGCCGCCGGAAAGTAGCGTGGGCTACTCGGTCATCAACGGCCAGGTCAAGGACCTGATCATCACGCTGGTGGTCAACCCCAAGATGGCTGCCGTCCAGTACGGTCGCGAGGTCGGTCAGTGCTGCCGTTGTGGCAAGCCGCTGACCGACAACCGGTCTCGCCACTACGGCATCGGACCGGAGTGCGAGAAGTACTGGCCCGACATCATCGAACTCGTCGACGAGGACGAGGAGCTGGCGAAGCTTCGCGAGGACGACGAGGAAGAGCATGAGCCGTACTTCTGATGAGCAGCGCGCCATCGATGAGGCCGACAACGGCGAGTCGAAACGCCAGTGGGAGGCGCGCAAGTACAAGGTGGCCATGCAGTCCGAACTGAACGCCATCGACCAGCTCGCGCAGCGCATTGCCTACATGGCGGCAGCCGAGCGCCGCCTGGCCGAGTACGTGGTCCGTCCGCCTGATGCAGACACCCTCCGGGCAATAAGTCTGGCGCTTACCTCGGCGTACAACTGCATCCAGAAGGTGCTCGACGTCGCCACCCAGGTCGACCGCGCGGACGGCCGCACTCTTCCGAGCATCAACTTGCGGTACGAAGAGTGTGAGCACTCGATGGACGGCATCGACGGCTTCGCGAGTGATCTGCAGTTCCAGGCCAACTCGCAGTCGTACCAGCTGGGACTCATTCCCAGTCGTCGTCGGCCGGACCCGGCCGCGATGCACTTCATGTGCCATCTCATCGCCGAGATGCGCCATGTGGTCGAGGTCATGGGGAGGCAACGGTGAAACGTTGGATTGCCGCACTCGCGCTACTCGGCGTCGGGTGCGGCATCGGGTCATGCGTGGCACAAGATCAGCCAGCGCAAGATCCACCCATCATCAAGACGAAGTACGTCGACCGACCGGTCGAGAAGAAGGTCACGGTCAAGGCGTATTCGGTACCATCGAGCTGCCTGGACGCCCTAGTGAAGGCGGAGCGGCTCAACAAGGACATGGACAAGATGATCGGCGTCGCGTCGACGGCTGGTGATATACTCACCGCCGGGCACGAGGCCATCACCATGCACAATGGTACCGAGATCAACACCCAACGAGATAAGCTGTACAAGTTGAAGGCGAAGAACGATGACGCCTTCCAGGATGCAGCACTGACTACGGTGCCACAGATGAACACTGCCTTACGCAAGTGCAAGGCTACGTCCGCATACAAGGAGAGCAAGTGAGCTTCACCGCCCGCACCTGGAAGGCGGGGGATGGCGTCAGGTACAGCCTGACGCCGTTCACCGCGTCCCTCAAGAACGAGACGGGGACGGAGTGTGCCAAGTTGTCCCGTGAGGGATTCGAGAAGTCGAAGGCGTCGCTGCGCCTGCAGATCGAGGACCTCGGCATACTGGCCGTGCACGCCCGCGAGGCCTTCATGGAGGCCATCGGGCGCGTCAGCCTGGAGGTGGAGCCGCCCGACCTGCGGGAAGGCGATGCCATCGAGGGCCTCGGCGAGGTCGACAAGATCGAGACGAGCGTCGGCGGTCTGCGCGTGATCATCGCGACCATCGCCAAGTCCGGCACGCAGGTGGTCTTCACTGCCACCAACGACGGCAAGTTCCAGCAGCTCATCGACATCACCCGCCAGAAGTAGCGCGGGCCTCTGAAGTTCATGGTGGTACCACGTTGCGTTTTTCGGCGCGACGTGGTACCATCTTTTGGTTAACGGTTCTTGGTTTTTGGCCGGGAGGGGTCACAAAGTGTCTGAAAAGGTGGGGGAGCGGAAGAGCTGCCTCGGGTGCCCGTCGTACCTGACGCGGAAGCAGGCGATGGACTTCCTGAACGCCGACCCCGGCTCGGCGATCTGTGCACGGTTCGGTCACGTCTTCGAGAAGAAGGGAATCGAGCCGGGCCACAAGAAGCGTATCCTGAAGTCGTTCGCGGAGAAGTGCTCCGAGTACGGCGAGGACAGGCCGGTGCGTCCGATGCCCAGCAAGATGGGCTTCGCGGTCACCATGCCGAACCCCGAGGCGATCACGCACACGCCGACGTATTACGACGAGCGCGTCGCGTCGTGCATCGACTGTCACTGGTTCACGCCGTCGGCCGAGGTGGAGGCCGCCTTCGGATGGAAGGGCGGCATTTGCCAGGCGAAGGGAAAGCTGATCGGAGACGGTCGCGCCCCGCTGGAGGCGAAGGACTGTGCCACCAGAAAGGCTACGTCGACCTACGGCGCAAGCCCCAGGACGCCGGTTGGGGACTTGATGCTTATCGTTCACCTGGACGACGGCTTCGCCCCGAAGCTGGACCCGGTGGCTGCCTTCGAGGAGCGACAGTCGAACTTCGTTGACCCGTGGGACTTCACCTCGGACATCGAAGTTACCGACGAGGAGAAGGCTGTCGGCATCAAGGCCTTCCGGGAGATCGAGGACCCCAAGACGGGCAACGTCGTCTTGCTGCCGGTCTACGATCCCGAGTTCTTCGAGCCCGAGCTGCGGGAGCTGATTCCGACGACGGGTGACGAAGGTCACCCCGAGCTGTACATGGATTACACCAATGCGATTTATCGCCTGGTTGTCGCGTGGCGAGAGCTGGACGAGACGCCGATGGTGTGGGGCCCGCCGGGTACCGGCAAGACCGAGCTGTACAGGCACCTCGCGTGGCTCATGTGCCTGCCGTTCCACCGCATCAGCATCACGGCGTCCACCCAGGTGGACGACCTGGCTGGCAAGACGGAGTTCAGTCCCGAGAAGGGTACGTACTACCAGCCGGGGCGCGTGGTCAAGGCTTGGCAGTCGCCCGGCATCATCTGCGTCGACGAGCCGAACACCGGCCAGTCCGATGTGTGGCAGTGGCTTCGCCCGCTGACCGACAACGTCAAGCAGCTGTTCATCGATCAGGCCAACGGCCAGAAGATCGAGCGCCACAGTGAGTGCTACCTGGGCTTCGCGGCCAACCCCGCCTGGGACGCGCGCAACATCGGAGCCGAGCCACTGGCTGACGCCGACGTGTCGCGTCTCATGCACCTGGAGATCGACATGCCGCCCGAGGCTGTCGAGCGGCGCATCATCCAGGACCGCTGCCTGGAGGATGGCTTCGAGATCAGCGACGATGAGCTGCGATTGGTCTTGTCGGTCGGCGAGACGATCCGTTCGCTGAGTAACGACAACGTCTTCCCCGGCACGTGGGGAACGCGTAACTCGATCAAGTGGGCGAGGCTGTTGCGGCACCTCGCGCCCGACGACGCTGTGATGATGGCAGTCGGCAACTTCCTCGACCCCGAGCAGCGTAAGCAGATCATGGACGCACTCGACGGGGCGCAGGGCAAGCAGTAGTGAGGCACACATACTACGACCTTGAGACGTCGGCCATCGTCAACCTCTTCTTCACAGAGGGCGAGAAGATGGCCATCGTCTCATCGGTCCGCGTACTCGAAGCTAAGAGGGGTAACGGATACGCGCGAGCCCTCATGGCTAAGGTCCTAGAGGACGCGGACCGCGAGGGCGTGGCGCTATATCTCGGCATTGAGCCGGATGGCACTAGAGATGCCCTCACGTATACGCAACTGCGCGAGTGGTACGAGAGGTGCGGCTTCGAGGAAGAAGACGAGAACTTCTTTGTCAGGCAGCCCCGATCTAAAATCGTGACCTAGTGCACCACCGTAGACACTTTCCAAACGGGGTGCACTAGGCTACGATGCTACTCAAGTCGCTCGACAAGCACTTCGGTTCTACCACTGGAGTGTCTTATGTCGGGTGTCGAGCTGTTGCAACTGGATCTCCAGCAGCTCCAGCGCTTCATGGCGAAGATCGAAAAGGCGGTCATTCGCGAGGAGTACGGAGAGTGCTGGGTCTGGACGGGAGCCACGACCGACAAGGGTTATGGCAAGTTCTACATCGGAAAGAAGGCAGACGGAAAGAAGGACACGCGACTCGCCCACCGTGTTTCGTTCGAGCACTTCAAGCGTGAGGTAATCCGACCTGGCTTCATCGTGGATCACGAGTGCAGCCACAAGAGCTGTGTCCGACCGGAGCATCTCACGCAGGTGAGTAACGTGCGTAACTTGCAACTGGCTAGCGAGCGTCGCCCGTGGAGGCGGCGCAATCAGTATTCCAAGGATTGAGGGGCGGCAATGGTCAAGCTCGACGGCTGTGCGGTGGGAGAGACGCCGATGTTCGCAGCCATAGTCTCGGACACGGAAGGCATCGCCGAAGTCCTGTTTGAGGACTGGAAGCCCGCCGATACGGACGCCTGGCTGCGCGAGCAGTTCCCGCCGTTCAAGTGGGACGGCGAGGCCGAGGGTGACGAGGCAGACGTCATCGAGGAGCCCGAGTACCTCGGCAACAACGTGCACATGCTCCACGCCAAGCAGGCCCAGAACGCCTGATACCATCGGGTGTGCGGGAGGCTCGCAGGAATGCGAGTCTACCCGCTCGGCGATGGTGTTACTACCCTGGAGAATTGAGATGACTGAACCCACGCCGAAGGAGCGAGCGCTTGCGGCCCTTCGGGAGTTCCAGAAGATGGTCCCGACGCTTTCCGGTTACGCACGCGCCTTCACCGGCATCAAGACGGTTCGAGTGATTCCGTCGGCTGGCAGTCCACGAACTGACGGCAAGAACATCTACATGCAGCCGCCACTCGCCCTGGCCGACAGGACGCCGCACGACAAGATGCGCTGCGGCGAGTGGGACTGGGAGGGCCTCCAGGAGTGTGCCGCGTGCATGATCAGGCACGACGTGCTCTGGAGTACCTATCACGAGATCGGTCACATCGCCGAGGGCTCGTTCACCAAGCTGACGGACTACGACAAGACCTGGCTCGTCATACAGGCCGCCGAAGTGCTGGGCGACAACCCTCGCACGCGTGGCCTGTCCGAGCACATCGAGGCCGTGGTCAAGAAGAACCGATCCAGCTGGATGGCAGCAGCGGGTGCTATCTCGCCGTTCATGCCGACCATCCACAACGCCTTCGAAGATGGCCGCATCAATCACAAGATCGGCCTGGCGAAGCCGGGTGTACGGATGATGAGGATCTCGAGCGAGATCCGGAACTACCGCGATGGGGTCAAGGGCTCCGACCCGGTCACTGGCGAACCCACCCAGACGCACTACAGGGACATGGAACTGAACCACCAGATGGCGGTGGCCCTGTACTTCGCAGCCGTCGGCCACGCGGTCCCGAATGACCTGTTCAAGCCCGAGGTCATGGACGCGCTGGAGGATCAGCGGATCATCGAGATCTGTGACGAGGCGCGCGCGGATCTGTCCATCCGAGCACCATACCTGAACGCACTGAAGGCCTTCGCGATCCTGCGTGAGTCGGGATTTTTCCATCACCCGACTGACGAGTTCGTCGAGCCGCCTCCGCCTCCGCCGCCCGCCCCGACCAGGGAGGCGGACGAGGAAGACGACGAGGCAGAGCCGGACGAGGACGAGGAGCCGTGGGACGACCTGCCCGACGAGCCGGACGAGGATGACGAGTCCGAGGACGATGAGGGCGACGGCGAGTCCGAGGACGATGAGGGCGACGGCGAGTCCGAGGACGATGAGGGCGACGGCGAGTCCGAGGACGATGAGGGCGACGGCGGCGACGATGGCGAGCCCGAGCTGGACGTCGACGACTTCGACATTCCCAACGAGAACGGCTGGGGACAAGGCGACGAGGGCAGTCCAGAGGAGCCCGAAGATGAGTACGACGAGGGCGGCGAGCGTACGGACGACTTCGAGGGCGACTACGAAGACGAGGGCGGCGAAGGCGAGCCGCCGTCCGACACGGAGTCGGACCTCGATGAGTCACGTAACGACTCGGACCGGACGAACCTGGACCCCGAGCCTGGCATCACTCCGGGCAACGAGGACTCGACGGAACCGGAGGAGGGCGACGATGAGCCTTCTGGCGATGGTGACCTTGCTGATGACGGTGAACCTTCTGGCGATGAGCCCGAAGGTCTGACCGACGAAGGTGACGGTTCCGAGTCGGGCGAGGGTAACGGTTCTGCCGACGGCGACGACGGCACCGAGGGCGAAGGTGACGAGGAGGAGGAGGACGACGGTGCGCTCGCCTCGGGTACTGAGAACGTCTCCGAGGGTGACCGGTTGTCGGACCCCGATGGGGACGAAGAGGGCGCGGGCGACGGCACCGATGGGCAGGGCGACGGCACCGACGAGCGCGATTGGGGCACGGAGGAGGGTGCCGACAGTGCACTCAATGACGTGCTCGGGCACCATCACGGCGACGAGTCAGACGCCCTTCCCGAGGGCACGACTGCCGAGGAGATGGCGCGGATCATGGAGGCTGTGATCTCTGGATCGCAGTTCGACACCATTCCGCAGGCCATCACCTCGGTTCGCGTACACCGCGAGGATGCGCACGGGACTCGTGACGGGATCGACCAGGCCTTGGCCTGGACGCACGCCTACGACAGCAGGCTCTCGCGGCGAGACTGGGGTATTGACCCGCTAGAGGGTGACACCTTCGACCCGCCCGAGTCTGTTATCGGCTCGTCGCTACTCCAGGCCCGCCTCGCGTTCTCGGCGAACCGTCGGACCGCCAACATGCGCAACCTGAAGGCTGGCAAGGTCGACCGAAACGTGCTCGGCAAGCGCGCGCCGATCGGTGACCCTCGCCTTTTCCACAGGAAGCTACGACCCGAGAAGCGTGATTACTTTGTCCTGCTCGGTATGGACGTGTCGGGCTCCTCGATGGGGCACGAGATCCGCCTGATGAAGAAGTGCGTCATGGCGGAGGCCGAGGTTCTCCAGCGCCTGGGGGTGAAGTTCGCGGTCTACGGTCACTCCGGGAAGTATGTGGGCAGGTGGGGACACAGTGACCTGGGCCTCGACATCTATGAGGTCAAGTCGGCCGATGAGCCGTGGAACAACACCACGCGCCATCGCCTCACTGAACTCGGTCCCGACAACTGCAACCTGGACGGTCACACACTCGAGTTCTACCGCAAGATCCTGGACGAGCGACGCGAGACCGACCGGGTCATCCAGTACTACACCGACGGCGCGATGCCTCTAGAGAACTTCGACGAGGAGCTGGCTGTTCTTCAGAGCAATATCAAGATCTGCAAGGATCGCGGCTATCACCTGATGGCTGTGGGCTGCGGCACCGACAGTCCTCAGTCGCACGGCTTCGACACTGTGCGAATTGATGAGGTCGGTGACGTCGCTAAGGTGGTACAGCACCTCGGTCGCCGCCTGCAGGGCTGACTCCTCTCCGGAAAAATCATGGTGGTTACCCCCAAAAAATGGGCCTGGCCAGGTTGCACGCCCGCATTTTTGGGGGTACCATCATCCCGGATGACGGTATGTGCGGGGGCATGAGTAAGACTCGACAAGCACAGTGCGATCAAGTATTGCGGGTGTGCGTCTGGAGCTGGCCACCACCCGACTCGACGAGACCGGCGCGCCGGTCGGGAAGAAGTGCGACGATGAGCGAAGAGACGAGCGTCGACCAGGCGGTCGACTACTCGAAGTACAAGGACAAGATGGTCACCCTCACCCTGCAGGGGAGGGACGAGCCCTTCGCGGCTCGTGTCGTTGAGGGCAACGACATGGGCATCATGTACAAGGAGAAGAACCAGCGCGTCCCCCAGATCGCGAGCGCCGACGACATCCTCAGCATCGAGGAGGCCGTCAGCCCGCGCCTGCGCCTGGTCACCAAGAAGAAGCTTCGCGCCGTCAGCGAGCCGACGATCAAGCGGCACCTTGCCGACTACCACGGGCTGACGCTGACCGAGCTGAACGGCATGTCGGAGGGCGAGGCCCTGCGTCGCCACGACGAGATCGACCACAGCGACCTCGGCCACGAGCACAGCGACGAGGTCGCGAGCGCCAGCCAGGCTGCGCCGCGCGAGTCGCGCGAGGACATCCTCCGACGGATCAGCGCTGCCTGATCCGACAACCAAAGACTGCGAGCACGCGCCTTGTATGGAGGGCGCGTGCTCGCCTGCTTGTATAGACAGCTAGGAGAGGTTATGGGAGTCACGAATCGAGTTCTGCGCGGCGGCATGTGGGCGAGCGAGGAGGCGAAGTTCCCCTGGGTGGCGGTATGCGATGAACCCGGCTGCTACTTCGCTATCTCGGCGCGTTCCGACAAGCAGGGCCAGGACGCGCTCGATAAGCATAAGTGCCCGTACGGTGGCGACGAGCGCGCCTATGAACACGGGCTCGTCCAGAAGGGCAGCAACCTGTTCGAGGCTGCGTGGACGATGCTGGACTCGGCCACCGACGCCCTCATGTACTTCAAGTCCCTGAATGCCGAAGAGATGGCGGCTATCGAAGACTCGGGGATGAAGTTCCTGGAGATGAAGGGTCGCGCCAGCGGCATCGCCTCGATGGTCATGATGCTGTCGACGCCGTACTTCGACTCCGTCAAGGACGTGTCGGCCTGGGCGCTGGAGCGCTACCGGATGCGCACGGGCCTTCGCGAGCACGAGCCGACCGTCGGCTGCGAGGGCTACGACCCACTGCGCGGCGAGCCGTCACCTCGCTGGGTGACCAAGGTTGCCGAGCTGCGCCGCCAGCCCGAGAACGCCAAGAAGCCGCTCGCCAGCGTAACGCCTCGGCCGACGCCCCGAAAGATGCCCGCCCAGATCACGATGGGCGACATCAACGGACAGATTCCCGCCGAGGAGATCGAGGGCATCAAGAATGCACTCGCAATCGGCGTGGACGACCAGACGATCTGTAACATGTTCCCCCGGATCTCGCCTGCAATGTTGAAGGCCTTCAAGGTCGAGCTGTCCCGGATTTCCTGACCGAAGGTGTGACCTATTGCGCGATGGGGCATGGTGGTGGTACCATCCTCCTAGTGCCTCCGGAAGCGAGGGGCAGGCGACATGCCGACCAACAGTGAGATCTGCATTATCTGTGAAAAGTCTCCCTGTGAATGCAGGAAGGCTTCGTCACCTAAAAAGCGTGCGCCTCGCACCTCGCGTCCACCGGCACCCCAGGGCGAGTCTCGCAAGGTGATCCGTAGGGTCATCGGGCGAGGCACTTCGGTGGATGCTGAACAGAACCAAAAAGTAGAGCAACCTGCGGACGAAGAACCGGATCGTCAAGACGACGATGCGGGGCTCATTTATGCCGTCAGGTTGCTCGCTCATATGGTCAGGCCGGAAGATCTCGCGCAATTTGGCGATGACATCCTGCCGTCTGATCGGAAGCCACCCGAAGATCGCATCGCAGACTGGAAGCGACGCGTAGGCGGGAGCTAGCGATGGGCCATCAGCCCGAGTATATGTGCACAAGGTGCAGGAACACGAACGTGCGCCGCGAAGACCTTGTGGCAGTAAAGGTTTCGTTCGTGACGCTCGGCTCGGAAGGAAAGACCATCAGGTCACGCACCCCTGACTGGTTGTGCTTCCCTTGCCTGAAGCAGGACGAGACCTGGAACATCCCAGAGTACGACTCTCCCGGCCTCCGCACAGCGGAGCGCCACCTGGAGGATCGGACTCCGGACCTCGACAAGAAGCTAGAAGAGCGGAAGGCGGCGACCGATGGCCGCTAACCCCGGCCGCTCGGGAGCCAATAAGCGTACTCGCCCAGGCGACACGATCCCCGAAGGTCGTTTTGCCTGGGCGAACTTCTACGCCGGTGCAATCACGGCCTCGGAGTATCAAGAGGTCGTCGTTGATGAGGAGGGAGGTGAAAGGCCGAACGAACTGAGGCCCGGAACGTCCATCAGCCTTATGATGGCGAGTTCGCACCAGCGTGCTGGACTCAAGTGGATTCTTACAAACATGACGCACGCCGAACTGAAGGCCGTGCGTGAGATTTTCAATTTGGCGTGCGATCTTGCCGAGCCTACTGTGCTGGAGCGTGATCGCCTAGCACAGGAAGCGTTCGAGAATGGCGACGACAGTCACGCGCGAGTCTATCGAAGTCCTCCGACAAAGGTTGTCCGAAGAAGGCAAGAGTAAGAACACTCAGCGCGGCTACACGGGGGACGCGCACACCTTCTTCGATTGGTTGGGTAGTGACACCCTGCCGATTGAGGACTTCCAGTCGAAGGCTGCCGAGCACCTCAACTATTGCAAGTTCATCGACAAGAAGAAGTCCACCACGGCGCGACGAGTCTCCGGGCTGCGCGGTTTCGCGTGGTACGCCCACAACATTCCGACCTTCCTGCCGAGGTATGCTACGCCGAAGCCTGCGCCGGGCATCCCGCACCCGCTGGCAGAAGGGATGGACGGCGTCCAGCGGATGCTCGAAGCAGCCCGGAACGCCGAGGAGAAGGCCCTGGTGGCACTTACCGGACTGTGCGGTGCTCGTGTATCAGAGGCGCGCGAGCTGTCGATACACGAGATCGACATCCAGAACCGTCTCGTAATGCTGGGAGGCAAGCGAGACAAGTGGCGTTGGGTGCCGATGGGGAAGGACGCCATGGGTTACATCTTGACATGGATGGTCCTTGCGCAGAACATGGGTCGGCAAACCCTATTCGCGATGTCCGACAGCACCGCCAGGAGGTGGCTGCATCAGATCCACGACGAGGCTGGCCTGCAGGGTGACGGCGCAAGCCATGACCTGCGTATGACCTACGGCACTGATGTGTACGACAGGACCAAGGACATCCGCCTCGTTCAGGAGCTGCTCGGCCACTCCAGTCCGATCACCACTCAGAACTACATCGCCATCGAACTCGAGAAGAAGCGTTCGGCCGTCGAGTTCGACCTTACCGTTTAAGGATTCAAGTTGGCACCCAAGAAGCAGGCGAAGCAGCAGACTCCCGCAGCGCCAAGGGGGAAGAAGGTCCCGTATATCACGGGGTGGTGTCAAAACGGCTGGTGCGAAGGCGTGGCGGTCATTCCTGGCCGGGAAGGCAAGCCGACACCTCGATGCAAGGGCTTGTACGAAACAAACTCGGGCGGCACGAGGCGCGAGACGATCTGCGACCACGACTGCCACAAGGCCATCACCGAGATGTACGACACGGCTGGCCTGCCGCGCGAGTGGCCGACTTCGCAGTGGACCGCGGGCGACGAGAAGTTGCGTCGCGAGTCCGGCGAGATCTACGACCCCAAGATTCTGGAGGAGTGCATCGACGCGTCTCGTCGCCGGTCGATTCTCGTCCTGGACGAGGACGCCATGACGCCCGCGCCGACACTGGCTGAGCGTGCCGAGCCTCAGCCGGTCGGGGGAGTGCTTCCGCCTCACCCGCACGTCGAGGACCCAAGGAAGCGCGAGGCGGGTTACCGGCCGAGGAATCAGTTGCTGTACGACGTGAAGATCGCAGTCGACATGTGGGTCATCGGAGGCTTCCCCGAGATCGAGGTGCTCAACACGTCGGCCATCGCGTCACTGGTCAACGAGAAGATGCCGCCGTCGACCGGTGCGATCACGAACATTCTCCGCCGGTGGGAGCGGGTCGGGTTCGCCAACATCGGAGAGAAGCCGCTACGGTTCTTGTCGTACACAAAGGTGGGCGTCGAGCAGGGCTTCGATGCGCTGGAGGCGAGCTATAAGGCGACGGCGGCCAGCCAGGCTGCCGCACTGGAACGCGCACACAAGACGGCCCTGCGGCACGGAATGAAGTGACTCCGATGGATGACGAAGAGTGTCGCAAGTGTGGGCACGTGTTCCTGCCCAACGAAAACATCTTCCAGCATGACTGCAAGAACCCACTGAAGCGGAACCAGCCAGCCGCAGATAAGCGCATCCCGTGCATGGCCATCTATAACGAGGAGGAAGACGGCCCCTCGATGCTCCTGCGCCTCCCGGTCTCGGTGGTCGAGAAGCTTGCCGAGATCGCCTACCGCCACATCACGCCGAGTATGGGCCTCGATGGCGCGTTCGTTGACGAGCTGCGATTCCAACTGGCCGACAATCGAGCGCACGAGGGCTGACGCGGCTAGGGCGCTGGACAGCGCCGGATGCGACATGGTACGGTAGTCACACGTCGTGTACTTTGGATCGGATCACCAGTGGACACGATGCGGAAGATGCGGGCAGTCCGGGAGGGGCTGTCCGCATCTTCTACTTGAGGAGGTTATCGTGAGTACCCCGAAGCCTGACAAGGTGAAAGGCGGACCGCAGGACCCCGACCCGGAGTCGGTTGGTCTGCCTGTCCGCTTCATGCTGATGACCTTCGACCAGGTCGCCATGCAGCTCTCCCTGTCCGAGACGTACCTCGCGTCTACCGGCATGGTGTACTACTTCGGTCGCAGCACCGGCACGCCGAAGCCGGATCAGCTCAAGGCGTACAATATCGCACCCCCGACCAAGAAGCCCGAGTGGCGCATCTCGGAGGCCGAGGTCATCCGATACTGCAAGCGTCGGGGCATTAAGATTCATCTGCGCGGATGGGTGACGTGAGCAGTTTTTCACAGTTCCGTCACGGCGAATATTCCCGATCGGGTTGACAAGGCTGACCCAAATCGGTAGGGTGGTCCCACCACCCGCGCGGGTGATCATGGCCGGTCTCGTTGACGGCTGTGGCCCATTACAGATGGGCGCAACTCCAGCAAAACCAGCAGTAACCAGCGAATCCAGAGCGCCAAGCATAACGCTAAACGCATGGCGAGTCCGACAGCACCGACACTCGTAGAGTTCGTTGCATTGCCGAAAGCAGACAAGCGTGACTGTTGAGCATGGGACAGAGGCCCCGCAGGGCCAAGTCATCCAGGGGGAGGTTGTCCAGGCGTATCCTGAGTACGCCAAGACCGACAACCTTCCGGCTCGTCCGGAGGATCTTCAGGGCCTGAACACCGGCCTTGAGGATCTCTCCCTGGACGAGATCCCCACCCCTCGTATCTCGATCAACCACGCGCGAGCGGTCTACACCGACAACCAGACGGGGCAGGAGTACCCCGAGTTCGTCGGCATCCCGCTCGGCTTCGTTCGCCAGCGGATCATGTGGCCGAAGGAGCTGCCCGAGTCCGGGGCTATGCCGATGTGCAAGTCCAACGACTCGGACCGTGGCCTTCCGAACGTGGACCCGACGAGCGAGACCGCGTTCCCGTGGCAGGATTCCTCGTTCAAGCCGAACGAGGTGCCGGTCGATCCGGAGTACGGGAGGGTGATCCTGCCCTGCTCGAACTGCGTGTTCAAGGACTGGACGGGCAAGGGGAAGAGGACGCCGCCTCGCTGTAGCGAGGTGTTCAACCTCATCGTGCTGTTCGACCCGTACGGGACGGGCAACCTTCAGCCCGCGTTCTTCTCCGTGAAGCGCTCCGGGATGAAGCCCCTCAAGACGTACCTCGCAAGGTTCGTCCAGAACAGGACGCCCGCGTACAGCGAGTTCGCGCGGTTCAGCCTGCAGAGCCTCAAGCGTGGCCAGAACGACTACTCGGTTCCGGTCATCTCGGCTCTGGGTCCGACCGACCCGCAGCATTGGCAGGCGTTCTCGGAAAACTACGCTACGCTGCGCGAGTTTTCGCAGCGCATCCGCGTGGTCGACGAGGGTGGCCAGCAGGGTCTCCAGCAGGAGTTCGAGGAGTCGGCGTCGAACTGGACGCAGCCGCCAGCCGCGTCCACCATGGACTTCTCGCAGTTCAACCAGCAGCAGGCGGCACCGACTCCGCCGCCCGCTCCGACGCCTCCGCCTGCGGCCCCTGCAGCTCCGACGCCGCCGCCCGCCGCAGCTCAGGCTCCGCCGTCGGTGCCCCAGACCCCGGCACCTGCGGCGGCACCGCCGGTCAGTCCCCCTCCAGCGACTGCACCGGCTCCCGCGCCCGCCCCGGCGGCTCAGGCACCTGCCTCGCAGGCGCCTCCCGCTCCCACGGCACCGGCACCGGCTGCGCCTCCCGCGCCGCCTGCGCCTACGTGGCAGCAGCCGCCGGGGCAGGCGTCGTCGCCTGGGGGAGACCCCAACGACTTGCCCTTCTAGTTCAGGGCCGGTCCGGCGACAACCTGCCCACTGGGGGCGGTAGATTGTAGAAGTGAAGCCCGGTAGGATGCCCTCCTATCGGGCTTCACTTTGTGTAGACGACAAGAAGGGCGGGGAAGCCTTAATGGGAAAGCACTTTCACGTGATCGGGTTCGATGAACTCCCCGAGCAGCTGAAGCAGATGCTGGTGGACGGCAGCGACGGCGAGGCTCGCAAGATCCGGCACGAGATGACGAAGCGCCAGGAGGCCCAGTTCTGGGACAGCCTGACGTTCGAGCAGATGCTCTACCTGGCGCGGATGCTCTCGAACATCGAGGACGACGAGGACGGCAACGCCGCTTCGCGTCACCTCGGCACGGCCAGCGCGTACCTGATGATGCGCTTCAAGTCCTGTGCCTGCGGCGAGAAGCATCGCGACCCGGACGAGTTCATGCAGGAACTGGTCGACATGACGCGCGAGAAGAACGCCGCCGACGAGGAGCTGGCGGCGCTGAAGCTCGCGCGCGTCCCGCATCACCCGATGGTGCCTCCGAGCGATCACGGCAAGTTCCACTGCACCGAGTGCGGCACCATCTTCGACTCCGTCGAGGCCCGCAAGGAAGACGCGGTCGGGTCGACTCACAACGGCTGCGTCGACAGCAGCGACTAACACTGGAGAACAGCGTGGGAAAGAAGAACATGCAGCCCGAGGGTGACATGCTGCCGTTCGAGGGCGAGGCCGACTTCGAGTCGACCAGCCTGCTGATGACCAACCGTACGCGATTCGAGGCGCTGTCGCCTGCAGCTCGCGCACGCCTGGCGGAGGCACTCGTCGCCGCGCCTACCGCCATGGTGGTCGACGGCTTCAGGGTCGACCGGGCGGAGCTTGAAGACTCCTGGCAGGACTTCCTGTCGGGTGCCCTCGACGCCGTCGAGTCCATCCGCTCTAAGAACACCTGCGCCATCTGTCACAGCCCTTACGAAGAGGGTGACGTGCGGGTGGAGCAGCGGGTCGACTGGTACGGCGAGGACGGCAGGAAGATGCACGGAGAGCCGACCGGTGAGGACGCGCACGACAGGTGCGTCAAGCGTCTCCGTGACGGCGGCGACGCCGAGACGAAGCCGATGTTCTGATGCGATACCTCAAGGTCGTCTGTACGGGCTCGCGCGAGTGGCCGACGGATAACGTCGCGGCCATTCACCGAGTCCTAGACGAGCTACTGCTAGCGAAGGGGCGCATCTTCGTTGCACACGGAGCTGCGCCCGGCGCTGACAGGATGGTCCACCTGTGGGTGGTGAAGACTGCATCGAGAGACCGTCGCCTGGTCAAGCTCAAGACCTTCCCGGCCAACTGGCGACCGAACGGCATCTTTAAGCGTTCGGCTGGTTTTGAGCGCAACGAGCTGATGGTTGACACCGTACAGCCAGACATCGTGCTGGCGTTCAACCACAACAACTCGGGCGGCACGACGCACTGCACGAGGTACGCCATCCAGAACAAGTTCGAGACGTTCATCTTTCGCAGTGACGGTTCGATAGAGCATTGGGTTGAGGGGGAACTCAAGGAACGGCACCCGGAGCTAGTCGACGCAGACTAGCCCCGTGGCGCTATCTACGGGGGCGCGTCGCAGTCCTCTCCACGATGCGCGCGCCCCGGTAACCCCACACGACGGAGAGAAGAGGAGACGATGGCAGAGCGGAAGTCGCTAGAGCCGTGGCTTAAGGATGAGGTTGTCTTTAGGGACTACCAAGTCGACGGCGTCCGGTTCATGATCCAGCGACAGCGCCCTCTGCAGGCAGACGAGATGGGCCTGGGTAAATCGCTCCAGGCTATTGCCACCTTTGCCACTGATGTAAAGATGGGCTGGGGTAACACGATGCTGGTGGTCGCCCCGGTCACCCTCAAGGCCAACTGGGCCAATGAACTGAGGAAGTTTACTCGCATCCCGTACACGATCCTCGGCGAGGAGGTGAGGGACGGAAGGCGTCGCAAGCTCGACAAGAACGAGCGTGACATGCAGATCGTGTTCTTCGCTAGTGGTGACGGGCCGCGAGTGTTGATCGCGAATTATGAGCAGGTCGTCGGCCATCTCGAGATGCTCAACGCGGTCGGCCTCCATATGGTCGTGTTTGACGAGGCTCACTACCTCGGCAATAGCGAGTCCCAGCGAACGATGGCTTGCCTGGCATTGCTTGCTAGGCGGAAGATCCCAATGACTGGTACGCCCGTCACCAAGAATGTGCAGAACCTTTGGGCGCTGCTCCGGATGACCTGGCCGGGCACGCCGATGTTTGATACTTTCATGAACAGGCACGCCGTCTACGGCGGCTTCAAGAAGCGCGAGATTGTCGGACTGAAGCGGAAGGATGAGATCCACGAGGTTCTCGGCCGCATCATGATCCGACGCCTACAGGAGGATGTACTCGACCTTCAGGCTCCCAACATCATGCAGCGATGGGTGGAGCTGACCGACTTGCAGCGCAAGCTGTACGACGAGGTCGAGAAGGAGATGCAGCTCACTATCGACCCCAACGAGCCTCCCGAGGAGTACGATAACCATCTGTTCAAGAACCTCCGCCTGCGTCAGTTGTGCGGAACGACCTTCGAGTTCAACGGGGAGGATCACAGTAACAAGCTGACAGCGGCCATCGAGGACACGATCGAGATCGTCGGCAACGGCCATCGACTGGTAGTGTTCACGCAGTTTAGGCCGATGGTTGGCCGCTACGTAGCGCGCCTCCAGCAGGCGGCCCCGGACATTCCGATCTGGGAGCTGCACGGAGACATCGATCCGTCAGAGCGCTTCGATATCGTGGATAGGTGGGAAAAGTCTACTAAGCCTGGCGTCATCGTTTGTATGGTGCAGGTCACTGCATTTGGTCTTAATATGACGGCTGGCAGTCACGGGATGTTTCTTGACAAGCACGTCACCCCGGCTGTTAACCGTCAGGCAATCGCGCGACTCAATCGTATCGGCCAGGACGTAACCAGGGCCGTGACTATCATCGAGTACATCACCCAGGATACGGTCGAGGTGCGCGTGGAGGAACTCTGCGCCATCAAGGACGAGGCGGCGCACGAACTTGTAGAGGAGGCAGTCGTGGACGGGAAGAGCAAGCTCGACGTTGAAGTCAAGGGAGCGTACGAACTCAAGCCACCCGTCCCTCGGGGGCAGTTGACCATTCCAGACATCGCACACGCACTTCCGCGCTAGGGGGGACTTATGCGCGTTGTATTAGTAAGACGAGACGACACACGCGTCGTCATCTGCATGAGGCACAACGAGCAGATGACGCTCCGTAGCGGGAGGGGTAATCACGTCTACTGCGAGGCTTGTGCGGACAAGCCTCGCGGGTATAGGATGTGGTGCCCCGAGTGGTTCCCGCTCAAGAACGCACGCGTGAATCACCTCGACGGCTCCAAGAAGCGCATCTGGGTCTGGTCGCCACAGTTTCGCGGCAAGTCCAGTGATCATTGGGTTCGGGTACTTACCCCCGAACAGGAGGAGTTCTACATGGCTCGACGTGAGGCAATGGCCGCGAAGATCTCGGCCGCCGCCGAGACACACTTCGTCTGCAGGCCGTGTCAGATCGCTGCCGAGGCTGGCCTGCGCGGCAAGGAGAACCACGTCGCTGCGGGATGCAAGGGCGGCAAGACGTGCGACTGCCAGCACCGCGAGGACGGAAGGTTCAGCAAGTGAGCGTCACCATAGACAAGAGCTGGCTGGAGAAGCTTCCTCCGTTCCTGTCCATCGCGCGCATCGCAGCGATGTTTGACCAGAACGAGATGACTGTGCGACGCTGGGTCCGCGACCCCGACCACGTACTCAAGGGTCAGAGGCTGGACAATGGACGCTGGATCGTCCCACGCGAGTACGTGGCGGAGTTCGCCAACCAATGTTACGGCAACCTGGAGGCATCGGGTGACAGCGATGGCAGACGAGTTCACGATCCAGCCGGACGTGACTCCGGAAATGGTGTGGATCGACCTGGAGACCACTGGCCTGCGTCCTGAAGATCGCATCCTGGAGGTCGGTCTCAAGGTCACCAATCGCTGGGGGGACGAGGCGGGCAGGTTCGCCTGCGTCGTCGGCTACAGCGACGCCATGGTGAGCGGCCACTGGCTGAGCGACAAGGCGCTCGGCCCGGTGGTCCACGCGATGCACACCAAGAACGGACTGATCGACGAGGTGCTCGCTCACTCGGCCAGGGTCGCCAACAACCCGCGCTGCGGACGTGCCCGCCCGGACGTCGAGACCCGCGCACTGGAGTTCCTCATGGAGGTCTTCGGCGGGATGCCCGACCACCGCTTCCCGATGGCTGGCGCATCGGTCCAGTTCGACCGTGCCGCCCTGCGAGTGCAGATGCCCAGGCTGCACAACTGGTTCCATTACCGCCAGTACGACGTGAGCACGATTCTGGGCCTGGCCACCATGAGCGGCCACCACCCTGACGACACGGTCAGGAAGCGAGACATCCACCGAGCGATCCCGGACATCGAGGACGAGATCACGGTGCACAAGTGGGCGATGAGTAACCTCGTCGCCAGGGTCTAGTCCGACAGGCCAAGGGGCGGTAGTGACAAGCGTAACTTTTGACACCACGATCTTCGTTGAGGCTGTGAGCAGAGCGGTAGGCATTGCACCCAGTAAGGGCGCGGCCTTCGATAAGGCGCACGGCATCGTCATCGAGGTGATGCCCAGTGACAAGCAGGTGTCGATCCGCGCGACGGACCTGGACACCTACATCACGACGTGGATTCCTGCCGTCGAGTGCGAGGGCGAGGATGTCCAGTGGCGTCTGTCGGCGAACGCCTTCGGCGGCATGGTCAGCAAACTGAAGAACGGCCGCCAGGTCACGCTCAAGCCCGAGAAGACCAAGGAGGGCGGCGTCGAGCTGATCGTCACCTCTGGCATGATGCGAGCTGGCTTCCAGCTACTCGACATGGCTTCCTATCCCGAGTGGGATATCTTCGACTCGGATGACCTCACTGACGTGTCCGGCCTGGCGGCTGCCCTCAATAACGTGAGTTGGGCGGCAGCCGGTCCAAGCGAAGCGCAGCTCAACTCGGTGCACTTTACCGGCGAGCATGTCGTCGCTACCGATCGGTACAAGTTCGCTCGCTACCCCCTGAAGGTAGCCGAGGGTGGTATCACCTTGCCACTTTCGGCTATCAAGTTTCTATCGACTCTGAAGGGTGACGTCAAGTTCGGCTTCGACGGCTTCAATGCGCTCGTGATGCCGGACGACGACACGCAGATCAAGGTCATCGCACTCGGCACCGAGTATCCGGTAGCGGTACTGGATAAGCTCGCCGAAGTCGAGTACACCGATAAGGTCCAGGTCAACGCCGACGAGTTTGCCGACATGATCGACCTGACGTCTGCCATCAACACCAATGACCGCGTCAGCAAGAAGCTCACCTTCTGGATCGGTCGACAGCAGATCGCCGCCATGGTGGCTAGCGAGACCGACCGCGCGCGTGACATCATGAGCGTGCCCGGCCAGGCGACTCACGACCATCGCGTCGAGATCCGCATCAACCCGAAGTACCTCAGTGACGCCCTCACGAACGGCGAGGGCCTGTGTACGATTCACTACTCGTCGGCACAGGCGTACGACAGCAGTGCCAGCGGCGGACCACTCAAGAAGACGTTGAAGTTCGAGAAGCCCGGTGGGTACACCGCCTGGGTTATGCCGATTACTGGGTGATGTTGACCCTAGCGGCGCGATAGAGTGCCACCGGGGGAGGGGCCTGCAGGGTGCCCCGTGCCGACACAGGGACGGGGCACCACGAGGCTCTTCATGATGAGGGGCCCATGGACCCCTCCGAATGATGGAGAGGGACATGCCACCTGCTGGGCCGCCTCGCGCGGAGGACTTCTTTGAGTGGGAGACTGAGTTGACGAACGGATCGAACGAACCGCCTCGCTGGGTCAAGGTCAGCTGCGGTGTCATCTTCTTCCTGTTCCTGATCTTCCTCGTGGTACTGCTGATCAAGGGAATCGAGTGGGCGTGGAACCTGTAAGGAAGAAGTCCATCATCACTGGTGATGGATACATGTACTACAACCTGGACATCAACCCCGAGCCCTGGCGGATCGGGCCGTTGAGCGTAGGCCGCAACAAGAAGAGCGGCGGCATGTTCGCCCAGGTTGGCCGCGACCAGCAGCTCCACGCGTACAAGCAGGCCGTCAAGGAGCAGTTGAGCCTGTACGACACCTTCATGGTGCCGGGCCTGTTCGAGGCTAGGTACTACTTCTGGCGGCGCCAGGACAGTTACACGACGCAGCGACAGGTTGAGCACCGTAAGCACGAGGCCGACCTGACGAACCTGACAAAGGCAACCGAGGATGCCTGTCAGGGCGTACTGTTCGGCAACGACCGAGACTGTGTCGGAATCGAGAACTACCTGTTCGAGCAGGGGCCGAACGTGCGCGAGCGAGTCATCGTGGGCGTCTCGCCGGTCGGCGCGCGCGAGGACCCGGTCGTCAAGCTCGGTCGTGCGCTACTAGAAGAGTTGGGCATGGCCTGGGAGGAGGATGGTGAGGAGCTTCCGATGGTCGATCTTCCGCAGGGAGGCTTCCCCGATGACCTCCCGTTCTGAGTCGGTCATCGTCGCGTACACCGTCGGATCGATCTGGTTCTGTACGGCGCACGGGGTGAACATTCCGGAAGCCGAGCCGGTTGCGCTGAACAACCTGCTCGACTGCTACGACTACTGGTGCGAGATCTGCGGACACGTCATCAAGAAGGGCAAGAGGGTACGCTGATGGCTACTGGGGGGGACAATATGGACTCGAACGACGGCGCGTCTGAGCGCTTAGAGGGACTGCTGCGCAGGGCGCGGCTCGACTTCTCGGGTCCGCTGCCGCACGACATGGCCAATCCGCACGAGGACGACGAACGCGATTGCCGGGACGACGAGTGCGCGTTCTGCGTCCACGGCGTCGAGATGTGCTCGATGTGCGGCGGCATGGAGCTTACGCTGACGACTCACTGCCCTGGTGAGTGGATCGGGCTCAGGACACTGTTCGAGGTCCAGCGTGGACGTATCGACTATTCTGGAAAGCTGTGGGTGGAGCTGTGAAGGACAACGCGGAGCGACTGCGCGGCCACTTCGAGGACATCGTGCGCGACCCCAAGGTGTGGCAGCGCGGGGCGGCGATCATGAGCATGCACGAGACCCTGACCGGCGAGGTGTACCTCCAGGACGCTGGACTGCCGCAGCCCATGTGGCACGCGGTCGAGGCTGGGGGCGGTACTCCGACGGATGTGCTGGAGCTGCTCCCGATGGCCCTTTTGGTCCAACACGAGATCGTCCGAAGGCAGATGCCGCCTCGCTTCTTCGGCTGGGTCTTCCTGTGTCAGGCGTGGGTCAAAATCATCAACGAGAAGGACCAGGACAAGGCGTACAAGGAGATGCAGCGCGTCGCGGGAAAGGTGAAGTACGAGCCCGACAAGTTCGAGGCCATCCAGATGTATGGCGTGACGACTGACGGCACCATCATCATGGCCATGCAGCCGCACGACCAGACTCGCGTCCTGGAGAAGAGCTTCGACATTCACCGGCGAGACGCGTACGGCAGGTACTCCAATGTGAACCTCACCAAGACGCGCATGTACGAGGCCATCACCAAGGCTAATGAGGCCATCCAGAAGATCGGAGCAGGAAAGTGACGGACGCCCCCGCGCGCCCCGAAGTTGAGATGGTCAACGGCAAGCCGTTGTTCCAGCAGATCTGGCAAGGTGACAGCATCGAGCGCTTCTCCGATCCTGCCGTGATCGCCAAGCTGCAGGGGCGCGTCGACTGCATCATCACCGACCCGCCCTTCGGGGTCGACAACCAGTCGAACATGGCGGTGACCCAGCACGGCAAGGAGTACACCACCAAGATCGCGAACGACGAAACGCCCGAGAAGGCCATCGAGGCCTTCAAGGGCGTGATGGACGCGCTCTGCCCGCTGACCACACCGGAAGGCGACATGTACGTCTTCACGGCGTGGCAGGTGCTCGACAAGTGGTACGACGTGGCTCGATGGCTGGAGTCCAGGCACGGCTACAAGTTCAACGCCCTGCTCATCTGGGAGAAGGACGGCCCCGGCATGGGCGACCTGGACGGCTGGGGCATGGGTCACGAGATGATCCTGTACCTCAAGAAGGGTCGACGCAAGCCGAGTGAGGGCGTCCAGCGACGCAACGGCGTACTGCACGTACCTCAGGTCAGGCCGGGTACGAACATCCACCCGCACGAGAAGCCAGGCGGCCTGCTGGAGCATTTCATCAAGTGGTCCACCAATCCGGGCGACTTGATCGTGGACCCGTTCGGCGGCTCGGGCAGCCTGGCCCTGCAGGCTCGCAAGAACCGTCGTTCGGCGCTGTGCATCGAGTACGACCAGGTGCGCTACGAGAAGGCAGCTAAGCGTCTTGCCGAGGTGGGTCACGGACTTTTCTAGACTGGGCAGACTTCGTAGGGCATAACGGACGCAACCCCTGCTCGGCGTACGACGGCGCTATAGGGAAGACCTGCGCCGCCACGCCGACACGCTTCTACAGAGACGGGTATCGGTGCTACGATCACCGCCTAGATCGGTAGAGCTAGGAGAGGTTATGTCCGACGAACCTCAGGAGATCTTCCCGTACTCGGCTGTCGCACCGGATCGGCCTACGTCCTACATCAAGGACTTCCGCCCCCGGTACGAGGACCCGGCCGTCGAATCCGAAGAGGATTCGGAGCAGTACGGAGGTCTCACTGTTGAAAACGTAACGCCTGACGGGGAGATCGTCGAGGAGGTCGACCCAAAAGGCGATACTGTAACGGAGTCTGCCGCCTCCTCGAAAACGACGGAAGGCTTCCCGACGGCGCCAGCACCGGTCGCAACGGAGAAGCCTGCGGATGCGGGCACGGACGGCTCACGGTCAAAGCAGGGCAAGGGCTCAACGCCAAGTTCCTGAGCCGTCCGGAGTCCTGGATGGAGCACGCTGCGTGTCGTAAGCTGCCTCCGCCTCGGCGGGGTCAGCCCGACCCGTTCTTCCCTGAGCGTGGCGAGTCCTACCGGTCCGCCGTTAAGGTCTGTTTCAACTGCGGAGTCCGACCGCAGTGTACGGAGTACCGGCAGCGCATTGGGGCGGAGTATGGCGTCTGGGCAGGCGTCATGCAGAGACGACAGGATGACTAGAAGTGCTTCCATTTTCTATGAGTGCATCGGCCTTCAAGTGTGCTAGCGGCTGCTTGAAGCGGTTCGATGCCGAGTACGTCAAGGGTGGCCGTACGCCCGGAACATCGGCGGCTGACCTTGGCAGTACGGTTCACCTCGCACTGGAGAAGTACGTCCAGGCTACAGTCATCGAGAAGGTGCAGCCGCAGGAACTCAACGTTCTATTGAGCTGCTACATGATGGCGTACCTGGAGACGATGAGCGACTACGACCTCCAGTCGGACGTCTTCAAGGACGGCGAGCAGATGGTGCGCAAGTGGCACGCTCGCAACAACTTCGATGGCATCGAGGTTCTGTCCTGCGAGGTGAAGGATCACTTCGAGCTGCCCTACACTCTCCCCGACGGCACCGCACGCAAGATGCGAGTCAATTACATCTGCGACCGCGTCGACAGGATCGGCGGCACGGTGGAGTGCCAGTGTTCCAGTCCGTGCCCGGAAGAGGTCAGGGTGGTGGACTACAAGACTTGGCGCAACCAGCTCGCGCCGGACGAGGTTAAGGGCGAGATCCAGCCCAAGATCTACTCCCTCGCCTACCGAATCAGGTTCCCCCACGCGAAGCGCATCTGGGTAATCCTCGACCAGTTGCGCGGCGAAGAAGTAGGTGCGTGCTTTACGCGCGACGATGACATCTTGACGTTCCGTACGTTCAAGGCGAAGCTGCAGAGCATCATCGACACGCCCGTCGAGAAGGCTCGCGAAACCATCAACGACGAGTGCGGCTGGTGCGTTCGTAAGGCCGCCTGCAAGGCCCTGCGCAAGCATGACGCCGTGGGCGGCGAGCTGGACATGAGCCTCGACCAGCTCATCGCGCTGCATTACGAGATTAAGTCGGCGAACAAGGCACGCAACGACTTGCTCGAGAGTGTCGAGAAGCTGATCAACGGCCACATGGACGACATCGGTCTGACGAACCTCGAGACCCTCGATGGCGAGTTCGAGCTGAACACCGGGGGAGTGCGCGGCGGGCGTCGCCACGTCAAGCCCGATCTGTTTGCCGCCATCGTTGGCCCACAGATCGCCACCGAGCTGGCCGACTACGGCATCAAGAAGATCGACGCCTTGGAGCATGACCCGCGCGTCACTCCGGAGCAGTGGGCGGCTATCGAGAACGCCATGTGGACTTCGCCCGGCAGGCGTCAGGTCGTGGTCAAGCGCAAAAAGAAGAAGGAAGAAGAGTAGTGGACGACGGCGACCTCTACGACTGCTACATCGACGCAGCCTTTCAGCGCATGATCTCGTTGAACTACTCCCCCCAGGAGCAGTTCCTCCTGCGCTGCGAGGTTCGGCGTATGTTGCGAGGCGCTGCCGTTCACCGAGTTTATTTGATGTCACTGCTATGGGTGACATTTTTCCTCTTCCCGCACGCGTGGCGGATCGATCGCACTAGCATGGAGCGATAAATGCCCGATAAACGTACTCAGATCGAAAAGGCGGAGGATGCAATTGAGCGACTTAAGCGACATACTCGGGAAGCGAACGAGGCAACTGCTGACCTCAGAGCAGTTCTCCGAGAGGTTAAGGAGTACGGCCCGGAACTCGTTCGCGCGCAACTCAACGAGGCTGTCACTACGTCGCTCAGCGAGCTGCATGACACGACCAAGGATGCGATCGAGGAAGCTACCAATCGAGTCATGAATCGTTTCGACAAGCTGGCTGCTCTTCTGCTTGGCGAGACCGGGTCTCGCAAGGACAGGTACGGTGGGACGATCCCAGAATGGGTTGACCGGGTCGTCACACAGCGAGAACGCGAGGGGGGAAGTAGTGTCTGATAAGCTCGACGCCGGTGAGCTGAACGCATTCATCAGCTGGCTGGACTTGACGCTCGGCAACGAGAGCGTACTCAAGCTCACCCAGACGGATGACGCCGAAGTCCAGGACTTGCTGGACAGGTACTACCGCGACAAGAAGGCCACCGGAGACTTCCGGGACTGGTCGCGTAGCACCGAGCCGGGGCGCAACGGGTTCGCCTTCCAGGACGGTTGGGGATCACTCGACGAGGAGGCGTTCCGCGAGAGCGCCCAGCAGCCGGAAGCGCTTCACGAGGCAGCCATGCGGCAGCGCGCGTCTGACCTGCGTGCAGTCGAGGAGGAGGACGGCGATGTCTAGTCTCAGTCGAATCCGCGTCGCAGGTTTCGAGGGCGTCCACACCCTCAACCAAAGTGACGACGGCGACGAGATCAGGACTTACTGCGCTGGCGTCAACGAGAAGCTTGATGCCGCAGTAGCACGCGGTGAATTCACCGCCGCAAGGGGAATCTGGCCTACGTGTAGCGCGTGTCTCGGATGCGAGTGGGCCGACGATCCGGCCTCCGAGGACCGCTGGCTGGAGGACCACGGCCAGCCGCCACTGACCGAGGCCGACAAGGAAGAAAGGAGGCAGTGGCGCCGCGAGTCGCAAGACTACGCCGGTGGGAACTACGACATCAGCGACACACCAGCACCACAGATCAGCAGGCGGGAGACCTACTGATGACATCTGCGCTCGACAAAGCGATCAGCACCGTCCCGGTAAACTCGATCTGGCGAGTGAGGCGCGACAGGCCCTTCACTAACGACGTGATCAGGGTCTACGGGGCAGTCGTCAAGGTACGCGAGGTCACACGGTCCCGCACGGGCGTGGACGGCCTCGGCGTCAAGTTCCAGCTCTCCGGAAAGTCGGACGTCATGTCCCTGTCGCGAGACACCTTCCGGACCTGGTACGAACTGTGCCACACGGAAGGTCAGGCATGTCGCATCTGCCCTCCGCCGAGACGGCGAGAAAGGCAGCCCGAGGAGCGCTAGTCGTCCTATCCGGGCTTACCAGCCCGTGGTGGATAGTCGCCGCGCTAGCGTCCTCTCTAGTCGTAGTGGCATGGTTCGCCGACGCCACAACGGAGAGCCGACACGCATTCTGGATCGGTTATTGGTCCGGACTGGGTACGGCAGTAGCAATGTGCCTTGCTGGCTACATAGTCGGCATGATTGCGGAAAGGATGCTGAATCGTGGCAACTCTGAGCGCGGAGACGGTACTGGAGCAGCTTCGGGAGGCGACGGGGTTCGAGACTCGCGCCGACCGTCCGGTCCGCGTTGTCGACATGGACGGCAACGAGTACGACGTTTCTCAGGTCATCGCCTCTACGCAGCATGGCGGCGAGGTTCGGATCTGCGTGGAACCAAAGAACTATGAGGGGTAATGGCAACCGACGAAGAGCAGATCATCAGGGCCAACGACGGCCAGTACTTCATCTTTCTGGAGCAGGTCCAGGAGGGCAAGAAGAACTACGCCACCTGCGAGACGTTCCCGAGCTTTAGGCAGGCCATTCTCTGGGCCATCGGCGAGATGGACTACTTCCTCTCGAACGACACGGTCAAGGAGGCGAACGAGATTACTAGCACTGGCGGCGTCGCAATCATCGACCTGCCGGTCGGCAGCCTCACCATCCACAGGTCCGACAATCGCGGGGCGGCGAGGATTGGCGCCGACCTGCCCCTCAAGAAGGAGAAGTAGTATGCGCGGAGATGAACTCGTTGAAAAGGTGCAGGATGCCCAGTCCCGCAACGATGACCTGCCGGTGCAGGTGGTCAACCACGAGGGCGACATCCTCGACATCGCCAGCGTGAGCTACTCCGGCCTCAATGGCGGCTCCATTCACATCACCGTCTCCGAGCCCGACGAGTGACCAACACAGCGCAAGGGGGGACACGAAAGTGACCGACGAAAAGAAACCGCCTTATAAGCCCACCCGGATGTGCCCGCACCGCTGGTGCAGGCCACTCCACTCGATCCCGGCACCTTTCGGCCTCGCGGTCATGGCATTCCAGATGTGGCATCAGTGGCTGTACCTGGTGCTGATCTTTGGCGGAATGCTCGGGATCGTGGCGGTTACGGGAATCATCCACAACGGCAAGACGCCGATGGAACTTGAAGCCGAAGACCTCAAGTACCGGTCCACCGGCTGGCGCGTTTTGGAGGTCCGTAAGGGCTGGGCCAACATCGCAATCGCCTGCGACATCGTGCTTGTCTTGATGATCGGTCAGGCTGTCACTCATGTGGTCTCTGACCCCAGTCGGGCTGGCCAAGAGGCGCATGACTTCAAGCTGGGCAACACGAACTTCATGGGCGGGTGCATCGTACTGGCCCAGTTCGCATTCCTTCTGTATGCGCACAAGAAGGCGACGGAGCCCCGCAAGCCGAAGCGGGCCTGGCTCCCGGCATTCCTGCGTACCGGCGGGGCCGGATAACCGAGAGGGGGGGAAGATGCACGAGCAAGGGGCATACCGGGACAGCGGCTATAACGGACGCTTTCCGGGGGGCCGCAGGGCAACTCAGGCCCTGCGAGACGCGAACGATCTGTTCGAGGCCCTAAAGGGGAAGATCGAGGCGGGAGACGAGGGCTTCAAGAAGGGCCAAAGGTTCATCTCGAAGCCGCGCCTCATGGCGGAGTACAGCATTTCTCGACATGCCGCCAACGTCATCTACGAGCGACTGATCTCCGAGAGGTACGTCGCACCGATGACGCCGGGCAACTTGCGGTCCGACTACAAGGTGAACTGACTCCAGACACCACAATGCCCCCGTGCGAGCGACTCAAGGTCAAGCTCGCACGGGGGCACGTGGTTTCTGCCGCCCCATTAGCAGAAGCCTTGCAACATGGCCAATTCTAGACCTTCCCCTAGGCCCCTGTCTATGCATCATCACCCTTCGTGCACATCCGGGTTTTGTGCACGGAGAGTAGTGTGTCACAATTTCGTAACAGGGCACAACCTCTGTCGCCGTCGCGCCAAGACAGGCAAGGTGGCTCCCGGTAGCGCCACCTGGAGCACACTCAACGGAAGCGTCGATGATGTGTCCGGCGCGCTCGGACTCGGACCAGGGCTCTGCTCTGGCTCACAGTTATAGCTGGTGCCGCCTTCGACGTCAGGCTTGCACTTGTAGGTGACGCCGCCGTAGGTGAAAGTCCATCCCGACGGAGGCGGACCTTGCGCCCCCCGATCGCCGGTGTCCCCCTTCTCCCCACGCTGCCCTTCCGGGCCGGACGGACCCGTGACGGTGGCTCCGTTGACGCCGGGCGCTCCCTCTTGACCGGGCGGCCCCGATGGGCCCACGGCCCCCGGAGAGCCCGGCGCGCCAGATGGACCAGGACTTGCGTTAGCGCCATCTCGGCCATTCTTTCCGTCCCGGCCGTCCTTGCCGTCTCGGCCGGGGAGGCCTGGTAGCCCATCGACGCCATCCTTCCCGGTTACGACTTCGGGGTTTTTGACGATCTGACTCGGCGGGGGAGCGACAGGCGTTTCGCCAGCGTTTTTGATGTTGCGCTGTTCTGCGATCAGCGCCTGCGTCAAGGCGGTGATCTGGTCACCCTGCGTCGCAGATGACTCTTGCCAATCCCGCACTTGAACCCAGGTGGCCAGGGCCACGAGCACAAAGATTACGCCAACCACGCGAACGAACGCGCGGTCGGCAATCTTGACAACTGGCCTAGCAGGATGCATCGCTCGGGAGTGCTGGGAGCGGGTGCTTCTGTCGCTTGGCATCGTTCTCCTCCTTGGTCTTGAGGTAGTCCTCAAGAAGCTTCTTCCGGCTCTCGCGCGTGCCGGGCTGGAGGAAGCCCTGGATTGTCCTAGCCAGCGACTCTCGGTCAGACGTCGAGATCTCGTTTCGGGCCCGGAGCTGGACGATGAACTGGTGGTTGATGTCGGCCTGGCAGCGCGTGATGCGTTCCTGGTTGTGGATCGAGTACAATCCAGTCACCAAGGTCGCAACGGCCATGATCGCGATGATCGCGCCGAAGACCTTCTGTGCCGTCCTACTCACTTTGATCTCCTGACTCATCGCCGCGCCGGGTCGCGGAACGACTTTCCTCGCTTCGCTCTTCGCGTCGCCGGTTCCCGATGGGTGCCGTCGCCAAGAGAGCACCGACCGTACCCATGAAGATGGAGTTGATTTCTGGAGGAGCTTTGTACGTCGAGACAAATACCGTCGCGCCGAAGTTCAGAGCCCACACTGCAGTAATCACGAGGATGACCGCAGTTCTTGCGCGATCACCCACTAGGGTCTCCTTCCAACCTTGACGTGGTCGACGCATCGCCACCTCCCTCGCGAGACCATTCATGTGTCACGCCGCCTCGTAAATCAGGAAGCCCTTTACCGAGTGACCGCTCGCCCAGGCCCACGGAGTCGTGGTGTCCACGATGCCCGCCTGTGCACTCGTCAACGCTACGGCGTCAGGCTCGCCGGACATGATCTCATTCTCCCACCAGGTGGTGGCAGTCAAGCGGGCGCGACAGGTGATGCGCTTCAGGACCGACGAGCCGTTAATCTCAATGACACCTGCCGCGTCCGTGATGGCGGCGGCAGGGACTGGCAAACTGAACCGCCAGTTGTCGACGTTTCCAGCCGTGCCGAAGTTCGTCGTTGAGCCGAAGATAATCGACACGTTAGCAAACACAGTCTTGCCGATCTGGGTGTACCTGCACTTGATGGTGGCGTTGCCGTAGCTCGGTACAGTAGTGCCCGAGGTCGTCCATGTGGGTGTCCAGTCCGTCCATGCGCCGGACGGGAAGTTTGCCGCTTCGAAGTTGTCCTGCGTCTTGAGAAGGTCCGCGCCGCCTCGATACAGGTTGACGTCTCGCGCTGCGTTGCCTGGACCCCACTCCATCGTGCCAGTGGGGTAGATGCGGAACCGGTCGAAGCCTTCGTTGACCAGGTTGGCAGCAAACGCTACCTGGCCCGCGCCGACCTGCTGACTCTCCATGCCGCCCATTGTGCGCAGCATAGACGACGAGACGCGCAGAAGCTGCACGTCCGGCGCGGCCGACCCAGAGCCGAACAGCAGTGTGCCAGCCGAGTTAATCTGGAAGCGCTGCTGCGTGTCGCCTGTGACCTGTGCGCCGAACAGTACCGCAGCGCTTGCACCCACTCGGGCAGTCGGGATTTGCGCCTGCGGGATTTGCGCTGACGCGTCGAGACTGGCTACGCCATTCGCCGCGCCCTTGGTCGAGATCAGCACGACCACGGCGGCATCGTACTGTGCAGCCGGAATGCGGCCGTTGGCGTCCAGAGTCGCGACGCCATTTGCAGCGCCCTTCTGGACGACCGGCACGTAAGTGCCAGACTGGTCAGGCAGGTACAGGACCGCGATCTTCTGATCCGCCCCGAGCGGAACGATGCCGTTCGGCTGCCCCTTGGAGTTGAGAATCGCTTGATCGCCGGACGCCCGGAACCCCGCTTCGGCATTGAGAGCCTCTAGCGTCACATAGTTCGTGATGGGCGTCCCGGACGGCTGACCGAGATCAACCGTGGTCAGGTCTACCGGCTGCGTGAGCGAACTCGGTAGAGACAGCTTGAACGGCGGCCGACCGCCGCCGTTCTGAAGCTGCTCCGTAACCGTATACATCTCACCGTTCGGCGAGATGTCGGGGTCGTCGGTGGCGGGAAGCTGGATAGAGAACTTGCCGTTCTTCAGCTCCGCCTCGACTGTCCCTGCAGTGATGATGACCTTGGCTGCTGGGTCGACGACGGTGCCGCTCCTGGAGAACGAAACCTTACCGACCTTGGGGTTGCCCGCAAAGTCCACATACGTGCCCTCGACGGTCACGAGGGTTACGTTATCAGGCAGCGGCACCGCTCATCTCCTAGCTACTGGGTGGTGCTGGTGTCCGTCGCAGGCGGCTCGGTCGTCGTGTCCGTCGCTGGGTCCGTGTCCGTCGAGGTGTCCGTCGCCGGGTCAGTCGGCGTCGGGTCCACCGGGTGCTCGGGAGTCGGGTCCGGTACAGGCACCGGGTCCTCGGGAGTCGCCTGGTCGCCCGAGCCGGGGTCCGTCGGAGGCTCCTCGGGCACCGGGTCAGGCACCGGCGGGTTGTTGTCGACCTGGCGCACGGTCTGCACCACGGTGTTGTAGTAGGTGAGGGTCGAGATGGCGTCCTCGCCCAGCTCCGTGTTGATCAGGTCTTGGATCTTCTTCGCGAACCCCTGAGAGTCCGGCATCAGCTCGCCGCCGAGCTGGAAGTCGATGGTGCACGACGCACCATCGGAAGGTCGATATGCCGTCAGTTCGTAGAACGGCACGAGGTTCATGGGGAGGGTCATGCGGAAGCTCCTAGAGCTTGTCGATGGTGGTCCAGCTCAGCTTGCCGACCCGACCGTCGTGCTTGGTCGCGCCCTTGCTCCACGTCTCGGGGTGGTTGCGCAGGGCGTAGGTGACCATGGCCTTGGTCTCGCTGCCGTAGTAGCCGGTCGCGCCGTTCGGGTTCAGCTGCTTGGCCTTGGATGCCCCAAGCGCGTTCCGCAGCCGCTTCTGGAGCTTGAGCACGTGGGAGTTGCTCTTGCCGACGGCAACCACGGACTCGCCGGGCCACGTACCCAGCGAGCCACGAGCGCCCGAAGATGGAGTCGTGGAAGGCGGGTTGGTGGAAGTGTTCGTGGTTCCGCCGCCGCTGGTGCTGCCAGCCGGTCGCGGCGCACCCTTCTTGACCCAGGCGTAAAGCTTTTCACCGGGGCACTCCGTCGCGTAGCCGTCCCTGTGACCTCGGATCTCGGTGCCCGCGTCGCCCTTGCTCTGCAGGTACTCGATCGCGTCACGCAGACCGCTGAGCATCTCGTCGGTCGGCGTCTCCTTGAACAGCATCGCACAGACAGCGTAGTGCGCGATGTTCAGGGTCTGATTGCCGTTCGCGCCGGTCTTGCGGTGCGCGCCTCGGCCCTCGTAGACGTACCCGTGCGGGCAGACGACCAGGTTGTACGCGATGTCGGAGTAGTTCTCCTTGGCGTTGGCCAGGTGGCTAGCCTGAATCGCGCGCATGTGGTCGTCACACTTGGAGTGGCTGGTCAGGTCACCGACGACCGAGCCCTCGTAGTGGATCTTGACGCCCTTGGTGCTGGATATGTATGTGAGGGCATACTTGGAGGGCTTCGCCCCCCAAGCAGACCTGCTGACGAACTTGAGACTCACGTCACTCCTCGCCGTAGATCGTCTTGGGCGTGGTCAGCGCCGGGTCGGGGTCGTAGCTGATGACCTTAGTGTTCGGGGTGACTGCGCCCCTCGACACCACGGCAGTCAGCAAGCCGAAGGCGGCCAGGATGATGTTGATCACGTTCTCGACCGTGCCGTCAGCGAACTGGATGTTCAGGATCATCCCGACGACGCCGAGCACTGCCACGATCGTTCCGCGCGTGACGAGAGGCTCGAGCTTCGTGATTCGAGTCACCCAGCCTTCGCGAGTGCTACCTGTGGCCATTGGGCTTCACTCCCTTCAGGGGATACGGAGCGGATAGTAGACCGAGGCTCTTTGGTCAATCAACCATTGAGCCGGGGTGCATCACGCACCGCTATCCGGTTCAGCATTCATACTGATGTTGGTCCCGAAGCACCTCATCATGACGTTCGCCGTCGTGAAGGTGCGCGTGCCGGTACCGCGAGTCAGTGTGACAGTGACCTGATCCGCGTTGACTGTGTAGGTGAAGGTGAGGTTCATGCCAGTAGACGAGCTGGCGTCCACAGTGCCGGTCAATACTGTGGCCTGAGCTGCAGACCAGTCGAAGATGATCCGGCCGGTCTGCACAAAGGAGTCGCCTGAGCCTACTAGCTCGCAACTGATCGAGATGTTGGCGGCGCGATTCGGCACCGTAAGCGTTGCTACGTCGACACTACTGCTTGCCGCAGGTGCGTCGACCTGTACGGCAACCTCGCTCACCAGCGAGTCATTGGCGTCACCGCCAGCCATGAAGGCCGGGTTGAACAGCTTCGGGTTGTTGCTGTACGCGGCCTCGCTGCGCACCTCGGAGATGAAGCGTCCGCCTACCGGGCCGGACACTCGCACGATGGAGCCCATGCCGTCTCCGTTGATGCGGTCAGTCTTCGGCGGCTGCATACCGGGGAAGACTGCAACGCGGACGGGGTTGGCCTCGTCACCGGCAAAGACCACCTTGGCTGTGCCGCCGCCTCGGTCCACGTCGACAACGCGACCGATCTTGTCCGGGGGCCGCTCGGTGTTGACGACCTGACGTGAGAGTCGACGGATGATGTCGCGCATCTTCAGTGCGGAATCGTACCGATCGAGCGTCATGTGGAAGCCGCCTCCTCTACCGCCTCGGCCAAGGTAACACCGGCCAGGTCGGATACGATGATGATGCGCTTGGCCGAGCTACTCATCGAACCCAGCTTCAGCGGAATCGAGAACGTGCTCAACAGAAACCTCGTCGGGTCGTACGCCGCAGCGTCCGGGTCGAGGAACTCCAGGATCTCGCCAGCTTCGAGCCACGGGAAGACGAGGTGCTCAAAAGATACCTCGTAGCTTTCCAGGCCCTTCACGCTCAGGAACTGTTGCGCCGTTTCGGCACACTGTGCGTTGCTCGTAAAGAACGAGCTGGTGTAGATCCAGGTGCGCTCGCCTAGGCGCTGAATGCTCGTCGGTGAGGTTGCATCCGTATTACTGGCCTCGCCATAGAACGGCAGCACCGTGGAGTCACTGGACTCGCTCATACAGATGACGCGGTTGTAAACCTCGGTGTCCGTGGTGGACTTACTCCAGTCGACCAGGTTTCCGAGCTGTCCGGTCTGCAGCGTCAGCGAGATGGGCGACGTGGTCGGGTCGAGCTGCTTGCGCATGACGAGGTAGCCGTCCGCGTTGAAGAACAGCTCGTATGCGCTGGTCTCGCAGATCTTGCTCATGACGTTCCAGCGCTCGGTACCCTGGTCGAAGTCGGCACCCTCGCCAACGACGACGCCTGTTGTCGGCAGCAGGAACTTCCTGATGCCCGCATTGGCAGCCATCGAGCGGATCAGAGTCTCGATCGGCGTGTCCTTGTCGAAGGTCATTGCGACCGGCAGCTTGGCCGTGAGGCACTTCTTGGCGAAGTCGCGCCCGGTTACCTTCGTCTGGCGCGGGAACCGACCCTCGTCGATCTTGTCGATAAGGAATTCGCCGATCTGCGTGTCCCACTTGAGCGTGACCTTCTCGCGACCCCGGCCCAGGGTGTAATGCTGTGCCAGCTCGTTCTCGCTGAGTACTCGACCGTAGTACGCAACCTCGTCAATGTCAGCACGCGCCTGAAAGTTAGGACTGGACGCGTCGCCACCAAGCGAGAATCCGCTTGTAGACGAGACGTACAATCCAGACCATGTCTTTGTGTCCTCCAGGTGGCCGTTGACGTACAGACGCAGATACGCACCATCTGAGGTCGCGGCCAGGTGGTAGATACTGCCCGCCACGGCCTGCCAGCTCGTCGTACACACGACGAGGTCTCCATTGGCGTCTCTGATCAGTGCCTGCAGCTTCCTGTCGGCAGCGATCTGGATTCTCACATCCATACCATCGCGGCCGAAGACGACGCCTCCCCAAGGCCCCCCATACCCGATGGGGCGAACCCATGCCTCCATCGTAAAGATGCCGGACGTCACCGCTGGATGGTTACTCGGAAGCGGACCAGACGACATAAAAGTACCGTCGTCTGCGAACCGAACACTCCCTATGGCGTCCGGGCTGCGGGTGAGGGGCTGCACCGTGACAGGCCACCCGTGCCGGGTAGCGTGGACCCCGTAGCTAGAGAGGTCTAGCGCCGTCGTGGACGCATCCAAACGGTAGTAGAGAGCCGGTCGCTGAGCCTGCACGAAGTCTGAATACCGTGGAGTTGCCTCATACTCCACACCCCGACGCAGCTTGATAACCTTGTCGTACCAGAACCCCTTGTTCGGGTCGCGTGTGTACAGGCCGGACGAGTTGTCAATCGTCAGGTCAAAGGACCGTCGCTCGGCTCGAGTAGAGTCCACCGTGACCGTGCCGTCAAGCAGTGTGTCCGGCGTGTCGTCAGGCCGCCACGGAGTTACGCCATCGGCCTCGAAGATCTGCATACTCCGGGTCACCTTAGTGACCGGAGCCATCATCGCCTCGATGACATCTTGGGAGGGAGTATTAGCCATTGACATACACCTCCCTGTACGGCAACGTCACGTTCGTAAACTCGCTCTGACCAACACCAGCAATGCGGTCGAACTGCATATCACCAGTCGACGCCATGAATAGGTCACCAAACGGGGACCTGATCCAGACGTTGGTGCGCATCGCCGCGAAGCGTTCCAGGTCGATCTTCTGGCGGCGCGGATCGTCGGTGTTGTAGACACCTTCGATGAAGCGCAGCTCCATATTGAGCGAGCCGCTGTAGCCGAGCCGGTCACCCTTCTCGACATGGCGTCCTCGGCCAATGAGCGTCATGACCTCTTCCTCGTACTCATCCGTGTACGAATCCGAGGTGGCGTGCTCGATCCGAATTACGTCTTCCACGTCGCCGTCGGCGTCCGGCAGGATCAGCCAGTAGTGTGACGAGTACAGATTGACGATCTTGCCCGGGTCGGTCAAGTCCGGCCTGTTCGACTCCACGATGGACCCGAAGCGCACGGCGGTCTGGGTCAGCATGTAGTGAACCTCGTAACCCGATGGAGCCGAGTAGTCGAGATACTCGTACGTGTCGCCGCCGTCGGGAGGTGACACTGAGAACTCCTCGTGCATGAGTTCCCAGTCCAAACCCTTGTCGCCGTCCTTCGCCGAGTTGGCCAGGTTGTACCTGCGATACAAACGCCACGACAGGAAGTCCGGGTCCGTCGCCTGGTTGGCCCAGGTGACCTTAACGTAGCCCGCGCCGAGCTTGTCGTAGAACGTCGTATCGATGATCAGGCTGTTGATGTCTGGATCGGCAGGCAGATCCCACTGGGTGGTGAAGGAGACCGACACCTGGTTCTCCAGGCCAGCACTATCCCGGACCGAGATCACCATACTGTACGATGTCTCGTTCTTCAGGATGATGTCAGGCGCCTGGTACGACTGGGTGTCACTGTTGATCCAATTGGAGTCATGAACCATGACTCCATCGCTCAGGAAGTAGACGCGGTAAGCTACCTGTGTCGCGTCCAGTGCGCTGGCAAACTGCCACTGGATGTTTGGCCTGGCGTTGTCGACTACTCCGCCGTCCACCGGGTCGACAGGCGTGATGGTCGGGGGATCTGCAACTGTGATAAGTTCGTACGCGCTCAGGTTGCCAGGATTGTCGTCCATGTCCCAGAGCTGCACCGACCAGCGCAGTTCGGTGTTCTTGGCCGTGTCCGGGATGGCGACAGTCGCATAGCTGTCCGCGCCAGTGATCTTGCCAGTGTCGACCACAACCGTCGGCGCTTCGTCGTTCGTCTCCACCAGTACGCGGTAGGCGCTCTGATGGTCGGCAGTGTACGGGTCGTTGAACCTCCATGTGAAGGTTACGTTACCCGCGCCGTACGCGAAGATCGAACCACCAGACGGCGACAATCCGCTCGCCCATGGGGCGTGGGACACGGTGAATTGCGCCGGAGAGGTCCACAGTCCCAGTCGCTGGAAACCGTCAATTTGCGCAGCTCGGATGTACCAGGTGCCGGTAGACAGGGCCAGCTCCTGGGGGAGTGGCTCGGACAAGTAGACGTACGTGCCATCGACGTCTGTACCAGAAACGCTATACCAGTAACGCGAGTAGTAGTCCTTGAGGGACTGCGTAAACCCGGAGTCCTTAGCGATCTGCCAGCGGATAACGACGGGCGTCCGAGGTGTCGGCTGGTCGATGTCTGCGTACACGCCAAGCACTGGCGTGCCACTGTTGACGATGGAGCCAGCACCCGGAACAGTGCTATTGGGTGCCCGGTGCGTCCAGTTGATGTGGTACGCGGCGACAGCATCTGTTGTCGTCAGCTTGGTGCGCGAGAAGTAGATGAGCAGAGTGCTAGCACTCACGCCATCGACGTTCGGGTATCGAGATCCACCGTAGACGGCTGCGGCTGGCGCATCCGCGTACGAGGTGGTCAAGTCAACCCACTTGCCGCCGTTCGCCCAGGCATAGACGCCCTGGTCCCACCAGACCTTGTTGCCACTCCTGATGTTTCCGTACAGGTCGCGGAATGCCGAGGTGTCGTGATAGATCACGGAGAAGTTGCCGTTGGCATAGGCGGCCGAGACATCCAGGTAAAGCGAGCCGTCTCGGTTCATGGTCGGCTTGCGCGGGTTATACGTCACCGGGATGGTGTTCGAGAACGTGGCCGCCGCCGTCAGCGCAGACGTGGTCTTGTACCGCACAACGTAGGCTTCTAGAGCCGTTGTGCCCATACCGCCCACGATGGTGAACTCGCCAGGACCAGTCGACCACATCCAGCCGTTGCGACGCCCTCCGCCTCGGCCAGCATTGAAGCCAGTCTTTACGTAACCGGCCTGGAGGGTCACGCCATCCGAGTTGCGGAACGTGCGATACCCGATGGTATCTCCGTAATCCTTCTTGCTAGACACGACCGCAGTCATGAACATGAGTCGCGTCGTGTTCGTGTCAGAGCTTTGGTCGACCGCGAGCGTGAAGTCTTCGGAGCCGGTCAGCGGGTGAATGTTGCCTGTACTTCCCAGGCCGTACCCGCCGGTCAGAGCCTTATAGTTGTTCGTGCCTAGACGCACGAAGATATCGAAGCCCATCGGACTGGATGTCGAGTCAACAGCACTGTACATCCAGCCGACGACGACCTGGTTGGACTTCGTTACGTCCAGGTCGAGGCGGTACGGGTAGCGGCTCTGTGGAATGAAGATGGTCTCGTAGCTGGTCGGGTTCGCCCAGGTGGTCGAGGTCAGCCTGTTGAAAAAGACCCCGTACAGGCCGTACTTGTTTGTCCCGGTCGTGTTGCCACGCCAGGCAAAGAAGAGACCGCCGTCGTTGAGTACTGTAGAGCCGCAGTGCAGGGCCGCCGCGCCGGTCGGGAACAGGCCCGCAGGCAGCGTATAACTTGCCACCTGCGTCCAGACGGTTCGACCTACGTCACCCATGTACAGCCTGATGACCGGCTGGTTGTTCTTGGTGCCGTAGTTCGAGGCCGCGTCGTTCTCGTCCACGTACAGGACAAGGCAGCGTCCGTCGGGAAGGTCGTGGACCGGCCTCTTGATGATCGATGCGTTCTGGCCGGTGAACCGAGTGAGGAACTTCGAATTTCCGATAATGGTTCGCGCAACCATGCCTTATCCTGCCGCCAAGTCTTCCAGGTTCTCCAGGAACCGCTGAGCGTCTTCGCCGGTCGAGATGTTCGGGAATACCAGGTCTCCGTGGAAGTGGTACTCCTTCTTCCCGCCCAAGCCATCCATGCCGTTCGGCAGCGGCACGACAGCTTCGTCGGTCCGGCCCTCGCCAACGCGGACGAGCGTACCGCCGACCTTCCGGCGAATGTAAGCACCCTCGGCGAGGTTCGGAACGCGACCCAAAACGCCGCCGATCTCGTAACCGATGTAGTTGCCGTTCTTGTCCTTGTTGCCGCCCCGCTTCAGCCATCCCTCGCCGTAACGCGAGATGGCGTATCGAGTACCGGCGATGATGTTGTCGATCGGGTTCCAGATGTCTCGGTGTCCCGCGATCGAGTAGTGATTGAACGTCGAGTCAATCGTCTGCATGAGGCCCTTGGACGGGTGACCGGCCTTGGCGTTGCTGTCCCACAGGTTGATCGCCTTCGGGTTTCCGCCAGACTCGTGCATGATGATGTTATAGATACCCTTGGACAGACTGCCGGGCTTGTGGATAATCCCGAGCGCCTTCATGATCCAGTCTTTGATCTTACCCGACGGCACACTCGCCGAGCCGCCCTCGTCGGCCTTCTGGCGAACTGCATCATCCGCGAGGCCGATCCAATCCATCACCTTACCCTTGAAGCCCTTCATCGCGCCCCTGGCGAACTTCCACCCGATCTTGTTGATCATCCCGTCCGCGAGGTGAGAGAACGGCTTCATGATGTACGTGGCCGCACCACTTGCGATGTGCGACATGATGTCACCGTTGAGATCCAGGAAGAACTTACTAGCGTCGCCCAGCTTGTCCTTGATCTTACCGAGGATGCCGCCTCCCGCAAGCATCGGCAGGCTGCCGCCCGCAGCGAACGCTCCAGGGCTGCCGTTGATGACGTTCTTGGCGTACCCCAGGTCGCGTGCGAGCATCGCGAACAGTGCCGAAGCGCGGTGCTTGTACTGTGGGTCTGTCGGGATGACATACTCAGGGTGATTCGGATTACCCTCGCCAACGATGGCGCGAGCGCCGGTCGTACGGAAGCCACTACCGACTCGCTTGGTCGGCATCCCGCCGCCGGTGGCCAGCTTCGGGATAGCCTCGATGTGCCAGTCGAGGCCGGGCAGGATGTCCGCAACCTTGTTAAGTCCGCTGATCAGCTTGTTGACTGCACCGATGGCACCATTGATGCCATCCTTGAGCGGCTTTACGATCCAACCTGCGGCATCCTTGAACCAGTTAACCAGGCCCTTCCATGCGCTCTGCCAGTGGCTGCTGACGGTACTAAAGATGCCGGTCAGCTTACTGCTGATCCAGTTGTACGCATCCTTGAACGGCTTGGTGATGGATGCCCAGTAGCTGCTTGCGTGCTTCGAGATGGTGGACCAGGTGCTACTCCACCACTTGCTGACGCCGTCGAAGGCTGCCGCGAACTTGCTACCGATCCAGTCCTTGATGCCGCCGAAGAAGTTCTTGGTGTTGTTGCCCCAGTTGGTTGCGGTCTTGGTGATCCATCCCCACGTTGCATTCCAGGCAGGCTTAACTGCCTTGTCCCAGATGAGGGCGAAGACCTTACCGAGCCAGTCAATAGCACCCTTGAGGACGCCCAGGACGACACCCCAGGCACCCTTGACGATACCCTTGATGACATCCCATGCGCCGCCGAAGATGTCCTTAATGCCAGTCCAGACCATCTTCCAGTCGAGGGTGAACACGCCGACAATAAACTCGATGATGCCACGCAGGACTCGAATCACACCACCGATGACGCTGCCGATCATCTCCAAGACCGGACCCAGCACATGGGCGATGATGTCCATGAGTAGCGTGAAGGCCGCCGCTACCTCGACTGCGATGATCGCGATGATCGGCTTGAGGATGGTCCACAGGTTACTGAATGCTTCACCGATCGGACCCAGCAGTTCGCCAAACTTCTGGATCTCGGGCCAGATCTTGGCCCACATCTTCTTGAGACCGTCGACAAGCGCATCCCAGACCATCTCGAAGATCGGCTGTGCGAAGTCCCAGAAGGCCTGAATCCAGCCCCAGATTGTCGTGAAGACGTCAACGACCGTGTCCAGCATATTCTTCGCGAGGTCTGCGATCCCGCCGAATGCGCTCTTTGCGCCGCCACCCCACTTGCTCATGCCCTTAAACGGGTTCGGGATGTTGTCGAACGCTGCACCAAGGAAGTCGCCCAGGCCAGTGAACAGTGGGCCGATGTACTTCTTCAGCCAGCTCCAGGCGCGATCCCACCACTTCTTGAGCGGGCCGAGCGGATTGAGGCCCGCGAACATGTCGGACGACTGCTTAGCCAGGTCCTTCGTGAAGGCATCGATCTGACTAGACTGGTCACCCAGGCCGCCCTCGCGACCGATCTGATCGGTGCCGCCGACGTCAGGGAAGTTGCCGCCTGCTGCGTCCTTGAAGTTCTGCGCTCCGGGGGAGAGGGCGTCGCCCTTCTTTGCCTTCTTCTTCTTTTTCTTATCTGCAGCATCCTTGGCGCGCTGGATCGCGTCGTCGGCCGCACTCGACATCTTCTGCAAGCTGTCGTTCAGTGACTGGACAGCGTTGTTGATCGCGTCGTACGCATCCTTCAGCTTCTTTAGCTTCGCATTCTCGGCGTCATAGCGAGCCTGGATTGCGTCACGAGCCTTGGTCGCCTCGTCGACAACCTTCTTCTGCTTGTCAACCTCGGCGTTCGCCTTGTTGTACGCGTCGGTCAGGCGGTCGACTTCAGCCTTGCTATCCTTGATGCCCTTCATGATCGTATCGAAAGGCATCTCCTTCATGGACTTGCTAGCCTGCTCGATCTGCCGCGTCAGCGGATCGAACTTGAGGCTGTTCTCTAGATCGAGGCGCTGACCCTCGGTCTGGAGCTTATCCAGCTCCTTCTGCATCTCCTGCAGCGCCGTCGCCTGCTCACTGAGGCCACTACCCTGACCGGCAACCTTGCTGATCTGCGCGTCATAGACGCCGAGGATCTCGGAGCCAGCACCACCTGCCGCCAGGCTGCTCCGCATACCCCGCAGCGTGTCCAGCTCGCCATTGATTGCGCTCATCCGCGACTGAATGTCATCGAGAGGTCCGGTGACCTTCTCCATGTCCATCATCTGGAGCTGCAGCTTCTTCTGTGCCATCGTGTTATTGAAGATGGCGTCCGACATGGCCTGCTGGCCCTTGATCGGAGTGTCGGCCCAGTCCTGCAGTTGGTTCTTGGCGTCGCTCAGCTGCTGGCTGTACTTGTCGGCCACGGCCTGCAGTGCATCGAGCTTGTTCTTCTGCTTATCCAGTGCCGCGTTGGCTGCATCGAGCTTCTGCTGCCACGCGTCGACAACCTTCTGCTGGGCGTCGACGGCCTGCTGCAGTCGCTGCAGTACCGGCGTAAGCGTACGCACCGCGCCAGTCATTGCGTCGAACGCTGGCACCGCGCCGGGGTTGACCTTCGCAATGTTCTTGCGCTGGTCAGCCCACTGACGCTCCTGCTGGGCATTGGCCATCGAGTTCGCCATGCCGCCGAACTTCTGAAGGACGTTGTACGCAGACATCACGTACTTCTCTACGTCCGACAGGGTGGCGAACTGGGCTCGCACCGCAGCCATACCGTTCGTCACGTTCTCGACCAGCGAAGGCGAGTGGTGCGCAAACGGGTTAATGTAGCTGAACAGCTCGTACACCTTGCGAGCCGCAGCCGCCACTAGGCGGACGACTGCCAGCATCGCGTTCTTGACGCTTTCGGGCAGCTTGTTGAATACCCTCGACATCACGTTGCCGAGGCTGCCGAAGATGTTTCGTACGGCACCGACCAGGCCGTTTCCGCTGCTCTGGAAGTACGAAACGATGTTGTTCCAGATTTGCTTGATCTCGTCCCAGAACCCCGCGACGAGGAGCACCACGGCAGCGATGGCTGCGATGATCGGCCAGCCGATAGCCGAGACGGCTGCACCGGCGAGGGAAATCAGACCCGAGATACCCGCTCGGGAAATCCAGAGGAGCGCGGCCCACCCGCCCTTGAAGAGGCCCGCTACGGCCCCAGGGGCCCACGCCAGGAGGGTGATCCCGTATCGGCCTGCCGCCGCCGCGCCGGATACCGCCATGGAGCCTGCTCGGGCGATCCCGACCATGAGTGACCAGGCACCCGTGAAGATGCGGGGCAGGAGAGTCATCGAGGCAGTCCATGCTGCGGCGATCATCCTGCCGCCCCACATGACGACTCCGCTCAGGCCGAACACCCAGGCGCGCCACAGGGCAGACGTTACGTAAGTCCATCCGAGCAGGATGTACTGCCAGGCGGTCGTGACTGCGGTCCATGCTGCACTGACCAGGACGCCGCCGACGTACGTCAGACTCGACAGGCCCATCATCATGACTCGGTACACCGTACTGATAGCACGGTTCCAGACGTTGACGATGACGTAGATGCCAGACATCATCGCATACCACGCACGCGAGATTGCCGGGTAAATCACCGACGAGACTGCGGCGATACCGAGCATCAGGCCTTCGTAGGCTGCACGAATTGCTCGACCGATCGTCATCTGAATGACCGCGAGGGCCATCCACATCTGGGTCCAGATCGCTCGCATCCGCGCCTGGATGACCATGGTCACACCGATGAGGCTGGTCTGTACCGCAGCCCAGACAACCCGGAGCCTCGCGCCGATTGTCGACATGATGACGCTCAAGCCCAGGAAGCCCGTCGTCCAGACTAGGCGCAACTGAGCGAGGAGAATCGGCGTGATCCTGCTGAACCATGCCAGAGTAGCAGCCCACGCAGTCTGGATGTACTGCCAGACCACCAAGCCGCCTGCATACATGACGAACCAGGCCGTACGCCAGACCGTGTTCCACAGAGCACTGGCTGTCGAAATGACTGCAGCCACCTGCGCCGGGAACGCCATGACGAGAGCCATCATGGTACTGAAGGCGAAGCTGGTGACTGCAGTCACGCCAGACCAGAGGAACTTGGCTCCGCCGACAACGGCAGTGCTCATGGCACCGAATGTCGCCGTTACGGCAGTTACCATGGCACCGAGTGTCGCGGTGAACGGGAACAGGACCAGTCGGAACGCCTGGCCGATACTTGCTACAAGAGTAATTAGCGAACCGACATACCTGAGAATCGGCCCAACCATGACCAGTGCGAGCACGCCGAACAGGATCAGCTTCTGGAGTGCCGGGTCCATACTAGCGAAGGACGACACCAGAAGTCGTACCGAGTTCGCTAGGTATAGGATAATCGGGATGAGCGGCTGGATGATGTCCGTCATCGCATTCTGGAGCATGACCCAGATGGTCTTCATCCGCTGCGGGTTAGAACTCATCACCTTCTGCAGTTCCTTGTGGAACTGCAGATAAACCTTGCCGTCGTCCGCGGTGGCCTTCAGTGCCTTCTGGTAGTAGCCAGTCTCGCTAGACAGTTCCCGCATGAGGATCGAGAACTTGTTGATCTGCCAACGCGAGGCGATAACGGTTGAGACGACTTCCTTCTGCTTGTCGCTTAGTCCCTCGAACTTCTTCGACAGGATCATGAGCTGCTCACCAGCGTTGGACGACTTCCAGTTGAGGTCGTCCAGGTTGATGCCCATGAGCCCGAGCACCTGCGCCGACTCCGAGGTCGGAGATGCGAGACGCGAGAAGATAGTCTTGAGTGCGTTACCGGCCTCGGCGGCACCACCTGCGGCGGGGGAGATTGCTGCGATCATCGCTGCCAGGTGCCGGTAATCCACGCCAGCTCCACGGGCGACACCTGCCGCCCGCTGGAAGCCCTGGATCAGGCCCTTCATTGAGACGCCGGTCTCGTTTTCCACCATGTTGAGGGTGGCGATGATCTTCGTAAGGCCCTTGATGTTGTAGCCGTACTGCGCCTGAATTGCGATGAGTGCCTGCGTCGCATCGGCCGACTTCAGCTCGCCAAGGACCATCGTCTGCAGGGTGAGCTGCGTCGCCTTCGCCAGCGCGATACCGGATGCACCGGCAGCCGCCCAGTCACCGGCGATCTCCAGCACTTCCTTCTGCTGGACGCCATAGACATTGGACAGCGCCTCGAACGCGCCCTTGAGCGCTTCCAGTTCGTTCCGAATGGTTGCAGCGGCCATGCCAGCGGTGCCGTACACCTTGCTAATTCTGGTGAAGGCCTGTTCGTTATCCATTTGCCACTTGAACGATGCCGCGCCTGCTGCTAGCAGGGGCAAGGTCCAGTTGGTCTGGAGCTGGCGGCCGGTCCACTGCATCTGGTTACCCCAGGCAGCAAGACTGCGCTGCGACCCGGCTGCACGAGCGCCGGTCGTCGCGAGACCTCCGTTAAGCCCAGCAACACCCATCTGCAGGGCGCGAAGCTGCGCCTGCGCCTGGTTCGCTGCGACGCGAACCTGGATGTTCATGAAGGCATTCAAGAGGCACTCCTAGGACTTTAAGTTCCTAAAAGGGCCTCATGTGCCCGACGCTAAAGAAGCTACGGGGCCGGATAGGCGCGCGTCCAGCACCTACCCGGCCCCATTCCCCACCCCGCACCTCGGCCACTCGGTGCGAGTCTATCTCCGTCGCGCAGTTCGCGCCCGAGACTGCCTGCGCTGCTGCTCCATCTCGCGCTGTTGTGCCTTGTTCTCGGCCTCGATGATGATGGTCCACTCCTCGAGCAAGTCGGGGTGCTGATCATACATTCCACCGGCCCACGGGAGTGCCGCGAACTTCGTGGCCTTGCACAACTGGTAGAGCCGAAGCGACTCGGGTACTTCGTTGATCCGCCGCCCGTTCGCCCAGGACTCGATCAGGCGGCGGAAGCGGCTTTTGCCTCTTCGCGCTCGACCGCCTTCGCCCGCAGCTCCTGGAGGTTCGCGATCTCCTTGTCGATGTCCTCGACGGTCATCTCGTCCATGAGCCAGGGGTTAGCCAGCCGGATCTCCTTCTCGAGATCCTCGACGATGCGCGGGTCGGCGTTCTCCAAGAACCGATTGAGGTTCGACTTGTCGAAGGGGGCGTGCTCCCAGCGGGGGTTCGCGCTCTTGTCCTTCGGGTCGCGCCGCATCAGGTTCCAGCCGGTGACCGACTGGTCGATGAGTGCGTGCCGCTCGGCTCCGGGGTCCATCCGAAGCCTGGCGTCGCCGGTCGCGCGCTCGACGCGCAGGTCTCGGCTGGTCAGCCTCTGGAACCGGGCCTTGGCGCCCTCGTTCATGACCTCGAACTCGATGTACGTCTTGCCGTCGGGGAAGAAGAACTTCCTGCTCTCCTTGAACCCGAAGTAGTCGACGTACTGCGGCTCGTCCACAGGCGGGGCGGACTGCTCAGCGGGCAGGTCGGTCATCGGCTCCACACTCGTCGTCATTGCGTAAACCCCTTTAGGGTCTCAGTGCCTCTTCGAAGGCTAGGGTCGGTCGGGGTGCGCCCCCATAGAGAGGGCGCACGCGTCAGGCGATGTCCGCGCGGCCGTTCTTGACGACCGCCGACAGGATCGGCGTGGCCGGGTTCGGCCTGATGCCTCGGATGTCGATGTCGTTCTCCAGGACGTCGTCACCGGACGGAGAGTAACCGAACGGCGTCAGAACGGCCTGGCCGATGGCGATGTCCAGGCTGCCGACGGTGGGGGGAGTCGAGCCCGCGATCGTCTCGTAGGTCTTCATGCTGATAACCAGCGGACCCTTGGTGATGATGCCGCCCGGAGTCACGGCCGAGGCCTGACCGTAGGTGGCCTGTCGCCACAGATCGCCGCCGTCGTGACGGACCGAGATGGACGCGGTGACCTCGCGGGACTTCGGCGTGAGGTCGCCCAGGAAGAACGAGCCGAGGCGGAAGTCGTCATCCTCGAAGTTGTTGTTCACGTCGAGGCTGAACGACTTGGCCGGGATCGTGACTCCGTTGAAGGTCACGGTGATGTTCGTGCCGACGATCAGGGGCGTGTTGTCCCAGTCGGGGTCCGTCGTCGGAGTCACACCAGCCACTTGACGCTTGGCGATCAGGCCCGCAGTGCCCTGCAGGTACCCGTTCGCCTCGGACTCCAGGTGGAAGGTGTTGACGACTGCGTCGGTGTAGTTGAACGTCTCCAGCCCGTCACCGATCTTCTCCTCCACGCTCAGCATGGGAAGCTGCGCCGCGTCGGAAGGCGTGATCGTGTGCGTGTTGACGCCGGTGGCTGCAGCGGAGTTGGCCGTACCGAGCGCCGCACGCAGCAGGGTCGTGATCGACTCTAGGCGCGGGTAGAACTCGTAGTCGCCCGAGAAGGAGACCGCACCGAGGTACGCATCCGCCGTGTCTCGACCGCCGCCGATCTCCGGGTCAGGAATCAGAAGGTCACGGTTGGCCGCGAGGCTGCCGGACCTGAGCTTGACTGCGACACCAGCGGTACCGAGGTCCGACGCGAGGGTGCCGGGGGTGTCCTGGGTGCGCAGGATGACCTGACCCGCCTGGGAACTGTATCCCATCGGTTAGCCCTCCTTCTTCGTCTCGTCGCTCGCAGGCGCGGGCGTCAGCGTCTCGTCCGGCTCGGGCACCGGACTGTTCACGACCTTCAGGGCCTCGTCGGCACTGGTCGTGGACCTCGTCTTCGGTACCTTCACGCCGTCCGGGTCGCCGCCGAGCGCCTTGATCTCGTCATTCTTGGCCGAGATTGCGGCCTTGAGCTGCTCCGCCTCAGTGTCCAGCTGTGACGCCGTGACGTCGTTCTCCTTGGCGCGCTGCAGCTTCAGCACTTCGGCCTCGCGGGCCGCCAGTTGGGCGCGCAGCTCCTTGACGCTGTCCTGCTTCTTCTTGAGCTGGTCATCACTCGTGGGCACGGGTACCTCTCCTAGCTCGAATCCGTCTCAGCCCAAACTTCCAGGGTACTGAGGTACAACCAGCTACCGGACAGCTCGTTGCTGAGGAACCGCTGGCTACGGATACCCCAACGCCTCAAGCGCTCGGTGACTCCGTTGGACGTGTACGACAGCGACTGGAAGCCTAGTCGGATGGAAGCATCCCTGTACAGCATCGACCGAATCCCATAGGACAGCGTAGAATGGCGAGCCAGTCCGACTTCCTCGTCGGCGTCCTTGACGAATGCCTGAACCCCTACAACGTACTGCTGAAGGGTGGGCTCGCCGGGATTGAATCGACCCATCTCCTGCGAGCGCTCGTTCGGCACCCACTGGCCGGGAAATACTCCGACGGACTGATTGGGGTCGGACGTCCTGAGCGGCCGACGAAAGATCGACAAATCACCGTCGAGCGTCTTCGCTGAGTCTGCCAGAATTCTGATAATGTTGTTGGGGAATACGTCCAGGCCGGGCTCGATCATGCCACACTCACCGTCGTCCCGTGAGTCACGTAGGTCGACAGTGCCGCCAGAACGTAGGCCAGGTCAACTTCGTTCATGCCGAGCACTGGGCGGGCTGGAGTGCTGGGATGCTGAGTGCCGATCTGGGCGGTCATCAGCTTTGTCGCTTCCTTACCGGTTGGCATGTTTCCTGGAAACGTCAGCTGCGAGAAACCTCCCGCAGCGATGATGTCCCAGCCGCTGTCGGTCAGGAAGTTCTCCAGCTCGCCGGTGCGCTTGTTGATCGGATGCTCCGCGCCATATCCGGCAGCCTGTCGGACTTGCTGCGTATAGTCCTGCAGCGGAAGCCACTTGCCGCTCACGTCGTCACCTTCAGCGGCGAAGCGATCCTCTGTACGCTTTTCAAGCCAGGGTCCGACGAGGCCGTGCAGAAAGGCTGCAATGCCAGCATCGTTCAGGGTAGCCATCAGCCGCAGCACCATCTCGTCGACATTCTTCTTGTCGACGTGAACGACAAACTGGACAGAGCCCGTAGCCACTACTCGGCCCTCCCGTCGAACCATGCACGCCTGCGCGGGTCGGGCCAGTTCTCCTGGTTGAAGTTGTCGTAGAAGGTATCCACGATCGAGGCGGCGTCTCCGTTTACGATGACTGGCGCATTGCCGTTGCCGCCGCTGTTGATCGGCTGTGCGCCAACCAGAGTGACATCACCCGACGCAATCTGCTTGATGATCGCCTCGGCCTGTGTGACGAGGTAGCGTCCGTACGAGTGAAGCTGGGTATCCTCGCCCCCCGAGTCCAGAGCCATGATGATACGCCCGGAGGCCAAGAAGTTGTTTACCTTCTTCAGGATCAACTTCGTTGGCCTCGTCTGGGGCGTTTCCTGGATACTCACCGGCGTGACATAAGTCATACCGATGATAGCGTCGATCTCCTCGGCCGCATTCGAGATGTACGTATCTGGGTCCAGGTACGAGGGCAAGGGGATCTGCCCCAGCAGCAGATCATCCTTAGTCGAATACGCCACGAGTTACTCCCTACTTGCTGTCGGGAGAGCTGGTCTTCTGCTCCGGGACCGAGGCCGTCGGGGGAGTGGCGGCCGTCTTCTTGGCGGCCGCCTTGCGGGCGGGCTTGTCCTCGTCCTGGCCGTCCTCGGGCTGCTCGTCCGAGTTCGCGTCCACGACGACGCCACCGCGCTCGGCAGCGCGCTCCAGCTCCTCGTCGGTGAAGGCGTGCGGCTTCTCGGTCTCGTTGGCGTAGTTCTGATAGATCGGGTCGACTCCGACGTAGTTCTCCACGCCGTCCCGGTTGTCCTCGGGGACGAGGTCTCGACCGTCGTAACTGTCGTCGGTCACGTTCACGAGCGACTTGTCCTGCTCGGCCATGAGCCGTTACTCCTTCGCGAAGTGGTGCGCGCCGGGGGACCGCCCGACGCGCACCACGGGTGAGATCCGGTCAGCCGCGCTGGCCGGGCTTGACGACGGTCTTGCCCTTCACGCCGACCAGGCGAGTAGAGGGCGTGAAGCCTCGGGCCGGGCGACCGGAGCCGCTGGTGCGCGGGGACTTCACCGTGCGGGTGACGGTTCCGTCAGAGTTGCGAGCCATCTTGCGCCTCCTTACGGCATCACGATCGGCGCGGGCAGAGTCACGTCGACCGCGAAGGTCAGGTCCATGTGCGGGAAGATCGGGAACGCCTTGACGCCGGTACCCCGGTCCTGGCCCCACGGGTCGACCGTCGAGCGCTCCCACTCGTAGAAGCCGGACTGCCAGTTGCCCTCGGGGTGGGGGCTGGTCAGGGTCTTGCCGAAGCCCAGCGCCGTGTCGTCGAACTCGGCGATGTCGGCCTCGTCCGGCAGGAGCAGCATCCGGTCCTCGGGGAAGAACCGCGTGCTGGTGGTGACCGTCGAGCCCAGCGGCCGGGTGCGGTAGACCGAGTCGTACTCGATGAACTGCACCTGGCAGGCGCGCTCCACGATCTGCACCGCCGAGTCCGGACCCCAGCCGTCGGTCAGGTAGTTGATGTCGACTGGGACGTTCGGAGTGCCTCCGACGACCATGCCGGTGGCGCGGGCGATGAACCGGTCCGAGTTCATGAACGAGTTGAGCAGGCGGCGGCTGGCGAGGATGCGCCTCATGCGTACGCCGTACGTGTCGAACATGTACTGCTGGATGCGCATGATGTCGCCGATCGGGTCGTGCCCGACACCCGAGTAGTCCAGCCGGTTCGCGCCGGTGAGGATCTGGTTCGCCGGTCGACCGAAGTCGACGTTGAACTTGATCTTGCCGTCGTTGTAAGCGATGCCGCCGGTGGCGAGGGCCGTCATGATAAGCCACTCGATCCGGTTGTCGAGACGCCGACGACGCCGGGCGTCGTCTCGCGCGACTCGCGCCTGGAAGCCGTCGAGGATGTTCGTGACGGTGGTCGGCAGCTGGCCGCTGCTCGCGAGCTGCTGCGCGATCTCCAGCGCGTCGCGGAACCGCGAGACGTCGGACGGGCGGTAGTGGTCCTTCTGGGCCCAGTCGATGATCGAGGCACGGCCCTCGCCGCCCCACGTCTCATCCTTCATGGCCAGCTCGGACTCGGCGTCCTCGGCGCGCGCCGGGGCCATGCCCTCCGAGAACCCGTTCAGGTACTGGAAGGTGACGTCGTCCGACTCGACCTGCATCCACGGCGCGAGCTGCAGACCGATGTGGTTCTGCGGCGGGACGATCTCGCGGATGACGCCGAGGGCGACTTCCTTGCGGACCAGTCGGTCCTGGGGGATCACGCCCTGCGCGAAGTTCGAGAAGAATCCCGAGTACTTCGAGAGCGTCGCACTTCCCGTGTTCAACTCGTTCTCCTACTCAGTGGAAGCGGATGTCGACGCCCTTGCCGCCGCGCATCGCGTCAGCCGTGGCGTTCGTCAGGGCCACGCTGGTGCCGTCGGCTACCAGCTCCTTGCACCAGCCCTGCACGGCCGTGCACTCGTAGACCACGCCGACCTCGACGTCGCGCTCCAGGAGCTGCCAGGGCAGGAAGGTGTCGTTCAGGCCGACGATGTTCGCCGTGTCGGCTCGTCCGTCGGTCGCACCGGCCTGGAACGGGCCGATCTTGCCCGCGTCCGGCCCGGAGGTGATCTTGGCCATCACGACGCCTCGGTCGAGGATCTTCTGGTCCGAGCCGTCGAAGACGGTGGTGACCGGGACCGAGTTGTGAGCGACGGTGTAGCTCTCGTACTTTACGTCCTGCGTCGAACGCAGGAACTCGTTCACCCCGAACGGAGGCCGCAGGTTCTGGCCACCCTTTACGAAGTCTGCCATGCCTAACTCCTCAGATGGCGGCGGTCGGGTCGAGGGCGACGAGTTCCTTGTACGAGGCGCTCGCCTTGATCTCGTCGGGCGAGGCACCGCGGGACTGGTGCATCGACACGACGCTGCGCAGGGTCATGACGCGAGCCGCATTGGCCTCGTCGGCGGGCTGGCCAGGCTCGCTCTGGGTGCCGGTACCGGCCGCGTGGTTCGCGAGCACGGGCGAACCCGGCTGCGCCTCCATCGCGGTCTTCCAGGACTGGAACTGCTCGTCGTTCAGCGTCTTGGCGAAGGCCGTGAGCGACTCGAGCTGGCTCGCGAGGATCTTGCCCTCCTTCGCCATGCTGGTGACGAAGGCGACTCGACCGGCGGCGATGCTCTCGGCGCGGAAGGTCTCCAGGCCGGTGATGTGCGCCTGGACGGCGGCCGGGTCGGTGATGGTCTGGCCATTGATCGAGAAAGCGAACGGCTGGGCCGGGGCGGCGTGCTGCTGCACCGGGGCCGGGGGCGGCGTCACCGGCGCACCCTGAGTCGGCGGCGTCACTCCGCTCTGGCCGGAAGCCTGTCCGGCGTTCTTGTCCGAAGACTCCGTACCACTCACGGAGAACCCCTTTTCGGTCAGTACTACGAAACTACGTGCGTTCGACTTGCTGAAGCCCGACACCGAATTGAGGCCCTCGACGGCCGGGATGTCCACGAAGGCGAACCCCATGTATGTGGGCCAGAACGTCGCCTCGTCGTTGGTGGTGTACTCTCCCACCTCCGACGACCGGTTGCGGAAGGTTCCGTTCTCGTACTTGGCTCGCGCTTCGGGATCGGTGATCTCGTAGTGCGCCAGCAGGAACGTCTCCTTCGAGCCGGTGTGCGTCTCCAGCTCGCGCGCCTCCAGGTCGGTGTGCCAGCCGACAACACCGCCAGCTCCCGGAACGCCGTTGACCAGGAAGCCTGGGTGGCCGTCGCGGACTGGTACGTCTCCGAACAGTCCACGGTCGCGCAGCATCTTGTAGTGCGCGACCATCTGGTCCATGTGCAGGCCTTCCCAGGTGTGCTGGAAGCCCATGCTGTCCCGGAAGGTTCCCGACCGAAAGACCGGCTGGCCGGACACGACGAGTACTCCGTTGTCCTTGCGGTAGACCTCGGGCTTTACGCCAGCGAGGATACCGCCGGAGAACAGAGCAACGTTCATCCGTGCGCCGGGAGCGAGTGTGTCAGTCATCTCGATCAGCTACTTTAGCCATAGCCCCTCCTGGGCGTCCACTATCGACGGCGGTTAGCACGTCGTCGCAGGAAAGTGAAACTCCCTGCACCTCTGAGAACTGCGGCGGTTTAGCCCGCTCCGCAATTCTGATCCTGTGCCACCTGAAGCATTCGCGGCACTGCATCAGCGTCTCACCTTGCAAGATGAGCAGATTGCCGTAGATGCGCTTCTGCTTGTAGACCTTGACGTGCACGTACGCCTTGCCGTCTACCGTCAGGCCGTAGGTCGCCAGTAGCGGCTGTCGCGAGCAGAAGCACCTCATTGAATTCTTGGTGCGAGCTTCGGTACTCAAACGGTCCCCTTTTCCAGGTGCGCCACCCAGAGGTCTACGAGGGACTTGATGCAGTCAGCGCCCGAGTTCTTGTCGTGAGACTCCATCGTTACGAAATCCGTAACGAAAATGGTGACAGTGTCCACGAGTGCCGCGTACGCTGCCAGCGGGTCGTCAACCTCGCCCTCCAGCGCGGCGACCATCTGTGCCTGGTATCCGAAGTCAAGACTCAACTCCGGGAGCCGGTTCTCGCGCAGGGCCTTCTCGTACTGCGCCACCAAGCGATCCTTGATGAGTCCCGCAACACGCGACGCCTGCTTAATCCCCTTGGGTGCAGTGCCTCGATCCCGACCTACGCGAGTGTCCTTCTTCGGAGTCGTGCCGGGGTCCGCCGGGGGGTCCTGTGTGGGGTCCTGGGAGGGGTCGTTAGCGGGCGCAGCGGGGGGTTGGGTCACCTCTCGGACCTCCTCCACGCGCATCCCCACCGCTTGGCCGAGATCCTCGAGGTTCACCTTGGCGGAACCCTGTCGAACCATCTCGGTCAAGATGGCACGGAGCGTCTCCTGAGCCTGCGTGCCCAGCTTGCGGAACCTGATTCGCGCGTCCGGAGCCCGCTCGCCGAAGTTGTAGTTCTTGAGTGGCTTCAGAACGTACTTGTCAATGTACTCGGCCCAGTCACCTGAGATGGCATTCAGCATCCACAGGTACACCTGGGTCTGTCCGGTGCCGAGGTTATAGCTGCCCACGTCCGCCGTGCGAAGCACAAGCAGCGGCGTAAACAGTGCCAGCGACATCTCCTCATCCAGGCGAGTCATGTACCGTTCAAAGTCGGCACCACGCATCTGCGATTCGAGGTACTCGATCGCATACTCGGGGTTACCGTCCTCGTCGCGATCGGAGGGCAGAACCACGACAGACCTGTTGCGGAAGTTCGAGAGGATCTGCCGCATCGCCTCGTTGCCCTTGATGGTCGAGCCGCCGATGTCGACCTCGGTGTCATACGGCGCGCGACCAATCGGGACCGGCTCACCAAAGCGCTCGTAGTACCGGTTCGCGAACAGATGCATGAGCATGCTGAAGAAGTACGGCTGAAAGGCAGACCGTAGCAGCTTGCGCCCATAGTAGTCGCCGTTCTCGCTGAGTACTGGATACCAGAGAGTGTTGTCGACTGGGATCGGCCAGGGTGCTCCGAACTGCTGGATGCCGTCGTAGATCTTGATCTTCGGCGGGATCGTATTCTTTCCCGGCGGACGCCAACCCTCGACCTCTTTCCAGTTGACCCGGCACTCCTCGGGTACAAGATCCTTCACCTTGGCGAGCTGGACAGCCCGGCCGTCGATGTCGTTCTCGTACTGCAGGATCATCGGCGAGTATCCCGCCCAGAAGGCCTGCGAGAGTCCGCGCACCAGCCGCGTCCAGACCTTGTTCAGGTTGTCCTGGCAGAATGTCGCGATCTTCCTGTTGTCGCACTCGATCGTGAACTCCAGCTGATGGAGCATGAACGTGAGTACAGACAGCGACGCCTGGATCTGGTAGTGGTCGCGCATCTGCCGATAGTCGGCTAGCGTCAGCTTGCTGAGGTCAAACTGGAGGAAGCCGCCGCCGGGGAGGCTATACATGTACAGGTCATCTCGACCTGCCCAGTTGCCGAACTTCTCGCCGAGGATGGGCGGGCTTGCCTTCTTGAAGTTGGTCGCCGACTGCATCGGCCTGCCGTACTGATCGAGCAGCATGATTCTCCGGTTCCCGGACGACAGCAGCAGCCGAGTCATTCGAGTCAGCCTTAGCCGAGGGCCAGAAGCGAGTGAAGGCCCGACAGGCGTCTGCCTGTCGGGCCTTCACTGTATGGATCGGGAGTCCGGCGTGTCACTCACCTAGCGTCGCGAACCCTGATAACCCCGGTTATCACCGACGCCTTGGAGGCATCGCACCTAGGCCGAGCAGTCCCAGCGGCGAGTCTGGAGGTAGCGGTGCGTGCAGGCCGCCGCCACGCACGGCTGGGTGATCGAAGCCGTTACCAAAGTCGAAGTCGTTCTCCTCCTTGACAGGCACCACCTCACCCATGGCGATAGGCGAGGCTCCGCGAGCGTAAGTGCGCTCACCCATCAGGGTGTAAACGACTCCCGCCATGGCGTCAGCTACGTCCTTACTGCCGTTCGGCGGGTGGTCGATCTTCTTGCCCGTGTCCGTCAGCTCGGTCAGTTCCTTGATGGCGATCTGCACCTGCTGATCTGCGCCGGACTTGATGTACGTGAAGTACGGCGGAAACTCCAGGCGGCCCTCATAGATGGCCTCGCGCAGATCCTCGTACGGTGCCTTGTTGCGGTCGACCGACAAGTACTCGGCACGGAAGCGCCGTCGCTTCAGTTGCTGCATGGTATCGGTCGACTGAAAGCCATCCATAGTCACGGCGCGGATCTTGAACTTCCGATCGTCTCGGAGGTTGTAGATCAGGTGTCGGATCTCTTGGAGTAGGATCTCAGTGCCCGGTGCCGCCTTGATGCGGTACAGCATGTCGATGATGATGTAAGGCTTACTCTCGCCGTCGATATCCTTGACGGCACTCACGTGCCCCATCGCCAGGCCGAGCGCGTCACCGTCTCCCGAGACTGCGATGTCGATGTGGATAGCTCGCTTAAGTGAGTCCATACACGTGAACCACGTCGCCAGCTTCGGCCGAGTGGGAGAGTCGGACACTGGCGAGCCGATACCCGAGTTACGCTCTTGCCACTTGTCGACACAGTCGTCGATCCGATCGACCAACGAGATGAACGGGTCCTCGGTGGCAGGCGGGATACCAGCCAGATCGCGCAGGGCCTTCTCGGGATTGTTCTCGAAGCTCTTGCGGTAGACCGTCGGGATCTCGATGAGGTTTTCGTTCTCGATGATGTCGACCACGCCGGTCGGAACGATCTTTTTGCGGCGAGTGTCATACCAGAAGCTGTCGCGCTCGCCGTTCGGCTGAAGAAACCTGTCCCAGCCGAGCGACTCCCAGATCGCCATTCGCATCGTGTAGGCGTTCTCGGGGTCAGCCTTGAACTCGTCGTACTTACGCTTGGCGAACCCGTCGCCTTTCTTCATTTGCCCGATGACAAGCAAAAAGCCACGATCTTGGAAACGCGAGTCGATACGAGAGTTAATCGTATCGAAGCCGACGTCTGCGTAATCCTTATCCTGGGTCTGCTTGTGCGAGTCGGCTTCCTCTAGGATGCCGCCGAGGATGTTGTAGCCCTCGAAGCTGGTTTCCGTACTGTCGCCCGGTACGATCCAGACATCCTTCGGAAACTTGATCATCTTGCTGTACTTGGTGTCGTACGGGTAGTTGTTGACGAACCAGTCGGCGTGCTTGATGCGCGCGAAGATATCACCGAAGGCGACGTCGATGACCTGCTTCGCCGAGGTCGACATCTGCATAAATGCAATACGCGAACCAGGGAGCAGGTTGAAGTAGCCCTGTGGATCTCGCAGGCACAGCACCCAGTGCACCATGTACGGCAGGATGATCGAAGCGATCGTTGTCTTGCCGATGCCAATGCCGCCGGTCCACATGCCCCAGCGGAACTTGGCGATCCGGTCGCCGTTCACCTCGTCACCGAAGATGTCGACAAGCGACTGCTTGATGCCGGGACGGATGCGCGACTCGATGTCCAGGTAGCCCGGCCCGATGAACTCAAGGATGCTCGCAGGCTTCTGATCGAAGTGTGGATACTTCTTCAACCAGGCGAGGTCGCGTGCAATCTTAGCGGCGTCCACCGCTCACCTCCACAGGGAGGAGCGGCTTCTGGCACATGACGCAAGTCCACCGCATCCTTGCGCGCCGCTCGACCCTGCGAATGTGCGACTCGCTAACGCGCTGCTTCATGCCGTACTCGCACTTGCAGAGTCCATCGTCAGTCACGAGAGATGACCTGCCCCTCGATGGCGGCCGTCGGCGTAGCCTGGCCAGACATGCCCTCCAGGACGCCCTGGATCATCTCGGGCGTGATCTGCTCGCGGGGGATACCCTTGGACTCCAGCTCGCGCACGATGGCACCCATGAGCTGGTTGGGATTGCCAGCCATCACAGCAGCCTGACCGCCTGCGCCGACTCCGACGTTGACGTTGACCTTGGGGCCACCGTTCAGCGTGGGGTCGATAAGCTTGGCGAGCTTCACGCCGTTAGCGAACAGGTTGTTCAGCATCTTGCTGACTTCAGGGTTCAGCTCATCGAACTGTCGCTCCTCGTCGCGGCCCTGCTCGACCCGCTCGGACTGGATCTCCAGGATGCGACCCAGGCCGTCGATAATCTGATCGCTACTTCGACTGCCGAACAGCTTCGCCAGCTGACTGGTTTCAGACTGAGGCACGGAACACACCGCCCCTTCGCGGAAGGACTTGCAGTTGTCAGCCAGGCTGCAGTTGTCGCAGTGGAAGTAATCGCCCTCCTTGGCCGCCAGGCCGTTCTTCGTCAGGCCCTTCCGGCTGCGGTAGCTATCCTGCGAGACGACTGGCAGGGCATAGGAAGCCGTCGGGGTGGTGGTGTCGGTGCCACCTCCCGAGATTCCTGCGTTGGCACGCATCTGCTCCAGCACGAACTCGGCACGTTCGAGTTCTTCGGGGCTCATCTCATCTCGCCGAGCCTCGATCGCCAGGATCGCTTCCGTGAGGCCATCGTCAACAAGCGTGCCCTTGCCGTAGACGCGGTACTGAACATCCTTGCGAAAGTTGGCACCAGCCCACAATACTGATCGGATGTTGTAGATGCACCGATTGCGGGGGATCGCCAGTTCGCCAGGACGCATCCCGAGCATCGTCGCCCAGTGGGCGTGGGCTGCGAGTCGCTCAAACGGCATCTCACGACCGGCTGGTGTGACGACCTTGCCCTTCTGGGCGGTCGTGCGCGCCTCGTAGTCGACGGCACGCAGCGGCTGGCCGAACATGAGTCGGTAGCCGTACAGACCGTGCAGGTGGATAATGCAGTCGGTGAACTCTTGCTGGATATCGACCAGCATCTTGAGGAACGCTCGACTGCCCGCCTGTCGCATGTTGGGCACATCACTGATGACGATGCGGTGCTCTTGACCGAGTACCGGCCGCTGGTCCAGGGGGATGGACTTGTCGTTGCACAGATCCTCGTCCTGCCCTGCAGGGTACTCGGCGAGCGTCTCCAACTTCGAAGGGTCTTCGCCGTAGCAGTAGGTCGGATAAACTGCGCTCGGCTTGCCGTACTCATCGCCAGGCGTGTACTCTGCGGTGCCCTGCGGGCCGATGGCGAGTACCCGCCAGGGGAGCTGCGGCATATACAGCTCGGCGTGCTTGCATGGGTCGATACGCTTCTTGACGAGGTATCCGCGATCCCAGGCGATCATGCCGACGCCTACCTCCGCCAGCTCGCGGACATAGGCGTCTGGATTGCGGAACCACACCTCCGTCGGAAAGTCGTGCTCGATCCCGGCATCCAGGGTCATCTCTACACCATCCCGAAACGTGGCCTAGTCCGGGAGGCTAACTGCGGTGTTCCCTATGGGTCTACCATCAAACCTCGGGAGGCGCGGGACCGAAAAGGGATCGCAAGTCGCAACTGGATGCAGAAAAAGGCGAAGGCCGGGTGCTTGATTGGAACTTCGGGGTCCGACTCCCGAAGACCAGCACCCGGCCTTTCTGCGTCATCGCCTGGGGGCGGCAGCTTGCCTAGACTCCACCGGTCCTCATGGAGCTGGCAGCATGAAACGCATCGCCAGGATGGTACCCGACCCTAGGGCGATCCGGCAACGGCGCGCCGGTTGTCTATGTCACAACCGACGTGTACGATCACGGTGAGCCATCAACATGGTGGTACCACACAACATTATCGGTCGCGTCCGACACAAGACCGAAATAGACCTGGGGGCTTCTCTTGACAGAAGTCGCTAGCCTGGAAGGGACTTACGAGTGGCAGGTCGCTGGTCTGCTCGGTAAGCTCTTCGTGCAAAGGCGAGATGCGAAAGCTGAACAAAACAAGATCAACGGGGCTTTCCACCGGTGCACCGTCAGTCGTCGAGACGACCGCGATGTCCCGATCAAGATGCCTGATGTGATCTCGCACATCCGGGGGGAACGTTCCTTCGGTCACTACTTGCTCGACAGCGAGAACATGTGTCGAGTGTTTGCGCTGGACATCGACCTGCGCAAGACGGTCCAGAAGTATCCGTACATCGACGCCAACGGCGAGACGCATCTCTACGAGTACATCCCGCGCGAGGCGTGGCAGGATCGCTCCCACCCGTCGCGGACCTGGACCAAGCTCTGCCTGCGCGTGCTGGCTGAGCACTTCGCCCGAATCATCATGGGCGACTTCGAGCTGCCGTGCCTGGTGTCGTACTCGGGCAGCAAGGGGCTGCATGTCTACGGCTTCTTCGACAAGCCCGTACCGGCTGCGGACGCCCGCGAAGGTGCCATCATGGTACTGGAGCAGTCCGAGCTTTTCCGTCCCATGAGGGGCAAGAGCTTCTACGACGCGATCAACCAGGACCCCATCGAGGGCTACCCGCAGCTCGACGTCGAAGCATACCCGAAGCAGGAAAAGAAGAACTCAGACGGGTACGGAAACCTCATGCGCCTCCCGCTCGGCAGGAACTTCAAGGCCGCGCACCCGAAGGAGATCTCCTTCTTCGTGGACCTTTCCGCGCCCGGCGAGGCACTCCAGCCCATCGATCCATTGCTCGCCCTGCAGACGCGAGATCCCTGGATCATGTCGCGCCTCCCGCAGCAGACGGGAGTGTAGGCCGATGTCGCAGACGAAGTTTGACGAAGTTCTCGCAAAGCGTCGTGCGGCAAAGGAGAAGGAACGCGCAAGTGTCGGTGACGAGATCATCGGCATCTACGGAAACGGCCTCCGCGATAACGCGGGCGACTGGTACCGCAATGACGGCAAGACCAAGACCGAAGAGCAGTCGAAGCCACCGGCTGCCTTCGTCGCTATGGACGTGCCGCAGCTGCCTGAGTATGAGCGGTCGCCTGCCGACGAGCAGCTCGACGGAATCATCAAGGCGATGCCGATCACTACCGCGTATAAGCGCTGGATCGGCAAGGGTGAGCCCGAGAAGCGCTGGGACGGCCAGACCGAGAGCATCATGCTCAGGTGCCCGTTTCCGCACCACGTAGACAGTCATCCGTCTGCGTGGTGCAACACGGACAAGAACGTCTGGTACTGCGATCCGTGCGATTACGGCGGAGACATCTACGACCTGGCAGCCATCAGGTTTGGCTACCCGGTACCCGGCTACAAGACGACACCTGGTGCATTCCAGGCGTTGCGTGCCGACATGGCGGCAGACTTCGGCATCCAGATTATCAAGGGTCTGAACGGCAAGGAATACGCCGTCTCGGGCGGAGATGACACCACAGCACTTCCCAAGCAGGAAGCTGCGGTCCCGACGCCTCGAACGGCTAATGGGGATGGAGTCCACAAGGGATTTCAGATCCCAGGCGTTAAGCCCATTAGCGTCACCTTGCCGGGTCAGGCGGTGCCGTCTACGCCTCCGCCGGTCGCGCCTCCGCCTGTAGCGCCTCCGGTACAGACTGCACCTCCAGTGCAGCCTGCCCCTGCGGCACCTCCGGTACAGCCGCCGCCCGTGGCTGCTCCGATTCCGGCACAGAAGACTACGCCTCCTGCTCCGACTCCTCCGGTTACGCCTCCGGTGGAGGAGAAGCCTGCCGAGGCACCTCCTGCGCCACCCTCGCCCGCATCGATCGAGATGCCTGCCGGATTCAAGATTCCCGGCTTTACGCCTATCTCGATTCCGGCTGGTAGCCCGCTGGGGACGGCTCCACCGCCTACGCCAGCTCCTACCGGCCTGGTCACTCCAGCCGAGCCTAAGATCATCGTGCCGAGCATCATCACTCCGACGGAGGGGATGCTCAAGAAGTTCGGGCTCACGGCAGCCGGAGACGACAGCGGAGACGACGACAGTGGAGTGTTCCTCGACTGGCGCAACATCACGCCGCCCGAGAGCTTCCTCGGTCAGTACATGGATCACTTCACGGTCGATGACGTGCCGGAGGAGTACCACTACTTCAGCGCACTGGCTGCGCTGAGCCTGGCTATCGGACGCGACCTGGCCCTGCACGACAAGCGCCCGGTCATGGCGAACATCTTCCTCTGTCTGTGTGGGCCGACGGGAGACGGCAAGTCCGATGCCAAGCGGTACGCCACCGAGCTGGTTCGCCAGGCGCTGCCGTTCGCCGAGGATGACCCCGGCAACAAGGGCGTCAAGCGAGTCTCCAATCCCGGCTCGGGCGAGTACATGGTGAAGGAGTTCGAGAAGCTCCTCAAGGACCCGCTGACCAACCAGGTCATCGGCCAAGCGCCAGTGCGCGGCATCGTAGACTTCGAGGAGTTTGCGACGCTGATGCACCGCACCAGCAACAAGGGTGCGACGCTGGCGCAGTTCATGATCGAATTCTTCGACGCCAGTAAGGAAGTGAGTACCGGCTCACTGACCAACAATAAGGCGACCGCTCGCGAGCCCTTCGCTACGACGTTCTCGTCCACCCAGCCGGAGGTGCTCAATACGCTGGTGAACGACTCGCATCTGCGAAGCGGGTTCCTGAATCGCTGGATGTTCGTCACCGGTAAGCACAAGCAGTACATCCCACTCGGTGGTGAGATTCTAGAGGTCGATCCGCTCATCAAGCCGCTCCAGCGAATCTTTGGCTGGGCCGGTACGCGATCGACATCAGAATCCATCATCCAGTGGGAGCGCCCTGCCTTCGATCAGGCGGCCGAGTTCCTCATGGAGGTCGTCCACCCGGCAAAGAAGGCTGACCGTAGCGGCGCAACCGCACGAATCGACCTGATGTACAAGAAGATGATCCTTCTACAGACGGTCAATCTCCATCGGGGGAAAGTGCCAGCTGACGCTGTTCAGATGGCCAACGAAATGTACAAGTATCTCGTGTTGACCTACGGGATGCTCGACCAGGCAGTGAACAAGGCCGACGACAGCGAACTTCGTGAAGTCGTGTCGCGAGCCATTCTGTCGATCCACGCCTCGACGGGGAAGCCACCCTCGGCCAGGCAGATCATCCAGAAGATCGGTTCCAGGCGCTACACGCTGGAGCAGGTAGTTCGCTGCCTTCAGGCAATGGAGAAGATGGGACTCGTGGAAGAAATCCCACCTGTTCGCGGCGTGGGGCGACCCACCGTTCGCTACCAGATTATCGCGTCTGACTAGGGGGAGTCATGACTGCAATTACATTCACCCGGACAAGTAGCCTGACCATGGATACTCTGCTGCGCGAGATCGAGATGGAACTCGCCCAGGAAGAGTATAGCGGCCTTACCCACGGGAAGCCGTACGCTTACCAGAAAGGGTGTCGCGGGCATCTGTGCCGCTACACCGAGCGCACTCGACGCAGGGCAATCCGACACAAGGCAGCTACCGTCGACCTGCCGCGAGGTGTCCAGCCGGACACGCGACCTCGTGAAGAGCAGCGCTGGGACCTCATACTCGAATGCATTCGCCAGCACGTCTGTGCGAACGCATTTGATGACCTATCTCAGTTCATGAAGCTAGTTGAGGTTGTCATCACAAGAGAGACCCGCGCCCTCGATGTGCAGCGGCCCGTCGCGGCACTACAACGCTAGAGAGGGTCGAGGGGTCGTCTGGTTGTGATCGCACCGTGGAGCAGTGGACCAGACGACCCCTCGGGGAGGAGTGGAGAACCTGTCCTTGTCGACCCACCCGGCACTCAAGGCCCCCAACGGGTGGGGGCGCAGTTCTCCGCGTGCCGGGTGTCTTCGTTGCCGACGTCACTGAAGGTACACGAACCGTGACGGTGGTGCAACCCTAGGTGCAAGACGATTTGTCGACAAGTACCCGTTGCGGGGGTCGCAACGGGCTGCAACGGACATTACAGACAAAGGGGGGCTCATGGAAGCCGAGATTACCGAAGTCACCAAAACGCACATCGGCGTGAGGCTAGGCGTTGACGAGCTGCGAGTACTGGTGCATCGACTCGCCCCTGAGGGTTCTTTCCTCAAGCACATGGCGAGAGGACTCCTGCCGGACAATGACGAGGTCATCGCCGACGAGCTGTCCGAGCTACTGCGGCGGACGCATGACAGAAGTGAACTCGGTACCTGACTCATCGCGCAACAATCCGGCCTCTGCAAGCATGATGGCCTGATGTTCGGCCAATGACTTGCCCAGGTCGTCCCAGCCGCACAAGCAGCCACCTCGATGACGCTGATGGCGAACGAGAACCATCTCGACATCCCGCAAGGCCATAACTTCACTCCTAGCCTAGAAGTCGCGAAAGGCCAGACCCCGCGTGGACGGCAGGTCTGGCCTTTCGCTTTCTCTTCCACCTGTGTCGGCCTCGCGGATGAAGTCGGGGCCGAACACGCGCCTACTGGGGGTAGGCTGGGGAAGTTTATGGGACCTGCAAGGCTCTGAGGTGAAACTCGGCCTGCGGGGGGATGCAGGCCGCTTTACCCTTGGTCGGACCGGCATTTGACTCGGGGGGGTGAGTCACAACAGCAGCCGCAAAGGTAGTTCACCTCAGAGCCATGCAGCTCGCGGGGCAAGCAGCCCGCCTGGTTCACTGGCGACGGACGCCCCGACGAGGATGCGTGGGAGAACCCTCATGAGGCACCAGGCAGGCTGCGACCCGGTTGCGCGCTCGACAAACACGCAGGCTCAACGTACGTCGTTCAACCGCCGGAAAGCAAGCGTCCGGATGCATTGCGCCAGCGAACTATCACCCGGCGTGGCGGAAGTGTGTTCTAAGGTTTAGGCGGTTTTGCTGGGGGCACCCGTATGGGCTCGCCCGTGAACGCGTGACAGATACCGCAATACCCATACTTCACATCTTCTGGGTGATATGACACGGTCTGGCACACTGGACACCGGAAAGACGGTATACCTTGGGGCTTGTCCATGTCCGATTTATCCATGTATAACCCTTATCTATCCGGATAACCCTTTTGTAGGCCAGAAGGGCTAGGTGGGCCTCTAGCGGCTCTCTCTAGGCGGATCGGCCCCATAGGCACACTCGTGTCGCTCTCTAGCGAGAGGTGTCATGATGCATCGCCATGGGGCGCTTCCGGCGTGGGGGAGTGGTGCACGCCGCGCCCGGCCGCGCGGGACTAGGCCGTGACACTACTCGTAAATCTTGGTGTGAATGTAAAATTGACTCCCCATGACAGTCTCCTCGCGGGCGATTTCGGGTACTGGCCGGTCCGTGCCGTCGATGATGTACCTCATCTCGGTGAAGTCGAGCGGAACCTTCTCGCCCAGCTTCTGGATGAGGACGTAGATCGTACGCGCCATAAGACCTGCCTCGTCAGGCGGTACGACGCCATACATCGCTTCCTTGATGCGCTGGGCAGTTTCGGCCGGATCAGGCTCGGGTGGTACCACCTTCGGCGCTGGGCGACCAAAGCCGAAATCGTATTCACCCTCGTCGGTCTCGACGACAGCCAGCTCGGGAGGCACCTCGATCGGCTTGATGGGCTTCTTGGCGTGCTCCATCCATTCGTACGGCTTCTCGTACGGGATATTCAGTGGATCCTCCGGCAGGCGCGGCTCGGGGTGGAACTTGGACAAGTCTCGCGGCGGGTGCCCAGTGCTGCACTGCCCCTTAAAGTACTTGGCCATCACCTGACTGTATGTCGTGGAGCACTGAGGGCAGATCCACGTCCAGTCAATCATTCCGGCAACTCCCCAGCTTCCCAGGCGTCATCCCACTTCGAGTCCCCTGTTACCGGTACCTCGTCCATGGCGGTAACCGGCTCAGGCTGCGGCTCAGGTTCGGGCTCTGCCTCGATGTCAGCGTCTTCCTCGACCGGACCGCCATGCATGGCCTTCAGGAAGGCGATGGTGGCCTCGGGGCCGATCAGGCGGCGAATCTCGCGCACGATGCCCTGAGTCACATAAGTGCGCGCGTCATAGTCGGTGAGGGGCTTGTCGCCGCGCTGAGCGTACTCGAATACGTGGTTCACGACACTGATCAGTAGAGCCTGGATCTGCGGGTGCTCACGGAAGACGCCCTCGATGAACACGTCCACCTCGGCCTTGCGGATGGTGCGCGCCTCGTTGAGGCGCTTGCGTGCCCGTCGACGCTGTTCAGCTTCGAACTTGCGCAGCGTCTCCTGCGTTGCAAGTGGATTCTGACGCGGTCGACCACGCGATGCAGGCGCACTCGATTCGCCGTGTGTGCGTTGGAAATCCTCGAGTGTCGGCAAGCCGTCTGCCATGTCGGGGATCTCGAAGTGCGAGACCATCGAAACTCGGCCCTCCCTGTCCTATTTGGGCTAATTGCATTTCTGTAAGTGTGGATGAAACGGACATTGCGAATATCCATAAATTTAGCATAAAGGCACCGTGACCTGCAAGGATGTTTCCGTAATGTCCGCTTCGAACACATTCACCGATAATCGAGGGAAACGGACATACTTGCCATATCGGATGCATAATCAGAGTCAGTATTCGACGAGGCTGCACTTCAAAAATGCCTTGCCCGTGACGCCTTGCACCACAAACCACGCCTGCGGAACCGATTGAGGCTGTTTGTATAATCAAAAAATGGCGAGGCGGTGGCTAACTCTGCACTCCAACTAATTGACAAGGCTCCGACTGTAGTGCCCGACTGTCCGATTTTGTCCAATCTTATCACCTTCGTTCCTTTACACAAATTTTGCCATCTCTAATTATTTGGAATTTCGGAGCAGAAGCGCTCCGAAAAAAACTGCAGGTCAGGGGGATTTCGAGAGAATCGGGAGCAACGTGGTCGAAGCGGACATTTCGAAAACAAAACCGCAGGTCAGGGGCTTGTCAAATCGGATGGTAAAGAATTTCGATGATTTCGTAGACAGCCCCCCCGGCCCCAAGGGGGGCTGGGCACGCCTCGGTGGTCGGCCAGCGAGTAAGGCGCTGCGTCCTCTGAGTCGTCATCCATCCAGTCGTAGGCGGTTCGCTGAGTCATCATCCATCCAGTCGTTGGTTCTCCTGAGGCCTCATCCATCCAGTCGTTCAGATGCTCACGCGTGAAAGCGAAAAGAAATAAAAGTCTAAAGAAGAGGGGGGGGG